>JAEXLY010000231.1 GCA_023444765.1 Pseudomonadota bacterium | reverse complement strand
CGGCGCCAGCACCGGCTCCAGTTCGGCCCGGCGCCAGCCCGACAGCATGCCGGGCCAGTCCCCGCCGTCGAGCAGAACCTCCAGCCACTTGCGCGAGGCAAGGACGCCGTCGGGCAGGCCCAGCTCGCCGCTGCGCGCGGCGACCGCATCCTGCAGGCGGCGCAGCGTCTTGCGATCGCGTTCGCTGGTGCGCGGGGCGGGCGCCTGGTCCTCGTCGTCCAGCGGCGTGTGCAGCGCCTCCAGGATCGGACCGGCCAGCTTCCGCGGCGCCTTCGGGTGCGTGTCCAGCAGGCGCGCGAGTGCCGGCAGGTCGGCAGGGGCGTCGCGGGCGATGCTCCCGGCCAGTTCGTTGTCCAGCACCCAGGTGCGTGGACGGTCGCTGCGTCGCGCCTGCAGTTCGCGCCAGCGCAACAGCCGCAGCAGGCGGCGCCGTCCGGCGGCATCAAGGAACTGCGCGCTGCGCAGCGACAGGTGCGGCCAACGCTCGGGTTCGTCGCGACGCGCGCCCTCGAGCATGCGTGCGCAATCCTCGGCGAACCAGTCATCGCGGCCCAGGGCGCGCAGCTTCGCGTCGAGCACGTCGTGCACGGCGAACAGGTGGCGTACGTCGTCGGCCGCATAGGCCAGTTGCGCGGGCGAGAGCGGGCGCCGCATCCAGTCCGAGCGGGTCTCGCCCTTGTCCACGGCCACGCCCAGCAGTTCCTGCACGAGCCGCTGGTAGCCGAGTCCGGCCCCCACGCCGGCCAGGGATGCCGCGATCTGCGTGTCGAACAGCGGATCGGGCACCACGCCGCAGGCCTGGCGCAGGGCGATCAGGTCCTCGCTCGCGCTGTGCATGATCTTGAGGATCGAAGTATCGGCCAGCAGCGGCGCCAGCGCCGCGGTCATGCCCTCGGCCAGCATGTCCACCAGCAGGATCCCGGGCGACTGCGCGCCAGGGGCCTCGATCCCCACCTGCACGAGCGACAGTTGCGGCCAGTAAGTGCGTTCGCGGACGAACTCGGTATCGACGGCGACCCGGGAGGTGGCGGCGGCGAGGAGGGTGCGCAGGACGGCGGGGTCGGAGACCCAGTGCGGCGAAGGCGAGGACGACATGGGGCGGCAGCCTAACGGCGCGCAGGCGGGCGTGGCAATGCCGCGTCTTCGCGCCGCCTGCCGTGATCGCTTAATCTGGCGCGGATGTCGTCGAGCAAGTCCCGGATGCGCTGGCTCTGGATCGCGTGCGCGTTCGGCGCCGTGCTGGGCGCCGGCTGCACGCGCGAGGACGGAAACGGGCAGGCGGTCGATCAGGCGGCGCCGGCCACTGTCGCTGACGTGGCTGGAGGCAGGGTCACGGTGAGCGGCGACGACAGCGCCGCCGCCGGTCTCACCTGGCACGCGCCAGCGGTGGATCTGGAGGCGAACGACCCCGCCGGGCTCCGCGAACGTGCGGCCGCCGCGCTGGCCGAAGGACGGCTGTACGAGGATGCCGGGGCGGCGGTGCCCATCTATCTCGCGCTGTCGACCCTGCCCGAACACAGCGCCGCCGCCGCCGCCGGGTTGCGCCGCGCCCGGGCACAGCTGTTGCGCACGGGCGACATCGCGCTGGCGAAGGCTGCCGAAGACGACGTTGCGCTGGAGGAGGCGCTGAGGCTCGGTACGGTGCTGCGGGCGATCGATCCGCAGGACGAGGCCGTGCAGGCGTTCCTGTCGCGCGTGGACCTGGCCGAACGCGTGTCCGCGGCCAACCTGGCCGGTGAGCGGGCGCTGGCTGCCGGCGAACTGGGCGAAGATGGGGGTGGCGCCCTGGCAGCTTTCCGCGAGGCGCTCGAGCTCGTGCCGGGGCAGCCGCGCGCCCGCCAGGGCCTGGCCGCGGTCGAAAGCGCGCTGATCCGGCGCGCCGAGGATGCCGCGCTGGCCGCGGATTTCGACCTGGCCTCGCGCTGGCTCGCGTACGCGCACGAGGTACGGCCGGATGACGGGCTCGACACCGTGACCGATGCGCGCGAACGCGTGGCCGGCATCCGCGCCAGGCGTGTCGCCCGTCTGCGCGATCTGGGCATCGACGCGCTCCCCAGGTTCGGCGGCATCGACGTGGCGCGTCGCCACCTGGCCGAACTGCTGCGCATCGCGCGGCCCGGCGATCCTGCGGCAGCGGAGCTGCGCGAGCGCATCGACCTGGCGGTGCACTACGGTCTGTACGCCCCCGGGCAGGTGTTCACCGATGCGCTGCAGACCGGTGGCCGCGGCCCGCAGATGGCGGTGGTGCCGCACGGTGCGTTCACCATGGGGGCGCCCGAGGGCGAGCGCGACGCCAGCGACCACGAGCGCCCGGCGCACCCGATCCGGTTCGGACGCGGATTCGGCATGTCGATCCGTGAGATCAGCGTGGGCCAGTTCCGGCGCTTCATCGCCGCAACCGGTCACCGCACCCGGGCCTCGCGACGCGGCTTCTCCATGGTGTACGACGAGCGCAGCAACAACTTCGTGCGGCGCAGCGGCGCGGACTGGCACACCGACTACCTCGGCCGACCGGCCGACGACGGCCTGCCGGTGGTGCACGTGAGCGCCCGCGACGCGCAGGCCTACGTCGAATGGTTGTCGGCGCAGACCGGCAAGCGCTACCGGCTGCCCAGCGAGGCCGAGTTCGAGTATGCGCTGCGCGCGGGAGGGACCGGCCGCTTCCCCTGGGGCGAGGGCGGGCCGCCGCCACGCGTGGCCAACACCACCGGCGCACGCGACCGCTCCCCGGCCGGGCGCAGCTGGGCCAACGCCTTCGCCGGCTACGGCGACGGCTACTGGGGACCGGCCCCCGTCGGCAGCATGGAACCGAATGCATGGGGTCTTCACGACCTCTCCGGCAACGTCAGCGAATGGGTGGCCGACTGCTGGCATGACGGATACCGCCGCGCACCGGGCGACGGCTCGGCCTGGATCAATCCCGGCTGCCGCGACCAGGTGATCCGCGGCGGCTCCTGGGCCAGCTCGCCCGCGCAGACGCGTTCGGCATGGCGTGCGCCCGCGTCGGTGGACACGACCAACGCGCGGCTCGGCTTCCGCGTGGTGCGGGACCTGTAGGCGCCGATCGACCAGGCTGGAGAAACGGACAATGCGACGCGACCCGTTCGGTGGGCGCCACCGGCAGCAGCCTTCCCCGGGCAGGCGGGGAATCAACCCGCGCTTCATCATCCTGCTGCTGTTCGCCGGTTACGGCGTGTACTACTGGTTCTCCAACCAGTCCGTGGACGCGGTGACGGGCGAGTCGGTGCTGATCGACCGCGGCCTGTCGATCGAGGACGAGAAGGCGCTGGGCCTGCAGGCCTACCAGGAGATCCTGAGCCAGGAGCGGCCGGTGGATCCTGACGCGCCCATCGCGCGCCAGGTCCGTGGCATCGCGCAGCGGCTGGTGGACAAGGTGCCCGAGGTCGAGGCGGCGCTCGCGGCCGAGAACGGCCAGCCGGCGCCGACGTTCTCGCAGGGCTTCCAGTGGGAGGTCAATGTCATCGAGTCCGACCAGGCCAACGCCTTCTGCCTGCCCGGCGGCAAGATGGCGGTCTATACCGGCCTGGTGCCGGTGGCCCGGAACGAGGACGCGATGGCGGTGGTGATGGGCCACGAGATCGCGCACGCGCTGCTGCGCCATGGCGCTCAGCGGATGGCGCAGCAGAAGCTCAGCCAGGTGGGGCAGATGGCGGGCGCGATGAGCGGCATGGATCCGCAGCAGCAGCAGATGATCATGGCCGCGATGGGCTATGGCTACCTGCTGCCGTATGCACGCAAGCACGAAACCCAGGCCGACGAGGTGGGGCTGATGCTGGCCGCCGCCGCGTGTTTCGATCCGCAGGAGGCGGTGCCGCTGTGGGAGCGGATGAGCGAGGCCAGCGGCGGGCAGTCGCAGCCGGAGTTCGCCTCCACCCACCCCAACCCGGGGACGCGCATCGCCAACCTGCAGTCGCTGATGCCCAAGGCGATGGAATACCGGCAGCGCTTCTGCTCGCCCGGGCAGGCCGCCAGCGGCCAGCCCTGATCCATCGCTGGCCGCCGTGCCTGCCGACCGGGCAGGGCGGCGCGAGGCTCGCCAGCTTCAGAAGCCCATGTACAGGCCGCCGTTGACCGGGATGTTCGCGCCGGTGATGTAGCCGGCGTCGTCGGCGCTGAGGAACTCGACCGTGCGCGCGATTTCCGCCGGCTGCCCGAGCCGGCCGACCGGCACGCGCTCGACGATGCCCTGGCGGATCTCGTCGGGGATCGCCGCGACCAGCGCGGTCTCGCAGTAGCCCGGCGACACCGAGTTCACCGTCACGCCCTTGCGCGCCACCTCGCGCGCCAGGGCCATGGTGAAGCCGTGCATGCCGGCCTTGGCGGCCGAGTAGTTGGTCTGGCCGAACTGGCCGGTCTGTCCATTGACCGAACTGATGTTCACGATGCGGCCGAAGCCGCGCGACATCATCCCGTCGACCGCGTGCCGGCACAGGTTGAACACGCTGTCGAGGTTGACCGACAGCACCGCGTCCCACTGCGCGCGCTGCATCTTGCGCAGGGTGGTGTCGCGGGTGATGCCGGCAGCATTGACCAGGATGTCGAGCGAGCCGTGCGCCTGTTCCACCTGCGCGACGAACGCGGCGCAGGCATCGAAGTCGGACACGTCCAGCGCCGCGAAGTGGACGTCGAGCCCCTCGACCTGCTGGCCGAAGCGCGCGATACGCTCCGGGTCGCTCCCCAGGTCGGCGGCGATGACGCGCCGACCGGCGCGGGCAAGGTGGATGCAGATCGCCGAGCCGAGCCCGCCGATGCCGCCCGTCACGACGGCGACGCGATTGTTCATGGGAGATCCGGGAAATGGAGCTGGAAGGGGTGCTGGAAATGCTGGCGGCGCGCGCCGTCGCGGCGCGTCCGCAGCCGCGCGGTCAGCGGCCGCGGCGCTCAGGATCCGGCTTCTGGCCGACGCTGCCGGTGAGGTTCTTCTGGAACTCCTTCCACATTTCCATGTTGCGCTCGGTGAGCTGGTTCATCATCGCCCACGGCGTCTGGCCGAGCATGCCGCCCATCTGCTGGCGGAACTGCGCCTGCTGGTCGAGGAACACCTGCATCGACCGCTCCAGGTAGCTGCCCATGAAGCCCTGCATCGAATCGCCATAGAAGCGGATGATCTGGCTCAGCAGCTGGGTCGACAGCACCGGCTCCCCGTCCGACTCGTGCTCGGCGATGATCTGCAGCAGCACCGAACGGGTCAGGTCCTCGCCAGACTTGGCGTCGCGGACCTCGAATTCCTCGCCGTCGACGATCAGCTGCCGCACATCCTCGATCGTGATGTAGCTGGAGATCTCGGTGTCGTAGAGCCGACGGTTGGGATATTTCTTGATGATCCGGGTCGAGGCCATGGAGCAATTGCTCGAAGGATTGGTGCCTCGCAGCATGGCGCAGCGCAACACGGGTTGCAAGCCGCAGCGACCGCAGCCGCCGGACCCGCCGCCATGCCCGCGGCGACGCCGGCGGCGGCCGGGACCCCGTCGCGGCGCCAGGCCGGTTTCCGACGCAGCCCGTGCGACGACTCCACCCGGTGCCGGCGCCGGGCCCTGCGGAAACGGGATCCCACGCGGCGACTCGGGCGCCCATGCAGTTGCCGGCGCCAGCGCAATGGCGCGTCTTCGGGAAGTCCGGGCGCCGCGCCGTGTCGATACGGTCCCAGCCCGAGGCCGTGCCACTGCCGCGGACGCCGATTCAGGCGGCCGGGAACCGCTCCCCTCCGTCCCGCAGGCGCGGCCCCTGCCTGCCGTGACAGGTCTGGCCCGTGGTTGCGTCCGGAGAGGCGGGGCAGGACGCTCTGTCCGGAGGGCAGGCCCCGGCGGGACCCGCACATCAGAAGGGCCGGCACTGCCGGCCCTTCCGGGTGTCGCGGGCGGCGGCCGCTACCAGCCCATGTGGTGGCCGCCGTTGATGTCCAGGTTGGAGCCGGTGATCCAGGCGGCCTGCTCGTCGACCAGGAAGGCCACCGCGTAGGCGATCTCCTCGGGCTTGCCTAGCCGCCCGGTCGGGATGTCGGCGGCGATCTTGGCGCGCACCTCCTCGGGCACCGCCATCACCATGTCGGTGGCCACGTAGCCCGGGGAGACCGTGTTGACGGTGATGCCGAGCTTGGCATTCTCGCGTGCGAGCGAAATGGTGAAGCCGTGCATGCCGGCCTTGGCGGCGGCGTAGTTGGCCTGTCCGTACTGGCCCTTGAGGCCGTTGATCGAACTGATCTGGATGATCCGGCCCCACTTGCGCTCGCGCATGCCCTCGATCACCGGGCGGGTGACGTTGAACACCGAGTTGAGGTTGGTGTTGATGACGTCGTTCCACTGCTGCGCCGTCATCTTGTGGAAGGTGCCGTCACGGGTGATGCCGGCGTTGTTCACCAGGACCTCGACCGGGCCCAGCTTCTGCTCGACCTCGCGCACCATGGCCGCGGCCTCGTCCGGGCAGGTGACGTCGCCCTTGGCCAGGGTGAAGTCGTAGCCGTCCGCCTTCATCTGCGCTTCCCAGGCGCGGGCCTTTTCCTCGTTGCGGTAGTTGGTCGCCACCTTGTGGCCCTGGTCCGCAAGCTTCTTGCAGATCGCCGTGCCAATCCCCCCCGTTCCGCCGGTCACCAGTGCCACGCGCGTTGCCATGTCCTTCGTCCTTTTTCCTTCCGCCGCTCCCGCGGCCCCGGGGCCAGTCTAGTCGCGGCAGGCGGCAGCTGTGTTGTGCATCGCGGCGCGAACCGCCACCGGCCCGCGCGGGATCAGGTCGGGATCGAAACCGGCCGCGGCCCGTGCGAGAAACGCAGCGGGCGAGGCGGCGCCGTCCACCGCCGCCGGCAACTGCCCGAGCACGCGCCAGGCCGCGCGCAGCGACGCCATCGGCGCGGTGGCATCCACCGCCAGTGCCGCATGCGACTTGGACAGCTTGTGTCCGCTGTCGTCGAGCACCAGCGGCAGGTGCGCGTACGACGGCGTGGGAAGGCCCAGCCGCTGCTGCAGGAGGATCTGGCGGGCGGTGGAGTCGAGCAGGTCCGCGCCGCGCACCACTTCGCCGATGCCCTGGTCGGCATCGTCGACCACAACCGCCAGCTGGTAGGCCCACGGGCCGTCCGCCCGGCGCAACACGAAGTCGCCGACGGCGGCGGCCACGTCCTGCTCGACCCGGCCATGCACCCGGTCCACGAAAGCGACCAGGGTGCCGTCCGGCACGCGCAGCCGGATCGCCGGATCCGGGCGCCGGGCGCCCGGTACGCAACGGCGGTGGATGCCGCCGTCGGCGGCCAGGGCGGCGCGACTGCAGTGGCAGGGGAACGCGTCGCCGCTGCCCAGCAGCCGGTCGAGTGCGGCCCGGTAGAGCGCGCCGCGCCGGCTCTGCCAGACCACGGGCCCGTCGCTGTGCAACCCGAAGGCCGCCAGCGTGCGCAGCTGCGCGGCGGCCGCGCCCGGAACCTCGCGTGGCGGGTCCAGGTCCTCGACCCGCACCAGCCACTCCCCGCCAGCGCGGCGCGCCATCAGCCAGCTGCCCAGCGCCGCCACGAGCGAGCCGAAATGCAGCGGACCGGTGGGCGAGGGGGCGAAGCGGCCGCGGTAGCGGATGGAGGCTGGCATGCTGGGCTGAACAGGCGCGTCCGCGGGCGTTCCCGCGACTTGAAATTCATCATCGTCAACCATAATCGAACACGACGACCGGCGCCCGATGACGCCGGCCTGGAAGACGACCCATGTTCAAGCGCATCACCCTGTTCCTGCTCACCAACCTCGCGGTGCTGGCCCTGGTCAGCATCGTCATGTCGATCCTCGGCGTGAACCCGTCGACCTTCGGCGGGTTGCTCGTGTTCGCGGCCCTGTTCGGCTTCGGCGGATCGTTCATTTCGCTGGCCATGTCCAAGTGGACCGCCAAGCGCTTCAGTGGCGCGCAGGTGATTGCCCAGCCGCGCAACGAGGTTGAGCGCTGGCTGGTGGAGACGGTGCGGCGCCAGGCCCAGGCGGCCGGCATCGGCATGCCCGAGGTCGCTGTCTACGACGCGCCCGAGATCAACGCCTTCGCCACCGGGGCCAACCGCAACAACGCGCTGGTGGCCGTGTCGACCGGCCTGCTGCGGTCCATGGATCGCGACGAGGCCGAGGCCGTCCTGGCCCACGAGGTTGCCCACGTGGCCAACGGCGACATGGTGACCATGGCCCTGCTGCAAGGCGTGCTCAACACCTTCGTGATCGTGCTCTCGCGCGTGGTCGGGCGGTTGATCGACGGCTACCTCAGCGGCGGCCGCGACAATGGTGGCGTGGGCATCGGCTATTACGCCTCGGTGTTCGTGCTGGACATGGTCTTCGGGCTGTTCGCCAGCATGATCGCCATGTGGTTCTCGCGCCACCGCGAGTTCCGCGCCGATGCCGGCGGTGCCGCGCTGGCCGGTCGCCACAAGATGATCGCCGCGCTCGAGCGGCTGGCGCAGAACCACGGCGCCAACACCCTGCCCAAGCAGATCGCCGCGTTCGGGATCAGCGGCGCGATGGGCCACGGCCTGCGGCGGCTGCTGTTGAGCCATCCGCCGCTGGAGGAGCGCATCGCTGCCCTGCGCAATGCGCCGCCGGAGGCGCTGCGCGAGGGCATCGCGGTTTAAGCCCGGCCGCCCGGGAAGGCCCAACGCCGAAGGCGCCGGGATACCGGCGCCTTCTTCGTTTTCCGGGGGCGGCGAGCGCCATGCGGCCGCCCGTACTGACGCTATTCGAAATCGTAGTTCATCGCCGCACCGGGCGTGGCCAGGAAGTAGCCCTGCACGTAGTCCACGCCCGAGGAGAACAGGATCGACATGCTCGCCGCGTCCTGCACGTGCTCGGCGATGGTGCGGATCCCCAGTTCGCGCGCACGGTTGGCGATCTCGCGCACACGCGCCTGGTTGTCGGCGCTGCGCGGCAGGTCCTCGATGAAGCTGCGGTCGATCTTGAGCAGGTTGGGCTTGAGGTGGGCCAGCAGCTGGAACGAATCCAGGCCCATGCCGAACTGCTCCAGCGACAGGCGGCAGTCGAAACGCCCGATCGCGTCGGCGAAGGCCTGGGTCGCCTTGAGGTGGGTGAACACCTTGGCCTCGGGCAACTGCAGCACCAGGTACTCCCCGGGCACGCCGTGCGCCTGCAGCTGCTGGCCGATGTACTCGGCCAGGTCCGGATCGTCCAGCGCCGCCTGGCTCACCTTGACCAGCAGTGTGGTGGGGCGGTTGGCGGCGATGCGCTGGCCGATGGCGGCGATGGCCTGGCCCAGCACCGCGCGATCGATCTCGCCCAGGAGGGCGTGATCCTCGGCGATCTGGAGGAAGTTGGTCGGCGCGATCAGCTGGCCGTCGCCCGGATCCAGCCGCATCAGCGCCTCGTAGGTGGCGCCGGTATCGCCCTGCAGGTTGATGATGGGCTGGTAGTGCAGGACGAAGCGCTGGTTGTCCAGCGCATCGCGCAGCCTGGCCACCCAGGCGCGGACATGCTCTTCCTCCGCCCGGTCCACCGCGGCCGGATCGAAGATCTCGAAGCGGTTGCCGCCCACGCCGCTGGACGATTCCACGCCCTGCGTGGCCCTGGCCAGTACCTGCGACACGCTGGCGATCTTCTCGCCGATCTGCACGCCGCCGATGCTCGGCGTGATCACGCTCGAGCGCGCGCCGATCTGGAATACATCGGCCGAGAACGCGGCCAGGATCCGCTCGGCCAGCGCGCAGGTCTCGTCGTAGTCGCTGTCGCGCAGCAGCACCGCCAGGGTGTGCTCGGAAAAGCGCGCGGCGATGGCGCGGCCACCGAGGTCGCCTTGCTGCAGCAGCGCCTGCAGCCGTTGGCCGATCGAGGCCAGCAGCGCGTCGGCCGCCTCCAGCCCGATGTCCTGGAGCAGGCGGTGATAGTGGTCGGGCTCGATCATCAGCAGGCCGTGCTGGCCGTTGTTCTGGCCGGCATCGTCCACCGCGTCCTCCAGCGAGCGCAGGAAGGTCGGGCGGTTGAGCAGCCCGGTGACCTGGTCGCGCTGGCGCAGTTCCTCCAGCTCCTGCGCGAGTTCGGGGTCGAACTCCTGCCGGCGGAACACCACCTGCAGGCAGGCCTCGCCCTCGTACTGGGCCTGGGTGAACTCCATCGAGGCGGGAAAGGCGTTGCCCGACAGGTCGCGCGCTTCGACCTCGTAGCGCGGCGGCGGAGCCTCGCCCTTGGCCATCGACTTGAGCAGTTGCTTGAAGCCCTCGACGTGCTGCGGCGCGATCATGTCGAGCAGCGACATGCCCTCGATGTCCTCGAAGTCCTCGTAGCCGAACATCTCCAGGTAGGCGGCATTGGCGCGGATATGCATGCCTTCGTGGATGTAGGCGATGGGATCGCGCGAGGATTCGATCAGCGCGTCGCAGCGGCGCTCGGTTTCGCGTACCCGCGATTCCAGCCGGCGCTGCGCGCGGCGCGCGTCCAGGTCGGCCCACTCGTTGCGTACCTGCGACAGCACCTGCTGCGGCCGGTGTCGCATCGCGAGGGCGCGGGCGCCGACGCTCAGCGCGGCGTCGTACTGGGCTTCGTCGAGCTGGTCGGCGATCGCGATGACGGGCAGGTCCTTGCCGCAGCTGGACACCAGGTGCACGGCGTCGGCGAAGGGGAGCGCCTGGGAGGACACGGCGGCCAGCACCAGGTCGGCCGGGCCGGCAAGGGCGGTGGACAGCTCCTCCGCACTCGCCGCGCGCACCGGGCGAACGGCGATCCCCGCATTGCGCAGGCCGCTCACCAGCGCCTCGGCATCCTCCACCCGATCGTCCACGATCAGCAGGCGCAGGGCGTTGTCCGACTTCATCGACATGCGTTCTCTCCCCCTTGCGGGGCGTTATGCCATGGCTGTGCATCCGCGTCCATGGCCGCGGACCAGAGCGGGCGCTTGGAGGCGTCGCCGGCGACTTCACGCACCAGCCGCGGCAGCAGGTAGCCCGGCAGCCGCGCGCGCATCGCCCCGTGCAGGGCCAGCGCCTCGGCGTCGGGCACTTCGAAGTGGGCCGCGCCGGCCACGCGGTCGAGCTGGTGCAGGTAGTAGGGCAGCACGCCGGCGGCAAAACTGCGTTCGTGCAGGTCAGCCTGCGCATCCAGGCCGTCGTTCACACCTCGCAGCAGGACCGCCTGGTTGAGCAGCAGGGCGCCGGTCCCGCGCAGTCGCGCCATCGCCGCGTCCACCTCCGCGTCGAATTCCCGGGCGTGGTTGGCGTGGACCACGATGGCCACCGGCCAAGGCAGGGCGGCCAGCCAGGCCGTCAGCGCCTCGTCCACGCGTTCAGGCAGCACCACCGGCAGGCGCGTGTGGATGCGCAGCCGCCGCACGTGGGGAATGCGGGCCAGCGCGGAGGTGAGGTCGGCGAGCTTGGGGGTGGCCAGCGACAGGGGGTCGCCGCCGGAGAGGATCACCTCGTGCAGCGACGCGTCGGCCGCGATCGTCCCCACCGCAGCCTGCCAGCCGCCGGCCGCCGCGCTCTGTTCGGCATAGGGGAAGTGGCGGCGGAAGCAGTAGCGGCAGTTCACCGCGCAGCTGCCGGTCGCCACCAGCAGGGCGCGGCCGGCGTACTTGTGGATCACGCCCTGGCCGGCGGCCGCGCGGGCGTCGCCCACCGCGTCGAGGCCGAACCCGGGCACCGGGCGCAGTTCCTCGTCTAGCGGCAGCACCTGGCGCAGCAGCGGATCATGCGGATCGCCCGGCTGCATCCGCGCGACGAACGCACGCGGCACGCGCAGCGCGAAGGCCGCGGCGGCGGCCTGCGACACGGGCACCATTCCCTCCAGCCCCAGCGAGGCCAGCAGTTCGCGCGGGTCGCGGATGGCCTCGCGCCATGCCTGCTGCCAGCCATGCGGCTGCAGCCGGGTGGGGGCAGCAGTTATCATGAGCGGTCCGTATTCCCTGCCCGGCGCCGCCGGGTGTCCCGATCCCATCATTCTAGCCGCCCATGCGCGGCCAATCAGGAGACCCCATGGCCAGTTTGGGCATGAACGACGTGAAGAACGGCCAGAAGATCCTGGTCAACAACGAACCGGCGATCATCACCGAAACCGACTACGTCAAGCCCGGCAAGGGCCAGGCCTTCACCCGCGTGCGCTACCGCCTGATCAAGACCGGCCGCGTGCAGGAGATCACCATGAAGTCCACCGACTCGGTCGAGGCGGCCGATGTGGTGGACACCGACATGCAGTACCTGTACAGCGACGGCGAGTACTGGCACTTCATGAACCCCGAGAGCTTCGAGCAGGTGCAGGCCGACCAGACCGGCATGGGCGGCGCCGAGAAGTGGCTCAAGGGCGAGGAGACCTGCGTGGTCACGCTCTGGAACGGCACCCCGATCATGGTCACCCCGCCGAACTTCGTCGAGCTCAGGATCACCGAGACCGATCCGGGCGTACGCGGCGACACCTCGGGTGGTGGCGGCAAGCCGGCCACGCTGGAAACCGGCGCGGTCGTGCGCGTTCCGCTGTTCGTCGGCCAGGAAGAAGTGATCAAGGTCGACACCCGCTCGGGCGAGTACGTCAGCCGCGTGAAGTGATGCCACCGCCACGCGCGCGGCGCGTGGC
>JAEXLY010000198.1 GCA_023444765.1 Pseudomonadota bacterium | reverse complement strand
CCCCTGGGGCGAAATCAGGGAGGAGGCCTTCGCCGCAGGCGGAGGCCGGGGGACATTCGCCACAGGGGCCTGCCGACCCCGGCGGGCTCGTTCAGGTCGCCCCGCTCTCGTCGGCGACACTGGCACGCGCCAGGTTGCGGGTCCCCGTCGGCTGACAGACGTAGCCGCCTCAGTCGGAGACCGGCAGCTCCAGCGTCTCCTTCACCTCTTCCATGACGATGTAGCTCTTGGACTCGCGCACGTGCGGCAGGGTCAGCAGGGTGCTGCCCAGCAGCTTGCGGTAGGAGGCCATCTCCGAGATGCGCGCCTTGATCAGGTAGTCGAAGTCGCCGGAGACCAGGTGGCATTCGAGCACGTTCGGCAGGCGCAGGGCCGCGCGGCGGAACTCCTCGAAGATGTCGCCGGACTTGTAGGCCAGGCTGATTTCCACGAAGACCAGCAGGCTTGCCTTGACCGCCTCTGGCGCGAGCCGCGCGTGATAACCGGTGATCACGCCGTCGCGCTCGAGCCTGCGCACGCGCTCGGTGCACGGCGTGGTCGACAGGCCCACGCGCTCGCCCAGTTCGGTAAAGGAGATGCGGCCCTCCTGCTGCAGGATGCGCAGGATGCGCCGGTCGATGCGGTCGAGTTCACGCGCCTTCATCTGGTCACGCCGGAAGCCGAATCCACAGGGATCTTACCTGCCGCAACAGCTAAAAACGGCAAATTGCACTGGATGCCAGTTCATATACTGGTTGAAGTCCCGGCTTCCCGACCCCACCCAGACGGGGCCCAGCGTCGTCGCCCACACCCTCCCGGGCGGACGACCCTGGGCCCCGGCCTGTGTCCACGGCGGCGATCGACGGGCTGTCCACTCCTCCTGACTTTTCGTCGAGAACAAGGCGATGCGCATCCTCATCCTGGGTTCGGGCGTGATCGGCGTGACCAGCGCCTGGTACCTGCGCCAGCTGGGCCACGACGTGGTGGTGGTCGACCGCGAGGCCGCCCCGGCCCAGGCCACGAGCTTCGCCAACGCCGGCCAGGTCTCACCGGGGTACGCCTCGCCGTGGCCGGCGCCCGGCATCCCGCTCAAGGCGGTGAAGTGGCTGCTTTCGCGCCACGCGCCGCTGGCGATCAGGCCCACCGCGGATCCGGCCCAGTACCGCTGGCTGTGGGCAATGCTGCGCAACTGCACCCATCCACGCTATGCGGTGAGCAAGGCGCGGATGGTGCGCCTGGCCGAGTACAGCCGCGACTGCCTGGCCGAACTGCGCATGGCCACGGGCATCGAGTACGAACAGCGCACCCTCGGCACCACCCAGCTGTTCCGCACCACGGCCCAGCTCGAGGCGGCCGAACGCGACATCGCCGTGCTGCGCGAGTACGGCGTGCGCTACGAACTGCTCGACGCCGACGGCATCGTGGGGGTGGAGCCGGCGCTGGCGCAGGTACGCGACACGCTGGCCGGTGCCCTGCGGCTGCCCGGCGACGAAACCGGCGACTGCCACCTGTTCACCACCCGACTGGCGGCGATGGCCGCGGCGGCCGGGGTCGAGTTCCGGCAGGGGCAGGACGTGGAGCGCCTGCTCGCCGATGGCGACCGGCTCTCGGGCGTGCGCATCGATGGCCGCATCGAAACCGCGGACCGCTACGTGCTGGCCCTCGGCAGCTGGTCTCCCCGGCTGCTGGCGCCGGCCGGAATCGACCTGCCGGTCTATCCGCTCAAGGGCTACTCGCTGACGATCCCGATCACGCGGCCGGAGATGGCGCCCCACTCCACCGTGCTCGACGAGAGCTACAAGGTGGCGATCACCCGCTTCGACGACCGCATCCGCGTGGGCGGCATGGCCGAGGTGTCCGGCTACGACCTGTCGCTGCCGCAGCGCCGGCGCGAAACGCTGGAGCTGGTGGTGCGCAGCCTGTACCCGGATGGCGGCGACCTGTCGCGCGCGGAGTTCTGGACAGGGCTGCGGCCATCCACGCCGGACGGCCCACCGGTCGTGGGCGCGACGAAGTACCGCAACCTCTGGCTCAACACCGGCCACGGCACCCTCGGCTGGACCATGGCCTGCGGCGCGGCGCGCTACCTGGCCGACCTGATGGACGGCCGCACGCCGGCGATCGACACCGAGGGCCTGGACATCTCGCGTTACAACCGTCCCTGGCCGAACCCGACCGGGCTGCGCTGAGCATGCGTCCGTCCCGCGCCACCATCGACCTCGACGCACTGCGCCATAACTACCGCCATGCGCGCGCGCTTGGCGGCGGCCGCGCGCTGGCCGTGGTCAAGGCCGATGCCTACGGCCATGGCGCGGTCGCCTGCGCGAGGGCGCTGGCGCCCGAGGCCGACGGTTTCGGCGTGGCCAGCATCGAGGAAGCGCTGGAACTGCGCGAGTCGGGCATCAAGGCGCCGATCCTGCTGCTGGAAGGCTTCTTCGACGCGGCGGAACTGCCGCTGATCGAGCGCCACGACCTGTGGACGGTGGTGGCCTCGCCCTGGCAGGTCGAGGCGCTGGAAGCGCATCGCGCCACGCGCCCCTGGCAGGTCTGGATCAAGCTCGATTCGGGCATGCACCGGCTGGGCCTGTCGCCGGAGGAATACGCCGGTACCTGGCGCCGGCTGCGCGCGCTGCCGTGGATCGACACCCTGGTCGCGATGAGCCATTTCTCCCGCGCCGACGAACTGGCGCACGCCAGCACGCCCGGCCAGCTGGCGACCTTCGACGCCGCGCTGGCGCAGTTGCCGGGCGGCACGCCCGCCAGCATCGCCAACTCGGCCGGACTGATGGCATGGCCCGGGGCGCGGCGCGACTGGGTGCGGCCGGGACTGATGCTGTACGGCTCGCACATGCTCGACGCACCCTGCGCCGCGGCCGACGCGCTGCGCGCGGTGATGACGCTCGAGTCGAAGGTGATCGCGGTGCGCGACCTGGCCGCGGGCGAACCGATCGGCTACGCCGGTACCTTCACCACCACCCGGCCCACCCGCGTGGGGGTGGTGGCGGCCGGCTATGCCGACGGCTATCCGCAGTACGCCACGTCCGGCACGCCGGTGGTGATCGACGGCCGCCCGGGCGAACTGATCGGACGCGTGTCGATGGACATGCTGACCATCGACCTGACCGACCATCCCGACGCCGGCCTCGGCAGCACGGTGGAGCTGTGGGGGCCGCGCCTGGCCGTGGCCGACGTGGCCGCGCGCAGCGGCAACAGCCCCTATCGCCTGCTCACCGGGCTCAAGCGCGTGCCGCGCGTCTATCGCGATTGAACTGCCCGGGCGGTCGCGCCACTAGAAGCGCCAGGCGCCCTGCAGCATCGTCTCGCCGTCGTTGGGCTGGTGCAGGCTGGCGTTGGAGATGTGGCGCGCCAGCAGCGAGAAGCGGCCCCAGCGCCAACCGAACGTGCTGATGAACTGGGGATCGCCCGACAGCGCTTCGGTCCAGCCGCTCTGCACGCCCACGCCGAACCCGGCGACCATGCCGCTCGGCCGCTCGTAGCGCAGGCCGCCGTGCAGCAGGCTGACGTCGTCGTCGTTGTCGTACGACGAATCGCCACGCCCGCGCACGTGCATCGCGCCGACTTCCCAGCGCAGCGTACCGCCGCGGAATTCGCGCCACTCCGGCAGCCAGGCCACGGCCACGACGGGGGTGTCCTCGTTGTCCCGGGTCAGCGAAATACCGGCCCCGACTTCGACCTGGGCCGCGGCGGCGGCGCTCCAGCCGCCGAGGATCGGCAGCAATGCGATGGCAAGCCGGCGCAGCCCGGCACATGGGGTTCGCGACATGGGGATCGAGGCGGGTCGGGGCCGCACAGGATACCGGCAGCCCGGTGTACCGGGTGATGCAGGTGAGCGGGACAATCCGTCCCGCGCCGCTGGGGCTGCGCATCCGGGCCCTTTCGCCGGGGGGGGGAAC
>JAEXLY010000154.1 GCA_023444765.1 Pseudomonadota bacterium | reverse complement strand
GAACCACCCCCGCCGCCGCCGCCGGCGGGGTCGCCTCCGCCAATGGCAGGAGAGCAGTCGCGCGCCTTGCCGATCACCTCCCCGGTGGTGGGGTCCAGGCGCAGTTCCACGTCCTTGCCTTGGGCGTCCTCGGCCTCGGCCTTCCACACGCCGTCCTCGAACTCGACGTCATGCACGTTCGCGTAGCCCGCGGCCGAGAGCCGGGCCTTGACGTCGGACTCGCCGAGGTTGGCCACCTGCTCGTCCGGGTAGATGTTGCCGGTCCGGGGATCGATCGACAGGTCGACGCGGTTGCCGTCGGCGCTGCGGGCATCGGCGGTCCAGATACCGTCCTCGAACTCGACGTCGTTGATGTTGGTATAGCCCTGCGCCTCGAGCTTGGCGCGCACCTCGGCCGAGGTCATGGTCTCGGGCACCGCCTCCTGGGCCAGCACCGGTACACCGGCGGCGAGGAAGGCGACGGCAAGGGCCAGGGCGGTACGGCGGGCGGTGGTCTTCATGGACATGCTGGGACTCCTGTTATCGGGGAGCGGGCATGCTCGATCGGCGGAGTGCAACCACCGGTGAAGTCGGCATCCCCGGCCCGACACGGTTCATGGATGCATTCGCGGCGCGAAGGTCCGACGCGATCCATGCACTGGAGGAGATGACGCAACCACGCACGGGTCGGCAGAAAAAGAAGGCCCGGCATGGCCGGGCCTTCCCGCGTCCCTGCTTGACGTGGTCGCGTCAGCGGACGCTGCCGCGGCGGAACAGATTGACGATCGCAAGCAGGATCACCGCGCCGATCAGCGACACGATGAAGCTCATGACCGTGATGCCATCGTTGATCGAGCCCGCGCCCAGCAGCGGGCCGATCAGCCAGCCGCCGATCACCGCACCGATGATGCCCACGATGATGTTGAGCAGGATCCCCTGCTGCGCGTCGCGCCTCATGATGATGCTCGCCAACCAGCCGACGATGCCGCCGACGATCAGCCAGATGATGATGCCCATGCGCTGTCTCCCGATGAAGTTGTGGTCGCACTCCCGTTCGGAGCGGGGCCATGCTGGCAGCGGGATCGTGACGGCGATGTCAGCGCATCGGCGCACCGGCAGCCGCGATCCGCGGCCGCCGTGGGCCTGCGAAACGGCCGGTACGACACGAACACGCAGCGCGGGTCATGCGCCTTCGGTCTGCAGCAGACGCAGCAGCGCCTCGCGCGGCAGCTTGCCGGTTTCGTTGCGTGGCAACGCCGCGACGCGGCGCAGCGGACGCGGCAGGAACACCGGATCGACGCCGCGACGCAGCGCCTCCTGCACCGCGCCCGCGTCGAGCGTGTCGCTGACGAACACCGCGGCGATGCGGCGTACGCCACCGGCCCGGGCATCGAGCTGGAACACCGCCCCGTCGTCCACGCCGGGCACGGCCAGCAGGCGCCGGGTCAGGTCGGCCAGCGAGGCGCGCTTGCCGGCGATCTCGAGCAGGTCGGCCCGGCGCCCGTGCAGCACGAAGCGGCCATCCTCCTGCAGTCCGACCAGGTCGGCCAGCAGCACCGGCTGCGCCAGGTGCGATGCCGAGACCAGGGTGCCATCCGGCTGCGGCTGCAGGCGCACGCCCGGGTAGGGGGTCCACGCCGCATCCGTCGCCGTGCGGCGGAAGGCGATGATGCAGGTCTCGGTGGAGCCGAAGGTTTCGCGCACCTCGCAACCGAAGCGCGACTCCGCTTCTGCCGCCAGTTCGCGCGACAGCGGCGCGGTGGCGGTGACGATGCCCGCCAGCGGCGGCAGCGCGACGCCGGATTCGACCAGGGCGCGCAGGTGCACCGGCGTGCTCACCAGCAGGCGCGGCGCGGTGGCCTCCTCCAGCGCGCGCGCGATGTCGAGCGGGAAGAACGGTCGCCCCCGGTGCACCGCCCCGCCGCCCAGCAGCGGCAGCATCACCGACAGCTCCACGCCGTACATGTGCTGCGGCGGCACGGTCGCCACGACATCCGGCACGGTGCCCGCCGGCCACAGACTACGGAGCGCGACCAGGTTCTGCGCGGTGCTGGTGCGGAAGGACGCCAGGGTCTTGGCATTGGCGGCAGGTCTGCCGGTGCTGCCCGAAGTGAAGCCGATCGCGATCACGGCCGCGCCGTCGACCTGCAGCGGCGGGCCTTCGAGTTCCTGCAGCGCATCCGGCAGCGCCACGAAGTGGCCCTCCGGAAGCAGCCCGGCGTCGCAGCCGCAGCCGTCGCCATCGCCGATGCAGTAGCTGTCCGGATACTGCGCGCGCACCTCGTCGATCGCCGCGCGGGTGCGGCTGGGCGGCAGCAGGTTGGACTGGCCGCGCACGGCCACCGCGCAGAAGGCGACCAGGAACCGGTAACGGTCCTCGCACAGGTTCACCGCATGCGCGGCATCGGGCAGGCGCGCGGCCAGCGCGCGAACATGCGCCGCGAAGCGCGCGCGCGGGATCTCGCCGGTGGCGTCGAAGGCGAAACGCCCCGCTTCGTCGCCCGCCGGCAGCGCATGCGCCGCGGACGCCTGCTGTTGTGTGTGCTGGATGACTGCCGACATGCGTCCCACCGGCGGATCGGTTCACGCCGCCCCGCCGGCTAGCTTACGCTGGCCAGCCCTGTGCGACGAAACGCCCGCAGCGCGCCGATGTCCAGTCCTGAACACAGCCTCGCCATCGGACCTGTCCGCTGCGCGTGGTTTCCCTATCGTCGCGGCGAGCCGGCCGAACCGCAGGCGCGGCGCTGGCTTGCGCAGGAACTGGCGCTGCCGGAGTCCGCGCTGGGCCTGCGGCGCGACACGCACGGACGCCCGCAACTCCGGGCGCGCGAGGCCGGGC
>JAEXLY010000152.1 GCA_023444765.1 Pseudomonadota bacterium | reverse complement strand
CCGGCGGGGGGGCTGCCGCCCGCCCCCCGGACAGCAGCAGTGCAAGAAGCACGACGGCGAAGGCAACGCGGTTCATGCGGGTGTCCCTGCGTTTGGATAGAGGTTGGCGACGTTGCGCCGGAGGAGGTCGCGCAGCGGCAGGCGCAGATCGTCCAGCGCGGCCACCGCGGCCACGCCGAGGCTGTCGTCCCGGCACGGAAGCCAGGCTTCCGAGACCGGGACGCGCAGCTGGCAGGCTTCGTACAGGTCGGAAAGCGTCAACGAGTCCAGGTCGCGCGCCAGCAGCCATTCGCCGGTCTCGGCGCGCTGCAACAGCTGGATCGCGCCCAGCTGTTCGAGGAAGACCTGCAGCTGGCTGTCGGTCAGCATGGGCTCGAGTTCCAGTATCTGCCCGGTATGCAGCCCCAGACCCTGGCGCCGGGCCTCGGCGAAGCGCCCGAGCAGGCGCAGCAGTCCATACATCTCGTAACCCTCCGGCAGGCGCATGGCGGCCGGCTGGTAGCGGAAGGCCGAGATCGCCGAGGCGAAGGACGCGCCCAGCAGCACCGCCACCCACCCCAGGTAGATCCAGATCATCAGGATCGGCAGCGCGGCCAATGCGCCATACAGGCGCTGGTAGGTGTTGAAGCTTCCCAGGTAGAGGCCCAGGCCCCACTTCACCAGTTCAAGCAGCGCCGCTGCCAGCAACGCCCCTGCGAACGCGTGCCGTAGCGCCACGGTCCGGTGCGGCACGACGCGGTAGATGGCGGTGATCACCACCAGCTCGATGGTGAAAGGAGCGCCCCGCAGCGCCAGGCGCGACAACAGCTGCCCTTCGCCGGTGGCGAACACGGGCAACGCGAACAGCCATGCCGACATCGCCAGCGACGCCGCGGCCAGCAGCGCGCCGAGGGTGAGCACGGTCCAGTACACCAGGAAGCGCCCCAGGCGCGGCCGTGAGGCGGGCACCCGCCAGATCCGGTTGAACGTGGCCTCGACGCTGTTGAGCGTGATCAGCAGGGACAGGATCAGGCCCACGGCGCCGGCCACGGTGATGGTCGTCGCGTCGCGGACCAGCTTGAGCAGGGTCTCCTTGACCGCACTCGCTGCGCTGGGCACGAAGTTGGAGAAGATGTACTCGGTGAGCTGGTCGCGCCATTCGGCGAACACGGGGAAGGCCGACAGCACGCCCAGCACCACGATCGCCAGCGGCACCAGGGCGAAGATCGTGGTGTAGGCCAGCGCCGCCGCGGCCTGGAACAGGCGGTCGTCTAGGAAGCGCTTGGCCAGGAAGCGCGCGAAGGTGCCCACGCGCTCACGGTCGCGTACCCGGTCCATCCATTGTTCGAGCGTGGCCAGCGGTTGCATCGACGCAGCGTAGCAAAGCCGCACGTCGGGCCGGTAAGGCCTGGGCCAAGTACGCCGCCGGCCGGTGAGCCGCGCGACAAAGCCTGTCAGAATTGGCCTCTTGTTCCGCGGAGACGTCCATGCCCGACATCCTGGTGCTCTACTACAGCCGCAACGGCTCGGTCGCGCAGCTGGCCCGGCAGGTCGCCCGCGGCATCGGCGAGGTGCCCGGCATGCAGGCTCGGCTGCGCAGCGTGCCGCCGGTGGCGGCGGTAACGCGCACCGCGCAGCCACCGGTGCCAGAGAGCGGCGCGCCCTATGTGGAAGCGGCCGACCTGGACGAATGCGCCGGGCTGCTGCTCGGCAGCCCCACCCGCTTCGGCAACATGGCCGCGCCGCTCAAGCACTTCCTCGACGGACTGGGCGCGCAGTGGGCCAGCGGCACGCTGGTCGGCAAGCCGGCCGGCGTGTTCACATCCACCGCGTCCATGCATGGCGGCCAGGAATCGACCCTGCTGACGATGATGCTGCCGCTGCTGCATCACGGCTGTGTGGTGGCCGGCATCCCGTTCACCGAGCAACTGCTGAGTACCACCCGCAGTGGTGGCACGCCCTATGGTGCCAGTCATGTCGCAGGCCAGCACGACGATCCTGCACCGACCGAGGAGGAAGCCGCGCTGGCGCGCGCCCTCGGGCGACGCGTGGCGACGCTGGCCGGGAAGCTCGCCTGATGCGCCCCGACACGCGGCCGCGGCGCGTGCTGGCCGCCACCCTGGCCGCGCAGGGGGCGCTGTACCTGGCCTGGTTCTGGGGCGACCGCCACCTGGTCGCGGCCCTGCTCGTGTTCGTGCTGCCTCCTGTCCTGTTGCTGGCCGGGATCCTGGCCGGCAGCGCCCGCGCCGCGTTCTGGGCGGGCGTGCTGGGACTGTTCCTGTTCTGCCACGGCGTGATGACCGCCTGGGCCGAGCCCGGCGAGCGCTGGTTCGCCCTCGGCGCGACCGGGCTGTCGGTGCTGGCCGTGTTCGCCTCCAGCTGGGACGGGCTGCGCGCGCGTTTCGGCCATCGCGGCTGAGCGGCCGCGGCCGTGCATTGGTTCCACCTCAAGAGCCTGCGTGCGGCGCAGGCGGGAGTACCGCAATGGAAGAACTGCTGATCGTCACCACCGGTGGCACGATCGACAAGATCTACTTCGACGACAAGTCCGACTACCAGGTCGGGGAACCGCAGATCGGGCGCATCCTCGAGGAACTCGGGGTGGCGTTCCGCTTCCGCGTGATTCCCATCCTGCGCAAGGATTCGCTGCACATCAGCGAAGCCGACCGCGAGCTGGTGCGCGCGACCATCGCTGCGCAACCGGCGCGGCACGTGCTGGTGACCCACGGCACCGACTCGATGGTGGAGACCGCGCGCGTGCTGTCCTCGATCGCGGACAAGACGATCGTGCTCACCGGCGCGCTCAACCCGGCGCGCTTCCGTGGCTCGGACGCGGAATTCAACATCGGCACCGCGGTGGGGGCGGTACAGAGCCTGCCGGCGGGCGTGTACATCGCCATGAACGGCCGGATCTGGGACCCGGCCAGGGTCCGCAAGAACGTGGATGCCAACCGCTTCGAAGCCGCCGGCTGAGGCCGCGGACCTCAGTCGTCCTCGCGCATCGGCATGGCCGGACGCGGACCGATCCCCATCATCCGGTCGACTTCGATGTATTCCACCTCGGGGTCGCGGTTGAAGGCCTGCATCAACGCCAGGGCGCCATCCCGGTCGAGCGGCCGGTCCAGGGTGAACACGTCCGCGCCCACGGCCAGGCGTCGCTGCCAGCTCGGCACCGGCGCCGGCGACAGCGAGGCCGCTGCAGCGGTGCGCGCCAGGCGTTCTTCCGCGCGCGCCTTGTCCTGCGCGGGCGGGCTGCCTTCCCGGTAGCGCACGATGAAGCGCTGGAACGGGCCCTCGCCCTGCAGTTCGGACTGTGTCATGGCTTCCTCCCCCGTCGCTGTCGCGCATGCCGCCATCAGCAGGGCCGGCAGCAGCAGCGGCAGGATCAGATGGCGTCGGTTTTCGTGCTTCATCATCGCTCCCTTGCAGGCCGCGCTTCGACAGCGTGGATGCCGGCCGGTTCGCAGCGCGTGAACCGTCGGCGACCGGGACACCCTTTGCGAACGGCGGCGTTGGACGGCAGGTGGCTGCGCGGGTCCTGCCCGGATGGAAAGACCCCGGCACGAGGCCGGGGTCATGCGTTTCGGCCGGCTCACGCCGGTCGATGCAAGTGCATCAGAACGTGATGCTCCATCCATTCAGCGTGCCGGTATCCGCGCCCGCGTTGTCGGACACATGCAGGCGCCACGTCCCGTTCTTCGGCTCGCTGGACAGATCGACCGTATAGGTCGCATCGATGTTGTCGGTGCTGCCGCCGGTGCGGTTGTGCAGCACGTAGGCCGAGCCGTCCGGCGCACGCAGGGTGACGATGAGATCGCCGATCCAGGTATGGGTGATGTTGACGTACACCTGGGTCTGCGAGGACGCGTTGCCGCTTGCCCCCGACACCGTGATCGGACTCTCCACGCCGGCGGGGTTGTTGTCCGGGATCGGGAACGCGGTGTTGTTGCTGTAGGTCTCGCTCAGCCCGTGCGTGGCGACCATGCGGACGCCCGAGTACGCGCTCTCGCCGCGCACCAGCACGTAGTACACGCCGGGCTCCGGATCGGCGATGACGACGGCTTCATTGTTCCCGGGCCGGGTCGACCGCCAGTCGTAGGCCGCGGTCGTCGGCACCTCGCCGTAGCTCACATACAGCGACACGTTGCCGCTGCCGGCGTAGGTGCGGAAGCTCAGCGGGCCGGTGCCGTTCTCCGGCACCTCCAGGCGATAGAGCGTGTCGCTTCCGGCGGCGCCGGAGATGATGCCGACCTCGCCGTTGACCAGGTCGATCGCTTCCGGGATCGCCTCCACGGCCACCGTGGCGGTGTGGGTGTCGGTATTGCCGTCGGCGTCGGTGACGGTCAGCGTGACGGTGTAGCTGCCGTCGGCGGCGTAGGTGTGGACCGGGTTCTCGTCGGTGGAGCCGTTGCCATCGCCGAAATCCCAGGCATGGGTCAGCGTGGCGCCGTCGTCGGTGGAGGTGTTGCTGAAGGTCACCGTCAGCTCGTCCGCCGTCCAGGTGAAGCCCGCGACGGGCAGGGTCGGGTCGGTCGGAGTGGAATCCAGGCCGTCGATGAACTCGGCGCCCGTTCCGGCCGGGTCGAGCCAGTTGCTCAGGCGGGTGCTGTTCGTGCCGCCACCGGCCCAGGAGGTGTACACGCGGCCGTACCAGTCCACGTGCTGTTCCGGCCCGCTGGTCGAGCACGAAGCGTAGCCGCCGTGCAGCTGGCCGATCACGCGCCCGTCGGGGCTGTACAGCGGCGAGCCCGAGGAGCCGCCCTCGGTGGTGCCCGGCTGGTTCCAGAACACGTACAGGTGGCTGGTGCCGCTGCCGCCCAGGTAGCCCTCGATCCGCAGCGGATTGCTCGAATGGGTGATGCGCTTCTCGGCCACGCGCGGATGATGGATGCCCGTGGCGCCGGGGAAGGTCACGTCGCGACGGTCCCAGCCCGACCAGTAGAGGTTGAACGCCTCGTTGGCCGGCGTGTCGAGTTCCAGCAGCGTGAAGTCGGAGGTCGACCAGCTCGCCAGCGGCGTGGCGCCGGTCTGGTTCTGCGCGAGGCTTCCGTCGCCGTTCTGGCCGCTCGCGGCGCTGCCGGGCGTGCGGCAGTAGGAGTTCTGGTAGTTCCAGTACACGACGATGCTGGCCGCCGCATCCACCGAACCCATGCTGCAGTGGTTGGCGGTGAGGAAGAACATGCGCTGGTCGTTGGCGGTGTTGTTCACCAGCGACCCTGAACAGTAGAACGTGCCGAAGCGCGAATAGGCGCCGACCGAGCGGATCTGGTCGCGCCAGCCGTCGCCCTCCGGGCAGACCACGTCGATATTGCAGCTGCCCGAGACTCCCTGTGGCTGCACCAGTCCGCTACGGGCCAGACGGTCGAAGCCGACGTAGTCGTGGTTGACGCTGGTCAGCCGCAGCCGCAGTTCGCCCGCGCGCTCCTTGGGAACCGCGACCTCGATCACCGCATGGTCGCCGGGCACCACCGGCGTCCACAGCTTGCCGTGCGGCTTGTTGTCGGCGCTGGTGAAGGCACGGATCAGGTCGGAACTGGCATTGCTGCGAAGTCCCGCGGGATAGACCAGCATGTGGCCGCCCTCGGGCATGTGGTACTCGCTGAATCCGAAGTTGAGCGTCAGCGCATCCCTGGACTGCACGCGCAGGCGCCAGACCAGCATGTCGCCGGCCTCGTCCCAGTCGCCCGCGGTGGCGGGCGTGATGTCGACCGCGAGCGGCGCGGCGAAGCGGACCGGAGCATCGGCCAGCTTGGCCTGTCGTCTGGCGTCCTCGGCCTTGAGGCGGGCGACGTCGACGCCGGGCAGGCTCTTCACCTCGACCGTGTGTTCGGCCGGGAGCCTGTGGCTGAACGCTGCTGGCCACGCGTCGCCCGGGGCCGCCTGGGCAGCCCCGGCTGCCAGTAATCCCGCGATGATCCAACCGGTGAACCGTTTCATTCCTTCGACTCCTCGTACGGAGGGCTTCGCCCCGGAAAAGAAAGCGGCACGCCGGTTGCCCGGCGTGCCGCCCCGTCACCTCGCCTTGCGGTGATGCATGCGCCGGCCCATCAGAACGTGATGCTCCAGCTGTTGATGTAGCCGGTGTCGGCAGCCGCGCGATCCCTGGCGCGCAGCCGCCAGGTGCCGTTCAAGGGCTCACTCGACAGGTTCAGCGTGTAGGTCGCGTTGATGTTGTCGGCGCTGCCGCCGCTGCGGTTGTGGAGGTTGTAGGTCGAACCGTCCGGTGCCACCAGGTCGACCACGAGGTCGCCGCGGTAGGTGTGGACGATGTTCACCGCCACCGGCACGCTGCTGCCCGCGTTGCCGCTGCGTCCGGACACGGTGATCGGGCTGCTGACGCCTGTCGTGTTGTTGTCCGGGATGCTGTAGTCGGTGGTGTTGCTGTAGATCTGGCTGCCGCCACCGCCACCGGCGGTATAGCTGGCGACCAGGCTCACGCCCGAGAACGCGCTGTAGGCGCGCAGCGAGACGTGCCACGTGCCGGCCTGGGGCGAGGCGAAGCTGCAGGTCTCCGCGTTGCCCGAGCGGTACGGACGGCAGTCGTAGGCGCTGGTGGTGGGCTGGCTGCCGCGACGCACGTACAGGTCCGCATCGCCCGTGCCGCCGGAGGATGCGATGTTGAGGTTGGACGCGCCGGCCGGCACCTCGATCGTGTAGTGCAGCCAGTTGCCGGCGCTGGCCGACAGCCCGGTCACCGGAACGCCGTTCTGCAGCACGCTGCCCCCACCGCCGCCGCTCACCGTCACCGGCTGGGTGCGGGTATTGGTCGCACCATCGTCGTCGGTCACCGTCAGCGAGACGCTGTAGGTGCCCGCGGCGGCGTAGGTCTTGGACGGGTTGGCCGCGGTGGAGGTGGTGCCGTCGCCGAAGTTCCAGCTGCGCGAGGCGATCGAGCCGTCGCTGTCGGTGGAGGTATCGGTGAACTGTACGCTCAGGCCGTTGACGGTGGACGTGAAGCTTGCGCTCGGCGGGGCGTTGCCGCTGCCGCCGCCGACCGCGTCCACTGCGGCGCGGGCGTTGACGATGCCCGCGCCGATCGGCTGCGACGGCGTGGACGGGAACGCGCGCGCAGTGCTCTTGAGTGTCGCCTCCACCTGGGCGGGGGTGAGCGGCGTTGCGGCGACCGACTGCATCAGCGCGACCACGCCGGCCACGTGCGGGGCCGCCATCGAGGTGCCGTTGTAGCTGGCGTAGCTCGGCGAACCGGGGCCCTGGGTGCCGGAGTTGAGGGTGGACAGGATGCTCGAACCCGGAGCCGAAACGTCGATCAGGGCGCCGTAGTTGGAGAAGCTCGAGCGTGCGCCGGTGCTGGTGTTGGACGCGACCGCGACCACGTTGTTGCAGTTCGCCGGGGAGAAGCCCGACACGTTGGCGTTGCTGTTGCCGGCGGCGATCACCACCGTGGTGCCGCGGCCGACCGCGCCGTTGATCGCGCTCTGCATCGCGCTGCCGCAACTGCCGCTGCCGCCCAGGCTGAGGTTGATCACCTCGGCCGGGTTGGCGTTGGCGGGCACGCCGCTGACGCTGCCGCCGGAGGCCCAGATCACCGCATCGGCGATGTCCGAGTCGTACCCACCGCCGCGGCCGAGCACGCGCACCGGGACCACCTTGGCGTTGAACGCGGTGCCGGCGACGCCCACGCCGTTGTTGGTCACCGCCGCGACGGTGCCGGTCACGTGCGTGCCGTGCCAGCTGGAGGGATAGCCGCCGTAGTAGTCGCCCGGATCGCTGGGGTCGGCGTCGCGGCCGTTACCGTCGCCGGCGACCGTGGAATTGGAGATGAAGTCGTAGCCGGGCAGGATGTTGGCGTTGAGGTCCGGATGGCTGGTGATGCCGGTATCGAGCACGGCCACGACGGTGCCGGCACCGCTGGTAACGTCCCAGGCCTCGGTGGCGCGGATGCCGCCGGCGCCGGTCCCGAAGCCGTACTGCTGGCCGAACTGCGGATCATTGGGGCTGAGCGCGATACGGTTGATGCGGTCGACCTCCACGTACTCGACGCTGGGATCGGCCGCGAGCTGGCGGATCAGGGTTTCGGCGTCGACCCGGTCGAGCTTGCGGCTGGCCCGGATCACGTCGGCGCCGACCGCCATGCGCCGCTGGTGGACCAGTCCGAGCGGGACCGCGCGCGGGTCGCCGCGCATGGCCTGCGTTCCGCTGGCCACGGCCGCCGCGGCGACGGACAGGCCGCGGTTGCGCGCGGCCGGATCGGAGGCTTCCGGCGCTCCAGCCTTGTACTTGACGATGAACTGGTCGAACGCGGTGTCCGAATCGAGGCCCGCGAGGTTGGCCTGTCCGGCCGATACTGGTGCCGCCACCAGGACGGACAGTGCAACGGCCGTCGCGGCCGCGAGCGCGTGCAGGCGCGCAGGGCGCCTGGAAGAGAGCTTCATCTGGATGACCCCCGAAAACGAGCAAGCCGCCTTGGCGGCGAAATGCCGACAGGCGCGGGATCAGGCAGATGTGACGAGGCGTGGAACATCCCTGTGTCTCGCGTCAGTCGAACGTGGTGCGGAACTGACAAAATCCGTCCGCAAACTGACGCTACACGACAGCTGAACCGTGTCGCAACGGGATGACGAGAATCAGTTGCATGTGAAATCGTGAGTTTCGTCACATATCTGACATGTCGAGCGCTGTCTGCTGCCCTACAGCATGCCCGTTTCGAGGCGCGCGGCCTCCGACATCATCGACCTGTTCCACGGCGGGTCGAACACCAGTTCGACATCCGCCTCCTCGACCGTCGGGATCAGTTCGAGCTTGCTGCGCACGTCCTCGACCAGGATGTCCCCCATGCCACAGCCGGGCGCGGTCAGGGTCATCCTGACGTCGACCGCACGACGCTCCTCGCCCAGCTTGCGCACCTCCGCGAGATAGACCAGGCCCAGATCGACCACGTTGATCGGGATCTCGGGGTCGAAGCAGGTCCGCAACTGCTTCCAGACCAGCTGTTCCACGGCGGCGTCGTCGGCGCCCTCGGGCAGTTCCAGCGGCTCGGGCGGCTCTTTGCCGATGGCATCGGCGTCCCTGCCGGCGATGCGGAACAGATTGCCTTCGACGAAGACCGTCCAGCTGCCGCCCAGCGCCTGGGTGATGTAGCCCACGCTGCCAGCAGGCAGGGTGACCTCTTCGCCCTGCGGGACCAGGACCGCGTCGCAATCGCGCTCGAAGCGCACCGGTTCACTGCTACGGGAATACATGCGGGAGATGTGGGGCCACGGGCCCGGAGTGCAATGCGGCATTGTACCGCCGCGGGCCCGGTATCCTGTGCGGCCGCCCGCAACGCAGCCTTCCGATGCCGTCAACGCGACGCCCCGTCTCCCCCTGGTTCGCCGTGGCTCTGCTGGCGTTGGCCAGCCTGGGCGTCGCCGCGGTCTGGGTGATGCTGTCCATGCGCCTGGACCGCCAGTGCAGCTGGATGGCCGTGGTGGCCGCGGCCGACGCGGCCCTGGTGGTGCGGCTGCTGCGGATGCGTCCGGGAGCGCTCCGCGCCCTGACCGGCGTGCTGGCGACGCTGCTGGCGGTGCTCGCGGCCAACTGGGCGATCGTGGCGACCTGGCTGGGCAGGCACATGGGCCTGCTGCCCTGGGAGTCGCTGCTCAAGCTCGGCCCGGAGCTCGGCGCGCTGCTGGTGAGGCTGTTCAACAGCCCGGCCGACCTGGCCTGGCTGGCCATCGCCCTGGTCGCCGCGGCCCTGTCCTCGCGGTGACGGGCGGGCTCAGTGCCCGCCGTCGAGCGCCTTGAGCTCGCTCACCAGCGCACTGGCCATCTCGGCGCCGTCGCCGTAGAGCATGCGCGTGTTGTCGGCGTAGAACAGCGCGTTCTCGATGCCGGCGAAGCCCGTTCCCTTGCCGCGCTTGATGACGATGGTGTTCTTCGACTCGACCACGTCCAGGATCGGCATGCCGTAGATCGGGCTGGCCGGATCTGTCTTCGCCACCGGGTTCACTACGTCGTTGGCGCCGATCACCAGCGAGACGTCGGTATTCGCGAACTCGGGGTTGATGTCGTCCATGTCGGCGATCAGGTCGTAGGGCACGCCGGCTTCCGCCAGCAGCACGTTCATGTGCCCGGGCATGCGCCCGGCCACGGGGTGGATGGCGAACTTCACCTTCACCCCGCGCTCGATCAGGCGCTGGGTCAGTTCCCAGATCTTGTGCTGCGCCTGCGCCACCGCCATGCCGTAGCCCGGCACGATGACCACGCGCTCGGCGAAGGCCATCATGGCGGCGACATCGGCCGCTTCGATCGGCTTCTGCGTGCCGGCGATCTCCGCCCCCGCCGCGCCGGCGCCGCCGAAGTTGGAGAACAACACGCTGCGGATCGAGCGGTTCATCGCCTTGGCCATCAGCCGCGTGAGCAGGATGCCTGCCGCGCCGACCATCATGCCGGCGATGATCAGCGCCTCGTTGCCCAGCACGTAGCCTTCGAACGCCACCGCCAGCCCGGTCAGCGCGTTGTACAGCGAGATCACCACCGGCATGTCCGCGCCACCGATGGGCAGGGTCATCAGCACGCCCAGCGCCAGCGCCGCGACGAAGAAGGCGATGATCCAGGGCACGCCCAGCGACCAGATGACCAGCCCGCCGAGGACCACCGTCCCCAGCGCCACCAGTGCGTTGAACGCCTGCATGCCCGGGAACGCGTAGCGCTTGTCCATGCGTCCGTCGAGCTTGGCCCAGGCGATGACCGAGCCCGACAGCGCCACCGATCCGATCAGCGCGCCCAGCACCGCCAGCACCAGCGGCACCGGGCCGCTGGCCTGCCCCAGCGCCGACCAGCGCAACAGTTCCACGGCGCCGATCGCCGCGGCCGAGCCGCCGCCCAAGCCGTTGTACAGCGCCACCATCTGCGGCATGTCGGTGATCGCGACCTTCTTGCCCGAGACCCAGGCCAGCGCGGTGCCGATGGCGACCGCGGCCAGGATCAGCGGGATGTTGTGCAGGTCCGGAAGGAAGAACGTGGCCGCCGTGGCGATCAGCATGCCCAGTCCCGCCCAGCGGATGCCGCTGCGCGCGGTCATCGGCGAGGCCATGCGCTGCAGCCCCAGCAGGAACAGCGTGGCGGCCACCAGGTAGCTGGCCTTGACCACCAGTTGCAGGATCTCCATGCCGTTCATGCCTTGGGCCCCGGCTTCCTGGAGGACTTGAACATCTCCAGCATGCGCTCGGTGACCACGTAGCCGCCGGCGGCATTGCCGGCGCCCATCAGCACCGCCACGAAGCCGATCGCCTTCTCCAGCGTGGTATCCGCGTGCCCCAGCACCACCATCGCCCCGATCAGCACGATGCCGTGGATGAAGTTGCTGCCCGACATCAGCGGCGTATGCAGGATCACCGGCACGCGCGAGATGATCACGTGGCCGGCGATCGCCGCCAGCATGAAGATGTACAAGGCCACGAAACCGTCGCTCATCCCCGCCCCCAGGTCGCTGCGTGTGGCCGCATCATAACCGTGGCTGAACCCGCTGCGCGCGCGTCAACCGGAGTGGCTCGCGCGCGTTCCCATTCCCGTCCCTGCGCAGCTCCGGTCGCGACTACAGATGGATGGCGGATACCACAACAGGCGGACGGCCACGGCCGGCGCGCCGCTGGCGGGCGCCCCAGCGGTTAGGCTGGCGGGCGTGGACGCTCCCGCCCCCTCCGCCGTTCCCCAGCCTGCGCTCCCGGCGACGTTGGAGGGGTTCCTCGCCGCCGTGTCGGCCCGCGCCTTCCGCTTCGCCGAGCTGGGCCTGCGCCACCGCGAGGATGCCCTGGACGCCGTGCAGGACGCCATGGCGAAGATGCTGGGCTACCGCGACCGCAGCCCGGAGGAGTGGACGCCGCTGTTCTGGTCGGTGCTGCGCAGCCGGGTGATCGACCTGCAGCGGCGGCGCACGTTCCGCCTGAAGTGGCTGACCGATGCGCGCGACCCCGACGGCGGCGAGATCGACTGGGCCGATGAGTCGACTCCGGATCCGTCCCGCGCCCACGACGGGCGCGAGGCCTGGGGCCGGCTGGCGGCGGCGCTGCGTGGCCTCCCGGCGCGCCAGCGCGAGGCGTTCACCCTGCGGGTGCTGGAGGAGCTGGATGTCGAGGCGACCGCGAAAGTGATGGGCTGCAGCGAAGGATCGGTGAAGACGCACCTGTTCCGCGCCCGCGAGGCCCTGCAGAAGCAAATGGAGGATTTCCGATGAACACCCCCGCCCCGGGCCACGACCGCCTCGACTGCGCCGCGCGTGCGGCGCATGCGGACGCGTTGTCCAACGTCTCCGCCGCGACGATGGCGCAGTTGCACCGCCGCCGCCAGGCCGCTGTGGCGGCAACGCCGGCGCGCGGCTGGCGCTGGCCGCTGCCGGCGGCGGCGCTGGCCTCGCTGCTGGTG
>JAEXLY010000027.1 GCA_023444765.1 Pseudomonadota bacterium | reverse complement strand
GGGCGCGGAAATGGCCCCAGGCGACTTGCCGCGGCCGGGGGACGGACGACGTGCCATCCGCTTGCCGCCGGCGTGACCCGCACGCCGTCGAAGCGGCACGTCGCGCCGAGGCGGGTCGAGGGCGAATGCGCGCGCGGGCAAGTCGACGCGCGCCCACGCCAGGGTGCGCGCCTGGCGGGCCCGGGCCTCAGGCCGTCGCCAGGCGGCGCGCTCCGCGGCTGGAGAGCGCGAACCCGATTGCAAGCACCAGTGCGACGAGGGCCTGCGCGGCCACGCCCTCCAGCGTCGGGTGCAGGCCCAGCACGTCCATCCGCGGCCAGCCCTCGAGCCAGCTGACCGGCAGGTAGCCGGCTTCCTGCAGCGCCGCCACCGCCTTGCCCATCAGCACCACCGCCAGCGCCGCGATCAGCAGCGAGCTGTAGCGGAAGAACCGGCCGATCGGCAGGCTGCGGCTGTAGCGCATCAGGCCCCAGCCCACCGCCACCAGCACCAGCGCCGCGGTGGCGCCGCCGGCAAGCACCGCGCCCTTGGTGCCCTGGTTCCAGATCGCGGCATAGAACAGGATGGTCTCGAACACTTCGCGGTAGACCACCACGAACACCAGGCCCAGCAGGAAGATGCCCGAGGACCTGCCCAGCGCACGCCCGAGCCGTTCGCGCACATAGCGCTGCCAGGCCTGCGCATGGCTCTTGCCGTGCATCCACAGCCCCACCCACACCAGCACCGCCGCGGCGAGCAGCGAGCCGAAGCCCTCCGACAGTTCGCGACTGGCACCGCTGATGGTGATCACCCATGTGGCCAGCGCCCAGGTCACCACGCCCGCGGCCAGGGCCGAGAGCCATCCGCCGTGCACCCAGGGCAGCATCTCGGTGCGTCCGGCCTTGCGCAGCAGGGCGATCATCGCGATGACGATCAGCAGCGCTTCCAGGCCCTCGCGCAGCAGGATCGTGAACGCGGCGACGAAGCTGGCGGCCGTCGACGTGCGGTCCTGCGCCAGCACCTGCCCGGCCTGCCCGAACAGTGCGTCGAGTTCCTCGACCTGGGCCTGCAGGGCGGCTGCATCGGCGTTCGCGGCCAGCCCCGAGCGCAGGCGCGCCATCGCCGCCTCGATCCGGGCCATCAGCGGCTGGTCGCGGGCGGCCAGCAGGGGTTCGACCGGCTCGAAGCCGTCCAGATAGGCCGACAGCGCCAGCTCGCGGGCGCGGCGCGCATCGCCGGCGCGGTAGGCCACCATCGCTTCCCCGAGGAGTCGGCGCGAGAGCGACAGCCCGGCCCCGGCATCCTGCGCCCGGGCCTGGGCCGCCTCCGGGTGCCGGCGCAGGTAGGCCACGAGCTCGGCCGCCGCGTCGGCCGATCCGAGCTCGCGAGCGAGTCCGGCGGGGGTTTCGCCGACGTAGCGGTCGAAGTCGAGCATCGCGCGCAGCGCCGGGTCGCGCTCCAGCCGCAAGCGTCCGGCCTCGGCCAGCGAGGCGGGATACGCGATCGCACCGGTGTAGGTGGCCAGCGCCCAGAGGTCGTCGGCCGGCAGCCCGCGGTAGCTGGCCATCGAGGTGCCCTCCAGGCCCTGTTCGATCACCTGGTAGAGGGCGAAGACGCTGCGCTCGTCGGCGCGCGCGCGGTCGGTGAAGTCGATCGGCGGCGGGTCCAGTCCCGCAGCGGCCGGACCGTCGCCGGCACCGCCCGCGCCGTGGCAGCTGGCGCACAGCTGCGCATACAGCGCCTCGCCCCGCGCGTACTGCGGGGGCTGGTCGGGCATCAACGGGATCGGGTGTTCCCGCACCAGCGCCGCGGCCAGGGCGCGCGCCTGCGCCGCGATGCGGTCCGGCCCGGCCCGATCGCGGATGGCCTGCTGCAACGCCTGCGCATCGGCCCGCAGCCGCTCGCCGCCGGAGGTGGGCGGCAGGGCTTCGATGGCCGCCGCGGCCGTGGCGGAGAACTCGAGCATCTCGTCGTACTCGAGCTGGTTGACCACCTCGCCGCCCGCTACCGCCTCGCGATAGTCCACGGCGATGTAGTCGAGCAGGCGCCAGGTGGTGGCCACGGCGTCCCCGGAGGCGCGGGCAAAGGTGCAGGTCAGGACGACGCCGAGGAGCAGCGACGCCAGCAGGCGGCGTGGGAGCATGGACTGGAATGAGAATGAGTCTCGTCCAGTCTAGCGCACTCCACGCGCCGACGGATGTGGCGAGGCGGTGCTGGTGCGCTCCCGCCGCGCTCCGTCGCTTGCTCCCCACAAGCCGGGGAATGAGCCGAGCCGGCGCGACAGGCACGTCAGTCAGCACGTCACCGGTCGCCATGCAGACTCCCGGCAGGCCTTCCCGCCATCCACCCCGCCCGACCGCTCCGTCGCCGAATCCCCGGCGGCTATGATGCGGGGCCGCCGACCATCCGCATGACGCCATGTCCGAACCGCTGTCGATCCATTGCTCAGGGGCCGTGCTGCGGCTGCGCCTGGAGCGGCCGGAGCTGCACAACGCCTTCGATGCCGCGCTGATCGCCCGCCTCACCGCCGCCCTCGACGAGGCTGCCGCCGACGCCAGCGTGCGCGCGGTGGTGCTTGACGGCGCCGGGCCCTCGTTCTCCGCCGGCGCCGACCTCCACTGGATGCGTGGCATGGCCGCCGCCAGCGAGGCCGAGAACCGCGAGGATGCCCTGGCGCTGGCCCGCCTGATGCGCACGCTCGACGAACTGCCGAAACCGACCATCGCGCGCGTGCACGGCGCCGCGTTCGGTGGCGGCGTGGGCCTGGTGGCCTGCTGCGACATCGCCATCGGCGTGCCAGGCGCGAAGTTCGGCCTGACCGAGAGCCGCCTGGGCTTGCTGCCCGCGGTGATCTCGCCCTATGTCGTCGCCGCGATCGGGCCGCGACAGGCGCGGCGCTGGTTCGCCACCGCCGAGGTGTTCGATGCCGCCCAGGCGCTGCGCATGGGCCTGCTGCACGAGGTGGTCGAAGCCGATGCCCTGGATGCCGCTGTCGAACGCCAGCTCGCGCTGCTGCTCAAGGCCGGCCCAGTCGCGTCGGCCACGGCCAAGCGCCTGGTGCGCGAGGTCGCCCTGCAGCCCGATCGCGACCGGCTCGACCAGGCCAACGCGGCCCTGATCGCCGCGTTGCGCGTGTCGGCCGAGGGCCAGGAAGGCCTGGGCGCGTTCCTCGACAAGCGCACGCCTGCCTGGGTCCGGGAGGGCTGAGCCATGCTCGACCATCTTGGCCTGCGCGTGGCCGACTACGCGCGCAGCCGCGCGTTCTACGAACGCGCCCTGGCGCCGCTGGGCTTTGCGGTAGTGATGGAGCTGACCGGGGCTGAGACTGGCGGCAGCTACGAAGGCTGCGGTTTCGGCCCGCCGCGGCGTCCGCATTTCTGGGTCGGCGCGGGCACGGATGGCGTCGCGCCGAGCGGCGCCGCGCATTTCGCATTCACCGCCGCCAGTCGCGCCGCCGTGGACGCCTTCCATGCGGCCGCACTCGCCGCTGGCGGCCGCGACAACGGCGCGCCCGGCCTGCGTCCGCACTACCACGCCGACTACTACGGCGCATTCGTGATCGATCCCGACGGCCACAACATCGAGGCCGTCTGCCATCTCCCCGAGGACGCCTCCCACTGATGTTCCAGAAGATCCTGATCGCCAATCGCGGCGAAATCGCCTGCCGGGTCATCCGCACCGCGCGCCGGCTCGGCATCCGCACGGTGGCCGTGTTTTCCGAGGCCGACGCCGATGCGCAGCACGTGCGCCAGGCCGACGAGGCGTATCCGATCGGCGGACCGCGCCCGGCCGACAGCTACCTGCGCGGCGAAGCGATCGTCGAGGTCGCGTTGCGTTCGGGCGCGCAGGCGATCCACCCCGGCTACGGGTTCCTCAGCGAGAACGCCGATTTCGCCGATGCGGTCGAGGCCGCAGGCCTGGTCTTCATCGGGCCGAAGGCGGCCTCCATGCGGAAGATGGGCAGCAAGGCCGGCGCCAAGCAGCTGATGCAGGCCGCCGGCGTGCCGGTGGTGCCGGGCTACACCGGCGAGGACCAGGCGCCCCGGCTGCTGGCCGCCGAGGCCGGGCGCATCGGCTTCCCGCTGATGATCAAGGCCGCGCACGGCGGCGGCGGCAAGGGCATGCGCGTGGTGCGTTCGGCCGACGACTTCCCGCCCATGCTGGAGAGCTGCCAGCGCGAGGCGGCCAACGCCTTCGGCCGCGACCGGGTGCTGCTGGAGCGCTATATCGAATCGCCGCGCCACATCGAGATCCAGGTGTTCGGCGACGGCCACGGCAACGCCATCCACCTCAACGAGCGCGAGTGTTCGGCCCAGCGGCGCTACCAGAAGGTGTTCGAGGAGTCGCCCTCGCCCTTCCTCACCCCGCGGCTGCGCGCGGCCATGGGCGAGGCCGCGGTGCTGGCCGCGCGGGCCATCGACTACGCCAACGCCGGGACGGTCGAGTTCATCGTCGATCCGGCCGGGCATTTCTACTTCATGGAGATCAACACCCGCCTGCAGGTGGAGCATCCGGTCACCGAGATGACGACGGGGCTGGACCTGGTGGAATGGCAACTGCGCGTGGCTGCGGGCGAAGCGCTGCCGCTGTCGCAGGAGCAGGTGCCGCAGTCGGGCCACGCGATCGAGGTGCGCCTGTACGCGGAGGATCCCGAGGCCGGCTTCCTGCCGGGTTCCGGTCGCCTGGAGCGCCTCGAACTGCCGCCCCCCTCGCCGCAGGTTCGCATCGATTCGGGCGTGGTCGAAGGCGATACGGTCACGATCTTCTACGATCCGATGATCGCCAAGCTGATCGTCCACGAGCGCGATCGACCGGCCGCGCTCGCCCGGCTGCGCGAGGCGCTGTCGCGGTGCGTGATCGAGGGTCCGAAGTCCAACATCGCCTTCCTCGAGGCGCTGGTGCGGCATCCGGCGATCGTCGATGCGCGCATCGATACCGGCTACCTGGACCGGCATCTGGACGAGTTCACCACCGCGCCCGCCCCGGCGTCCGCGCTCCTGCTGGCGGCGGCGACGGCGTGCCTGCTCGAACAGGAGCGCGACCAGCGCCTGGCCGCCACCACCTCGGGCGATCCAGGCTCGCCCTGGGCGATCGCCGACGGCTGGCGCCTGGGCCATGCGGGAATGCGCCCGCTGGCGTTCCAGCATCGCGGCGAGCGGATCGAGCTGGTGGCCCAGGGCGATGGCGGCCGCTATCGCATCCACCACGGCGGCCAGGTCGCCACGATCGAGGGCGCGCGTCTGGCCGACGGCGACCTGTCGCTGCGTTTGGATGGTCAGGGACGCCGCTTCCGCGTCTCGCTGCGCCCCGGCCGGGTCGAGGTCCACGATGGCGAGCAGCGGCTGTCGCTGCAGTCGCTGGCGGTATACCGCCACGAGCCTGGCGCGCAGGAGGGCGGCGACGACCGCGTGCGCGCGCCGATGCCCGGGCGCGTGGTCGCGTTGCGCGTCGGTGCGGGAGATCGCGTGGATGCGGGACAGGAGCTGGCAGTGCTCGAGGCGATGAAGATGGAGCTGGCACTGAAGGCGCCGCGCGCCGGCGTGGTGATGGAGCTGCGCGCGACCGCGGGCGAGTTCGTGGAGGCCGACGTCGTGCTGGTGGTGCTGGAGACGGCGGAATGAGGCGCCACGCCACCGCGGCCGCAGGCGTGCCGGCCCGGGAGCGGAGGCCGTGAGCGTCGCGTCGGTCCGCATCGTCGAGGTCGGTCCGCGCGACGGGCTGCAGAACGAGAAGACACCGATACCGGCTGCGGCGAAGATCGAGCTGATCGACCGCCTGTCCGCGACCGGCCTGCAGACGATCGAGGCGACGAGCTTCGTGAGCCCGAAATGGGTCCCGCAGCTGGCCGATGCGGCGGAGGTGTTCGCGGGCATCCACAAGCGGCCCGGCGTGTCGTACCCGGTGCTGGTGCCCAACCTGCAGGGGTACGAACGCGCGGTCGCGGCCGGTGCGCGCGAGGTGGCCGTGTTCACCGCCGCCTCGGCCGCCTTCACCCGCGCCAACATCGGCACCGGCATCGAGGAATCGCTGCAGCGCTTCGAGCCGGTGTTCCAGCGGGCCCGGGACGACGGCATCCGCGTGCGCGGCTACGTGTCCACCGTGCTGGGTTGCCCCTACCAGGGCGAGGTGCCGCTGGCGGACGTGGTGCGCGTGGCCTCGGCACTGCACGCAATGGGCTGTTACGAGATCTCGCTCGGCGACACCATCGGCGTGGGCACGCCCGGCAAGGCGCGGACGATGCTGCGGGCGGTGGCCGCCGAGGTGCCGATGGCCGCCCTCGCGGTGCATTTCCACGACACCTGGGGCCAGGCACTGGCCAACATCCTGGCATGCCTGGAGGAAGGCGTTACGGTGGTGGACAGCGCCGTGTCCGGCGCGGGCGGCTGTCCCTACGCGAAGGGCGCCAGCGGCAACGTCGCCAGCGAGGACGTGGTGTACATGCTGCAAGGCATGGGCGTGGAGACCGGCATCGACCTGGCCGCGCTCGCCGAAACCGGACGCTGGCTGGCCGGCCTGCTGGGCCGCGAGACCGGCAGCAAGGCCGGACGGGCGCTGGCGGCCGCATGAACGCGCAGCCGTCGCCCGACGAGGAGGCGGCGCCCGGGCCCGACGTCGCCGACGTGCTCGCCGCGCTGGCCGTCGCCAGCCGCGACAGCGCCTTGCCGGAGGCGACACGCGCCCTCCTCGACCAGGCCGGGACGGCGCTGCGCTCTGCCCGCGCGGATGCCGAGAGCGCACGGCTGCGCTACCACGCGCTGTTCGACGCGGTGCCGGACCCGGTCAGCATCCTCGACGAAAGCGGCATCGTGCTCGACCTCAACCGCGCGGGCATGGCCGCGTACCGGCGGCCGCGTTCGGAGATCGTGGGCCAGCCCATCGAGGTGCTCAATCCGGATCTTCCCAAGGACCACATGCGCCCCGTCCTGGAAGTCCTGCACCGCGGCGAAACCTATGTCGTCGAGGTCACCAACCGGCGCGGCGACGGCAGCCGCTTCCCCGTGGAGGTGCATTCGGCCGGCTTCGTGCACGAGGGTCGCCGCTGCGTGGTGGCGGTGGCGCGCGACCTCAGCGCCAGGCGCATGGCCGAACTGCGCTACGGCCAGCTGCTGGAGGTGATCGACAAGGGCGTGGTGGTGTTCGACGACGCCGGGAACGTGGTCCAGGCCAACGCGGCGGCGATGCGGATCCTCGGCGCGGACGAGAACCAGGACCTGCAGGCCTACATGCGGCCCGCGGACTGGGCCGTGGTCGACGAGGCGGGCCGCCCCCTCGCCCTGGCCGATCTGCCGCCGATGACCACGTTGCGCACGGGCGTGGCGACGGGCAGCCAGGTGCTGGGCCTCTACCACCGTCCCGAACGGCGCCTGCGCTGGCTGTCGATCAGCAGCGTGCCGCTGTTCGCCCCGGGCGGGCACACGCCGCTGCAGGTCCTGTCGTTCTTCAGCGACGTCACCGAACTCAAGCGCGACAGCGCCCTGTTCGACCGTGCGCAGTCGCTGGCGCGCATCGGCGGCTGGGAATGGGAGGTCGACCGCGACGCGCTGTACATGACCGACGAGGGGTTGCGCATCCTCGGCGTCGGACGCGACGTCCGCTCGATCGGCGACCTGCTGGCCGCCCTCGTGGAGGCCGACTGCCTGCGCCTGGACGCGGCGCTGCGCCGCGCCATCGAGGACAAGCGGCCGATCGACCTGGAAGTGGAAGCCAAGCATGCGGACGGCACGCCGCTGTGGCTGCGGATCATCGGCGAGGCCGAGATCAGCCGCAGCGAAGGCACGTCCATCACCGGAACCCTGCAGGACATCACCGAGCGAAAGCAGGAGCAGGAAACGCTGCGCATCCGCGCACGCACCGACCCGCTCACCGGCCTGCTCAACCGCGACGCCATGCTGCACGAACTCGAGACGCGCATGCGCGATCCGATGCATGGGCCGCTCGCCGTGCTGTACATCGACCTGGACCGCTTCAAGGTGGTCAACGACGTGCTCGGCCACGGCGCCGGCGACGAGTTGCTGTCCGGCGCGGCGCGGCGCATCAGCCGTGCCGCGGGCACGGAAGGACTGATCGCGCGTTTCGGCGGCGACGAGTTCCTGGTCATCTGCAACACCGGCGACGACGACGCGCGGCCCGAGCGCATCGCGGACGCGATCCTGGACTCCTTCGGCGAGAGCTTCCGCTTCGACAAGGAGGAGTTCGCGATCAGCGCCAGCATCGGCATCGCCCGCGCGCCCCGCGACGGCGACCGGCCGCAGACGCTGATCCAGAACGCGGACGCGGCGATGTACGACAGCAAACGCCGCATCCGCAACGGCCGCCAGGAGTTCACCCCCGAACTGGCGCAGTCGCAGCAGGACCGCCTGCGCATGGAAACCCACCTGCGCCGCGCGGCCGACAACGAGGAATTCCGGCTGGTCTACCAGCCGCAGGTGGACCTGCGCCGCGGCACCATCGTCGCCGCCGAAGCGCTGATCCGCTGGCAGAACCACCAGCTGGGCGAGATGCGGCCCGACCACTTCATCGGCCATGCCGAGAACACCGGCGACATCGTCCGCATCGGACGCTGGGTGCTGCGCGAAGCCTGCCGGCAGGCGGCCGAGTGGCGGGACGCAGGCCTGGGCATCATCCGCGTGGCGGTCAACGTGTCCTACCGCCAGTTCCTGGTCGAAGACCTGGCCGACACCGTCCGCCAGGCGCTGGAGGAGCATGCCCTGCCCGGCTCGGCGCTCGAGCTGGAGTTCACCGAGCGGGTGCTGATCGAGGATGCGCCGGACACCCTGCGCACCTTCGCCGCGCTGCGCGAACTGGGCGTGATCCTGACCATCGACGACTTCGGCGAGGGCTACAGCGCGCTCAACTACCTGCGTCGCCTTCCGATCCACGGGCTCAAGCTCAGCCAGCTGTTCGTCGAGGGCGTCCCCGGCAACCACTCCGACAAGGCGGTGTGCCAGGCGGTGGCCGGAATCGCACGCAGCCTGGAGCTGGGCCTGGTGGCCGAGGGCATCGAGTCGGAGGCGCAGCGCCGTTTCATGCTGGAACTGGGTGTTCCGGTCGGCCAGGGCTTCCTGTTCGCTCCCGGGCTGCCGCCGGAAGAGTTCGCGCGGCGCCTGCGCAGCGGCGGCTGAGGCGCCGGGCGAGGCGGGATGGGGAACTCCCCCGGCGGCGCGGTATCCGGCCGCGCTAAAATCGCGCCTTTCAGCAACGGGATCGTCCATGCAGTCTTCCTCCATCCGTGCCGTCGTGACCGGCGGCGTCTCCGGGCTCGGCCTCGCCGTGGCGCGGCGCATCGTCGCCGACGGCGGCCAGGTTTCCCTGTTCGATGTCAACGACGACAAGGGCACGGCCGCGATCGCGGAACTGGGCGAGTCCCGCGCCCGCTACCTGCGCACCGACGTCACCAGCGAAGACGGCGTGGCGGCGAACATGCGGGCTGCGGCGGACGCCATGGGCGGTCTCAACGTCGCGGTGAACTGCGCCGGCATCATCGGCGCGGGCCGGGTGCTCGGACGCGAGGCGCCGATGCCGCTCTCGCAGTTCCAGACCACCGTCATGGTCAACCTGGTGGGCAGCTTCAACGTGGCCAAGGCGGCGGCCGCGCTGATGCAGCACAACGATCCGGGCGAGGACGGCGAGCGCGGCGTGATCGTCAACACCGCCAGCGTCGCGGCCTACGAAGGCCAGATCGGCCAGGCGGCGTACTCGGCCTCGAAGGGCGGCGTGGTCGGCATGACGTTGCCGATGGCGCGCGAACTCGCCCGCTTCGGAATCCGCGTCAACACCGTCGCACCCGGCATCTTCTGGACTCCGATGGTGGACGGCATGCCCGAGGAGGTGCAAAAGTCGCTCTCGGCCTCGATCCCCTTCCCCGCCCGCCTCGGCCGCCCCGAGGAGTTCGCCGACCTGGTGCACTACATCGTCGGCAACCGCTACCTCAATGGCGAGACCATCCGCCTCGACGGCGCGGTGCGGCTGGCGCCGAAGTAGACCGTGATTGGCGATTGGTGATTCGCGATTGGAAACAGCGGATCCCGGGAGCCATCGCCCACTTACGATCACCAACACCAACACCAACACCAACACCAATCACGAATCGCCACCCCATGAAAGCCTACGACGTCAAGAAAGGAAACGTGGTCGAACACAACGGCACCGTGTACCAGGTGCGCGACATCGAGCGCAGCTCGCCACAGGGCCGCGGCGGCAACGTGCGTTTCCGCTTCATCATGTACAGCGTGCCCGGCGGCAACAAGGCCGACGTGAGCTTCGACGCGGAAGACAGCCTGACCGAGGTGGAACTGCTGCGCCGGCAGGCCACGTACTCGTACAGAGACGGCGAGGCCTTCGTGTTCCTCGACGACGAGGACTACACGCCGTACACGCTGGACGCCGACGTGATCGGCGACGACGCCGGCTACATCACCGACGGCCTGCAGGGCTGCTACGTGCAGATCATCGACGAGCAGCCGGTGGCGCTGCAGCTGCCGCAGCACGTGACGCTCGAAGTGGTCGACACCCCGCCCGAGCTCAAGGGCGGCACCGCCACCAAGCGGCCCAAGCCGGCCAGGCTCAGCACCGGAATGGAGATCATGGTGCCCGAGTACATCGTCAACGGCGAACGCGTGCTGGTGAACACCACCACCGGCGAGTTCGGCGGCCGCGCCGACTGAGCTTCGCCCGGCGGCGATCCGGACGACGGTCCGCCGCCCAGCGCCACGCCGCTCAGCCGGCGCCGCCGGGGCCCGTCGTCATCGCACGCAGGTGCCGGCCGATGCGGTCGACGTTCGCCTCCGTCAATGCCAGGCGGGCCGCCTGCGCCGCGGGAAGCCAGTCGCGCAGCCGCAGGTGCAGGTCGTCCCGCAGACCGCGCAACCGGGTGTCGTCGCGGGCCACGGCCTCGGCGAGCCGGGAACGCTCGGCGGACTGCGGAATGCCATAGCCGCCGCCGAGCAGCTGTGCCGGGCGGCCGGCCCAGGCGCCGTCGGCCAGCAGCCGCCGCAGGGAGTCCCGCGCCAGTTCCGGGTCGGGGACGCGCCCGCGGAGCATCCGCTGCTTGAGCAGCTCGCGCACTGCGGCCTGCTCTCGCCGCAGCGCCGCCTGCTCCAGCACCAGCAGCGCTGCCGAACTGCGCAGTCCACCGCGTTCCAGCCACGGCGCGCGGATGGCGGGATCCAGCGCGAACCAGGCCAGCGCATCCTTCGCCGGCAGCGCCAGCTCCGAGGCCGCGATGGCGTGCATCGCATCGAAGTGCTCGGCCAGCGAAGCGAAGCGGTATCCGTCGCGGAGCGCGGCCGCCGCATCGCCCAGTACGGAGGCGTCGGCGACGTCCTCGCGCACCAGCCTGCGCAGCAGGCCGGTCGGCGTGACGCTGCGCAACTGCTTCGCGGCCAGCCGCGGCACGGCGTCGTTGAGCAGCTTCCAGGTTTCCACCGCGCAGTTGTTGCCGACGAAGCGGTAACGCCCGTCGTAGCTCCAGTGCACCCGTGCCGCACGCTCGATCAGGTCCCGGATCTCGGCATCGCCCAGGCGCAGCGGGATCGACTGCAGGCCGCGCAGCTCCACCCGCGTGTACTCGTCCACCACCTGCTCCAGCGGCAGCACGAACAGGCGCGCAGGGTAGGAACCGGTCAGCCCGCGCCAGCTGGACACCTGCACGTCGTCGACGAATGCGCGGAACGAGAGCACCACGTGGTGCTGCAGGTCCAGCCGGCAGCCAGGTCCCCGTTCGCGCCCCGGCGCGCAGACGACCAGCCGCAGCATGGCGTGGCCCCAGCGGCTCATCGGCTGTCCGCTGGCTTCGGCGAACAGGTAGTCCACCGACTGCACGCGCGCGGGATCCAGGTCCAGCGCCCGCACCATGGCCCCGCTGCCCGCCGCGGCGACGAAGGGCATGCCGGCGGCGCAATCGGGCTCCCGTGCGCGGCCGGGCGGCGGCCCGTAGATGGAGACGAGATGGCGATGCAGCGCGGGTCGCGCGCAGGCGTACGCCGGGTCGAGCAGAAAGTGTTCGAAGTTGACCGCAACGAACTCGGCCGGGGACGCCAGTTCGTAGGCATCGGGGCTTCGATCCTTCAGATCGTTGCGCGCCACGCGCCGGCCCAGGCGCAACGGCTGCACCGGCCAGCCCGCCAGGTCGAGCAGTCGTGGATCGCGCGACACCCCGCCGCGGGGAGAGCGGTCATGGACGTGGGCCAGCTCGTGCAGCAGGGCCGCGAGCGCGGCACGGGCGGCCGGATCGCCATCGCCTGCCGCGCGGTCGCGGGCCGTCCAGGCGTGCAGCAGGCTGCGCTGCAGGCCGATGCCGCCGCGCTGCGCGCGCCCGTGCACCGCCTTGGGGAGATCGTCGCGCCAGCGCATCGGAATGGTCGCGTCCAGCGCTTCGGCGAAGCGCGCCGGGAGCAGCGTTTCGACCCGGGCCAGCAGGGCGCGCGTTTCCCGCCGTTCGGCGTCCGTCAGTCCTTCGGCGTCGACTTCGATGCGCAGCCCCGCCACCACCGGCGCCGCGGCAACCAGCAGCAGCACCAGCAGGCTGGCGCGACGCGTAGCGCCCACCAGGGGTCTCAGCGGGCGAGGATCGCCTGCGCCAGCCGCAGATCGTCGGCGTCGCGCGCCCCGGGATCGCGTTCGCGCAGGTGCCGCAGCGCGGCTTCCAGGCGCGCGCCGCGGATCGCACCATCGCTGGCCACGAACAGCGCCGCGTCCTCGCGCGCGGCCAGTACCAGCTTGTCGTCGCCCGAGGTGGTGCCGGAAGACGCCGAGCTGCCCGCGGACGCGGCGCCTCCGGTGGTACCGGCGAAACTGCCGGCCTGGGCGGCCAGGCTGGTGCAGGCGGTCAGCGCGAGCAGGAAGGCGGCAGCTTTCATCGACACGGGTCCGGGTGCGGGGCGGCCAGCTTATCCGCTCGCGGGCGCAGGCGGCTGAACGCGCCGCATGTCAGGGCGGCGCCGGAACCTGGTCAAACAGCTTGCCCGGATTCATGACGCCATCGGGATCCATTACCCGGCGGATCCCGCGCAGCAGTTCGATCTCCGCGGCACTGCGGGTGGACGACAGGTAGGGCTTCTTGACCAGGCCGATGCCGTGCTCGGCCGAAATGCTGCCGCCGCAGCGCTGCAGCGCATCGGCCAGGAGCTTCGTCACGCGTTCGCACTCCGAGACGAACTCCGGCTGCGGCATGGCCTCAGGCTTGAGCACGTTGATGTGGAGGTTGCCATCGCCGATGTGGCCGAACCACACCACCTCGAACTGCGGGTACTCGCGTGCCAGCAGCGCCTGGGTCTCGGCCAGGAATCCGGCCATGGCCGACACGCGCACCGCCACGTCGTTCTTGTAAGGGACGTAGGGGGCCAGGCTCTCGGTGATCGCCTCGCGCAGGCGCCACAGCTGCGCGGCCTGGGCCTGGCTCTGGCTGATCACGCCATCCAGCACCCAGCCCTCGGCGACGCAGTGCTCGAAGGCGGACATCACCGCCGCTTCCTGCGCCTCGCCGGCGGCGAACTCGGTCACCACGTAGTACGGATGGATCTCGTCGAACGGCTTCTGCGCGCCATGCGCCAGCACGTGGTGCAGGGCACGGTCGGTGAAGAACTCGAACGCCTCGAGCTGCAGGCGCTCGCGCAGCGCGGCGAACACCCGCATCAGCGAGGCGAAATCCGGCAGTGCCAGCAGCATCACGCTGGTATCGGGCGGCGGATCGGTCAACCGCAGCGTGGCCTCGACGATGACGCCCAGCGTGCCCTCGGAGGCCACCAGCAGGTGGCGAAGGTCGTAGCCGCTGGAGTTCTTCACCAGTCCGCGCCCGACCTCGAGCACCTCGCCGCGACCATCGACCAGCTTGATCCCGGCCACCCACTCGCGGGTATTGCCGTACCGGATCACCCGGATGCCACCGGCATTGGTGGCGATGTTCCCGCCGATCGTGCAGGAGCCGCGCGAGGCGAAATCGACCGGGTACGCCAGGCCGTGCTCGCGCGCCGCGTTCTGCACCGCTTCCAGCGGCATGCCCGCCTGCACGGTGAGGCAGCGGTCGACCGGATCGAAACCCAGCGCACGGTTCATCCGCTCCAGGCTCAACACCAGCTCGCCATCGGCGGCGACCGCGCCGCCGGACAGGCCGGTGCGTCCGCCGGAGGGCACGAGGCCCACGCGGTGTTCGCGCGCCCAGCGCACGATGGCCTGTACCTGTTCCACGGAGGAAGGCAGCGCGATGGCAAGCGGCGCAGGCGTCCAGCGCCTGGTCCAGTCGTGACCGTAGTGCTCGAGGTCTGCGGCATCGGTGAGCAGGCGCAGTTCCGGCAGCGACTGCTGCAGCGCGGCCAGGCGCGGATCGGTCATCGTGGCGGGTCGTGGCGTGGGGAGCCAAGCGTGCCAGCCGGCGCCGGACGCGTCCAGCATGCCCGGACCGGCGCGAGAGCCTCCGGCGCAACGCCAGCGGGTGCCGCGTGCCACGCCCGCCTCGCATGTTCTGCACTGAGCAAGGTCGTTTCCGTCGCAACGAAAATTGCCGGCGCAGCGTTCCGTTCATCCGCGCCCGGCGTTCCGTGCAGCACGGCAATAACGTTTTGTGCGTTGCGGAATCGCCTGCCCGCATCTGGAATAATGCATGGCTTCCTCCCCATCGGACACGAACGCGATGACGCCCCTGAAGACCTCGTTCCCGAAGCAGGACATCCGCGTCGTGCTGTTCGAAGGCATCAGCCAGAGCGCGGTCGAGGTGTTCAGGGCGGCGGGCTACGAGCAGGTCGAGCTGTTGACCAAGTCGCTGGCCGGGCAGGAGCTCAAGGACAAGCTCGCCGGCGCGCACATCGTGGGTATCCGCTCGCGCACCCAGCTCACCGCCGAGGTGATCGCGGACGCACGCAAGCTGCTCACCATCGGCTGCTTCTGCATCGGCACCAACCAGGTCGACCTCGAGGCTGCCGAGCTGGCCGGGATCCCGGTGTTCAACGCGCCCTACTCCAACACCCGCAGCGTGGCCGAACTGGTGGTCGCCGAGGCGATCATGCTGATGCGCGGCATCCCGCTCAAGAACGCCGAATGCCATCGCGGCGGCTGGAGCAAGTCGGCGCTGGGCAGCCACGAGGTGCGCGGCAAGACCCTGGGCATCATCGGCTACGGCCACATCGGCACCCAGGTCGGGGTGCTGGCCGAGTCGCTGGGCATGCACGTGATCTTCCACGACATCGAAACCAAGCTCTCGCTTGGCAACGCGCGCGCCGCCGCCGGCCTGGATGACCTGCTGGAACGCTCGGACATCGTGACGCTGCACGTTCCCGAGACGCCGGCCACGCAGATGATGTTCGGCGCCGCGCAGATCGCGCGGATGAAGCCGGGCGCCCACCTGATCAACGCCTCGCGCGGCACGGTGGTCGACATCGACGCGCTGGCCGCGGCGCTGGAGTCGGGCCATGTCGGCGGCGCTGCGGTGGACGTGTTCCCGGTCGAACCCAAGGGCAACGGCGACGCGTTCGAATCGCCGTTGACGCGGTTCGACAACGTGATCCTGACCCCGCACGTGGGCGGCAGCACGCTGGAGGCGCAGGACAACATCGGCACCGAGGTGGCGGCCAAGCTGGTGCGCTACAGCGACAACGGCAGCACGCTGTCGGCCGTCAACTTCCCCGAGGTCACCCTGCCCGAGCACGCCGGCAGCCACCGCATCCTGCACATCCACCGCAACGTTCCCGGCGTGCTGTCGCGCATCAACGAGCTGTTCTCGCGCGAGGGCGTCAACATCGATGGCCAGTTCCTGCGCACCGACGCCAAGGTCGGTTACGTGGTGATCGACATCGCCTCCACGCCGCAGATCACCGCGCGCCTGCGCGCGGCGCTCAACGAGATCGACGGAACGCTGCGCACCCGCGTTCTCTACTGAGCCCGGTCGCGGGATCCACCCGCACGCCCGGACCGACACGCCGAGGTCGAGGAGACCGCCATGCCACGCACGTCCACCGCCTTCCTGTTCGACCTCGACGGCACCCTGGTCGACAGCGTCTACCAGCACGTGCTGGCATGGAAGGAGGCGCTGGACCGCGAGGGTGTCGATCTTTCGGTCTGGCGCATCCACCGCAAGATCGGCATGAGCGGCGGGCTGTTCACCAACATCCTGCTGCGCGAGACGGGCCTGGACATCACCCCGGAGCGGCTGGAGCGTCTGCGTGCCTGGCACGCCGAGGCCTACAACCGGCAGGCGGCCGCCGGCGCCATCCGTCCGCTGCCCGGCGCGCGGGAGCTGCTGGCGTTCCTCAGCGCCGAAGGCATTCCCTGGGCGATCGCCACCAGCGGGCGCATGGAGACCGCTGCGCCCAACATCGCCGCGCTCGGCGTGGATCCCGCGCAGGTGCCGGTGGTCACCCGCGACCAGGTGCGCTACGCCAAACCCGATCCGGACCTGTTCCTGGCCGCGGCCGACCGCCTGGGCGTCGACATCGGCCACTCGCTGGTGATCGGCGACAGCATCTGGGACATGCTGGCCGCGCAGCGTGCGCGTGCGCTGGGCGTGGGGCTGCTGTCGGGCGGCTACGGGCTGGAGGAGCTGGAACGCTCGGGCGCGTTCCGCGTGTACGAGGATCCGGCCGACCTGCTGCGCCACGTCGACGAGGTCGCGGCGCGGCGCTGAAGGCTCGCGTCGCGCAGGCCACGTCTAGCCCAGGTCGTCGTCCTGCCGCTGCGACAGCCATCGCTGCGCCATCCTGCGCAGCGACGCGTCCGCGCCGGCATCGCTGGCGATCGTGGCGATGTCGCGCCACGCCAGCGCGTGCGACTCCCCGCTGACCACGAAGTCCTCGCTGCCGCCTGCGTGTACCACGTAGCGCACATCGTAATGCCAGTGCCCGGGGACACCCTTGCGTTCCGGGATCCAGTGCCGGTCCAGGTCGAACACGCCCGGCACCACTCGCAGTCCGGGCAGGCCGGATTCCTCTTCCGCCTCGCGCAGGGCGACGGCGCGCAGGTCGCGGTCGCCATCGGCGTGGCCGCCCAGCTGCACCCAGATGCCCAGCTTGCGGTGATGGGTGAGCAGCACCCGCGAGCGCGAGCGGTCGACCAGCCAGGCCGACGCGGTGAAGTGCCCGTCGAGGCGATCGCGCACGAAAGGGTCCATCGGATCCGACAGCAGCGCGGCGAAGCCGGCGGCTGTCGCCGCCTGTCCGGGGAAGCGCCGGCCGTAGTCGTCGAAGGCCGCTGCCAGCGCACCGGTGTGTGCCTGGGCATCGATCAATGCTGCGCGCCTCCAGTGTCATAGGTCATGGACCGGCCATTCTCGCCCATCCCTGGCGCGCTTGTGCCCCGGATCGGCGTTTGGCAAGGTAGCAGCGGTAACGATTCCGCGGCCGACCCCACCGGCACCCCAAGTCCATCTTCAGGGAACACCGATGTCGAAGAGTCTGTTCAGGGTCAAGCCGGTCGAACCGGCGCCGCACGTGGATGCCGGCGAACCGGTCGAAGGCTCCCTGCAGGGAGAGGCGACGCTCAGGCGGACGCTGACCGCGCGCCACCTGGTGCTGCTGGGCGTGGGCGCGGTGATCGGCGCCGGCATCTTCGTGCTCACCGGCCAGGCAGCCGCCAACCACGCCGGTCCGGCGATCATGCTCAGCTTCGTGCTCGCCGGGCTGGCCTGCGCCTTCGCCGGCCTGTGCTACGCGGAGTTCGCGGCCATGATGCCGGTCTCGGGCAGCGCCTACTCGTATTCCTACGCCACGCTGGGCGAGTACGTGGCCTGGTTCATCGGCTGGTGCCTGGTGCTCGAATACCTGTTCGCATCGAGCACGGTGGCCGTGGGCTGGTCCGGCTACCTGGTCAGCTTCCTGACCACGACGCTCGGACTGCCCTTCCCGGCCGAGCTTGCGACCGCTCCGATCACCTGGAACGGCAGCGAGTTCGTGCGCACCGCCGGCGTGATCAACCTGCCGGCGATCCTGATCGTGGCCGCCGTCAGCGGCCTGTGCTACGTCGGCATCACCCAGTCGGCCTTCGTCAACGCCATCGTGGTGGCGATCAAGGTCGCGGTGATCGCGGCCTTCCTCGGCTTCGGCATGCAGTACATCGATCCGGCCAACTTCACCCCGTTCATCCCCGAGAACGAAGGCCCGGGGCGCTTCGGCATGGACGGCGTGTTCCGCGCCGCGACCATCGTGTTCTTCGCCTACATCGGCTTCGACGCGGTCTCCACCGCGGCCGGCGAGGCCAAGAACCCGCAGCGCGACATGCCGATCGGCATCCTCGGCTCGCTGGTGGCCTGCACCCTGATCTACATCGCGGTGTGCGCGGTGCTGGTGGGCATCGCGCCGTTCCGCGAACTCGACACCGCCAAGCCGGTGGCCACGGCGCTGGAACTGGCCATGCGCGCCGATCCGGCGGCCAACCTGGAGTGGCTCAAGACCGCGGTCGAGATCGGCGCCATCGCCGGCCTGTCCTCGGTGATCCTGGTGATGCTGATGGCGCAGCCGCGCATCTTCTATTCGATGTCGCGCGACGGCCTGCTGCCCGCGCTGTTCGGGCGCGTGCACCGCAAGTTCCAGACCCCGCACGTGGGCACGATCGTCGTCGGCGTGGCCGCCTGCCTGCTGGCCGGCTTCATGCCGCTGAGCGTGCTGGGCGAACTGGTGTCGATGGGCACGCTGATCGCCTTCGCCACCGTGTGCCTGGGCGTGCTGGTGCTGCGCTACACGCGGCCGGACCTGGACCGTCCGTTCCGGGTACCGCTGTTCTGGCTGGTCTGTCCGCTGGGCGTGATCGCCTGCCTGTTCCTGTTCCTGCAGTCGTTCATGGAGCACTGGCTGATCTTCGTGCTGTGGACCCTGCTGGGCCAGCTGATCTATTTCGGCTACGGCTACCGCAACAGCAAGCTCAGCCGCACCGCCACCGGGCGCACTGCCTGACGACGACGACCGGCGACGGGTGCGCCGGCCCTCCGGCGTGCCTGGACGCTTCCGCACCGCACGCATCGCAGGGCGAACAATGACCGCATCCACCACCCGCGCGCCCAGCATGCTGCAGGCGCTGACGCCGTTGCTGTTCCTGATCGTGCTGCTGGTGCTGGGCATCGTCCTGTTCGCCGACGACGCGGTCTACGGCGCCAGCCAGATCGCGCTGCTGCTGGCCAGCGGCGTGGCCGCGCTGGTCGGGTTGCGTAACGGCATGCGCTGGAAGGAGATCGAGGAGGCGCTGGTGCACGGC
>JAEXLY010000275.1 GCA_023444765.1 Pseudomonadota bacterium | reverse complement strand
CATCAGGTCGGTGAAGATCGAGGGGGACGCCGAGGCGGTGCTGGCTGCCAAGGCCGACCGTGTCGCGGAGTGGGACCGCATCCTCGCCGCCTGAGGAGTCGCGCGCGCCCCGTCCCGGCCCGGGCGGGGTGCCGCCGTCGGCACTGGCGCATGCACGGACGCTGCCAGGGGCAAGTGGAAACAGTGGCTTGGCTGTCGGCGGGCCCGGTCCGCGGCAACGGCGCGTGCTAGAATCCGCGGCCGCAACAGGGCGTCCGGCCGTCGCCGGCGCCGGCCACGATCGCCTCTTCCGGGAACCTCGCGATGCCGCAACTCGCCCGCCGCATGGGCCGCGCCAAGCAGAGCGCGATCATGCTCGTCGCCGAACGGGCGCGGCAGCTCAAGGCACAGGGCCGCGACATCATCAGCTTCTCGATCGGCGTCCCGAATTTCCTGCCCGGGCCGCACGTCTACGCCGCCGCGCACGAGGCGCTCGAGCACGATTCCGGCCAGTACGGCAGCAACCGCGGCGCCGACGCGTTGCTGGATGCATTCCTGGACCACATCCAGGCGGCCGGGCTGACCGGCTACACCCGCGCCAACTGCGCCACCGGCATCGGCGCCAAGCACATCCTCTACAGCCTGTGCGAGGCGCTGCTGGACGAGGGCGACGGCTTCGCCTTCGCCACGCCTTACTGGACGACCTACCTGGACATCGGCGAACTGCTGGGCGCGGACGTGCAGCTGTTGCCGTGCCCGCCGGACCAGGACTACAAGCTGGTGCCAGCGCAGCTCGACGCGGCGCTGGCGCGACGGCCCAAGCTGTTCCTGTTCAACAATCCGTCCAACCCGACGGGCATGGTCTATACGCGGGAGGAGATCGCAGCGCTGGCCGATGTCATCGCGCGCCACCCGGACACCTGGGTCGTCACCGACGACATCTACCACCGGATGGTGTTCGATGGCGCGGGCTACCACAACTTCCTGCATGTCCGGCCCGAACTGCGCGACCGCCTGATCTTCGTCGACTCGCTGTCCAAGACCTACGGCATGCCCGGCTGGCGCACCGGATTCATGGCCGGGCCCGAAATCGTGGCAAGGGCGCTCATCGCGCTCAATTCCACCAACATCACCAATGTGCCGGAAGTGGTCACGGCCGCGGCCGTGGCGGCGCTGTCGGGTCCGCAGGACGTACCCCAGGCCCGCGGCGCGGAATTCCAGCAGCGCCGCGACCAGGTATTGTCGGCGCTGGGCGGCATTCCGGGCATCGTCTGCCCGAAGCCCCAGGGTGCGTTCTACGTGTTCCCCGACGTGAGCGTCGCATTCGGCCGCACCCACGCGCCGTCGGGACTGCCCATCGGCAACGACATCGACCTGTGCAACGCGCTGCTCGAAACCAAGGGCGTGGCCTGCGTGCCGGGCTCGGCCTTCGGCGAGCCGCGCGCGCTGCGCATCAGCTACACCTGCCCGGAAGCGCAGCTCGCGCCGGGCCTGCAGCGGTTCCGCGAGTTCTTCGCGGAACTGGCCTGATCGTCGCGATGCGCGCCGCTGACTCGCCGGCCCTGGTGCCCCTCCACTTCGCCCCGCCCGCGGCAGGGTGGAACATGTCCCGTCTCCCCGTCGGGTCGGTGCAGTCCGCTGCACCGGCCTGCAATCCGCTTCGCAAGAGGACCTCCCGATGAAAGCTCCCGTTCGAGTCGCAGTCACCGGCGCCGCCGGCCAGATCGGTTACGCCCTGCTGTTCCGCATCGCCTCGGGCGAAATGCTGGGCAAGGACCAGCCGGTGATCCTGCAGATGCTGGAACTGCCGATCGACAAGGCCCAGGCCGCGCTGCGGGGCGTGATGATGGAACTGGAGGACTGCGCGTTCCCGCTGCTGGCCGGGATGGTCGGCACCGACGATGCGGAAGTCGCGTTCAAGGATGCCGACTACGCGCTGCTGGTCGGTGCGCGCCCGCGCGGCCCCGGCATGGAGCGCAAGGACCTGCTGCTGGAGAACGCCAAGATCTTCACCGCGCAGGGCGCGGCGCTGAACAAGGTCGCCAGCCGCAACGTCAAGGTGCTGGTGGTCGGCAACCCGGCCAACACCAATGCCTACATCGCCATGAAGTCCGCACCCGACCTGCCGGCGAAGAACTTCACCGCCATGCTGCGCCTGGACCACAACCGCGCGCTGAGCCAGCTGGCCAACAAGGCCGGCGTGGCGGTGGGCGAGATCGAGAAGCTGGTGGTGTGGGGCAACCACAGCCCGACGATGTATCCGGACTACCGCTTCGCCACGGTCAAGGGCGAGTCGCTCAAGGACCGCATCAACGATGCCGACTGGAACGCCAACGAGTTCATCCCGAAGGTCGGCAAGCGCGGCGCGGCGATCATCGAGGCGCGTGGCCTGTCCTCGGCGGCCTCGGCGGCCAACGCCGCGATCGACCACATGCGCGACTGGGCCCTGGGCAGCAACGGCAAGTGGGTGACGATGGGCATCCCGTCGGACGGTTCCTACGGCATCCCGGAAGGTCTGATCTTCGGCTTCGCCGTGACCACCCGGGACGGTGAATACACGATGGTGCGCGACCTGCCCGTCGACGATTTCAGCCAGCAGGCGATCGACAGGACGCTGGCCGAGCTCGAGGAAGAGCGGGGCGGCGTGGCGCATCTGCTGGGTTGATCCCTCCGGCGCTGGCATCCCCCGACCGGCGAGCCTGACGCGAGCGGGCGCTGGCACAGCGCATTCGGAGCGTTGACCGGTCCGATCAACGGGGTTGATCGTGGTCGTCAACATATGCGGAAAACGCCGGTTTTCAGGCGTTTTTCCGTGTTTCCGGCGGCATGATACGAAGGTCTTAACGCATTGCCGCCGGCGCAGGCCTAGCCTCTGGTGACTCACCACCGGAGGCGGCCATGCGCTACGAAGACCTGTACCGGCAGTCGATCGAGGCGCCGGAAGCGTTCTGGGCGGAGCAGGCGAAGGCCATCCACTGGCACCGGCCGCCCGAGCGGATCCTGGACGATTCGAACCCACCGTTCCGGAAGTGGTTCGTCGGCGGGGAGACCAACCTGTGTTTCAACGCGGTAGACCGCCATCTGGAAGCACGGGGCGACCAGCTCGCGCTGGTGGGCTGGTCCACCGAGACCGGCGCCATCCGTGAGCTGAGTTACCGCGAACTGCACCGGGAGGTGAATACGTTCGCCGCGAGCCTGCAGTCCCTGGGCGTGCAGCGCGGGGACCGCGTGGTGATCTACATGCCGCATACCGTGGATGCGGTGGTGGCGATGCTCGCCTGCGCGCGCATCGGTGCGATCCACTCGGTGGTGTTCGGCGGCTTCGCTTCGCACAACCTGGCATTGCGCGTGGACGATGCGCAGCCGCGCGTCCTGGTGACCGCCGACGCGGGCATCCGAGGAGGCAAGGTGATCCCGTTCCTGCCGCTGGTGAACGAGGCGCTGGCGCGCGCGGAGCATCCGCCGGAGACGGTGCTGGTGATCGATCGCGGCCTGGCGGGGCCGCTGCCGCTGCGCGATGGCCGGGATGTCGATTACGCGGCGCTGCGCGAGGCCCACGAGGGCACCGAGGTGCCGGTGGCCTGGCTGGAGTCCAACGAGCCGAGCTACATCCTCTACACCTCGGGCACTACCGGCAAGCCCAAGGGCGTGCAGCGCGACGTCGGCGGCTATGCGGTGGCGCTGGCGCTGTCGATGTGGTCGGTGTACGACATCCGTCCCGGCCAGGTGATGTTCTCGACCTCCGATATCGGCTGGGTGGTCGGGCATTCCTACAATGTGTACGGGCCGCTGATCGCCGGCGCCACTTCGATCATCTACGAAGGCCTGCCCACCTCGCCCGACGCGGGCATCTGGTGGCGCATCGTCGAACGCTACCGCGTGCGCACCATGTTCTCCTCGCCCACCGCGCTGCGGGTGCTGAAGAAGCACGACCCGGCCTTCATCACCGATCGCGACCTGTCCTCGCTGGAACACCTGTTCCTCGCGGGCGAGCCGCTGGACGAACCGACCGCGCGCTGGATTTCCGAGGTGCTCGGCAAGGCGGTCATCGACAACTACTGGCAGACCGAGACCGGCTGGCCGGTGCTGACCCTGATGCCCGGCCTGGAGATGAAGCCGGTGCGCTTCGGATCGCCTGGGCTGCCCAACCTGGGCTTCCGCCTGCGCGTGATCAACGAGGTCACGGGCGAAGACGCGCGGGTCGGCGAGAAGGGGGTGCTGGTGATCCAGCCGCCGCTGCCGCCCGGCTGCATGACCACCGTCTGGCGCAACGACCAGCGTTTCGTCGACAGCTACTTCGGCCACTTCAAGGAACTGCTCTACAGCTCGCTGGACTGGGCGATCCGCGACGAGGACGGCTACACCTTCATCCTCGGCCGCACCGACGACGTGATCAACGTCGCCGGCCACCGCCTGGGGACGCGCGAGATCGAGGAGTCGGTGTCGAGTCACCCGGACGTGGCCGAGGCCGCCGTGATCGGTGTGCAGGACGCGGTGAAGGGGCAGGTGCCTATCGTGTTCGCCACGCTCAAGCGTTCGCATTCGGGCGAGGAAGCCAGCGAGACCGCCGCGCAGATGCAGAAGGTGGTAGTGGAGCAACTCGGCGGCGTCGCGCGCCCGGCCCGTGTGTACGTGGTGGCTGCCTTGCCCAAGACGCGCTCGGGCAAGCTGCTGCGCCGCTCGCTGCAGGCGCTGGCCGAGTCGCGCGATCCGGGCGACCTCTCGACGCTCGACGATCCCGCGGCGCTCGATGAAGTCCGGCGTGCACTGGAGCGCGGGCCCGAAGCGGGAAGCTGACGAGGTTCCGGTTCCCGCGGCCGCGGGGGGCCGGGGGTCGCACGCCAGAAGCTGACAAAACGGGTCAGATGCTGGCGCACCCGGGGGCAGCTGGCGGGCGTTCCCCGACGCCGGCGGCCGGTCGTGCTGCATTGCGGAACGCACACTCGGCATGAAATTGAAAGGGAAGTCATGCGCTGGTTTCGCGACAGAAGTCACAAATTCCAGTGCTGGCGAGACCGATTGTGGTGCCGGGGCCCCGGGATGGTATGGAACGTGCGAACTTCCAGCATCGGGGCGTCATCAACGGGGAGGGCGACATGCAGCCACAGCTAATGCCGGCGAAGACCGAACAGGGCCGCGCGGAGATCGAGAGTCGCAGCCGCAAGCTGCCGGGCCATCTGCGCTCCCTGCTGCTGCTCGTGGACGGGCGTCGCACCGTCGCCGAACTGCAGCAGCTGGCCAAACGCCTGAACGCCCCCGAAGACGCCCTGCAGCAACTGCTCTCGCTGGAGCTGATCTCCGGGGAGATGGGGCCAACCCAGCCTTCCATCGGCGAGCCGGCCAACGAACCGATCGCCCCGCGGGAGAGCGCCACCAACCGCTACGGCATCCTCTATGCGCTGATGACCGACCTGGTGCGCGAACAGCTTGGCGTGCGCGGCTACTTCTTCCAGCTCAAGCTCGAGCGCGCCGAGGACGATGCCGCGCTGGAGGCCCTGCTGCCGGAACTGCAGTCCGCGCTCGCCAAGAAGACGAGCATGCAGGGTGCGTCTTCCAGCATCGCGCGAATCCGCGCGGCCGCCGAGGTCGCCAGCGCGGCCTGAGCGCTCTTGGTGCCGCGTTGTTCCCGCGCGGCGCTCCCAACAAGGCAGGGCAGGCGCAAGCGCCCGCCGCTCAGCCCTTGGGCTTGAGCTTCTGCACCTTGAGGAAGGTGTGGTCGCCGATCGTCGCCACCTGGTAGGCATTGCGCCAGCTCGGCGCGGCGATCGCGTGCGCCATGAAATGGCTTGCCCCGGGCACGACTTCGGTCCGTTCGCCGGCGGGCAGGGCCCAGTTGCGCTCGGATTCGATCGCGATGCCCACCGCCTGTGCCCAGGCCTCGGTGTTGTGCATGCGCGTGGCGGGCGACACGATCGTGGGCGCGAACTGCTTGCGCGCGGTGACCACTTCGCACATCGAATCACCCCACAGGCCGCTTTCCTCGCGGCGCAGGGCGACTTCCGCGACGGCCTGCTGGCCGAGGACGGACTGGTTGCGTGCCTCCAGGTAGAGCGTCGTGCTCAGGCACAGCGAATCGGCGGCTTGTGGCGACATCAACGAGGCCAACCACAGGATCCAGGCCAGTTTCATCGGAACTCCTTGCTGCGTTGCGTCCGGTCGCATCCGTGCGTGCGCCCCTGGACGGGACGACGCCAGCGGCGGCGATGGTCGGACATGGCGTATTGGGGAGGGCAGCGACTCTATGGCGCTTTTGCCCGGGCACCGAAGTCCGCAGAACGCGGCCCGGGCCGGCTCCCGCCAGTGTGGGCGGCGGGAAAGTGCGCGCACGGTAAAAGCCGCAAACCGAATCCTTCCTGAACGGAGGCGAGAAGTGAATGATTCGGCTGGAGTTTTACTCGGGAACCAGGTCGTTCAGCCAGCAGGATCAGGTGCTTAGCAGTCAAGCCCTGGAAGCGGCGGGACCGGTGCGGAGCCCGGGCGGTCGCCCCCCGCCCGTACGTCCGGAACCATCACAGCACTGCCGCCAACCGGCTGGCCTGGGCGATCGCGCGCTTGGCGTCGAGTTCGGCTGCGATGTCCGCGCCCCCGACCAGGTGCACGCGGTGGCCGGCCGCCTGCAGCGGTCCGAGCAGGCTGCGCTCGGGTTCCTGGCCCGCGCAGATCACGACATGATCCACCGGCAGCAGTTGCGCCTGCCCATCGACGCGCACGTGGAAGCCTTCGTCGTCCACTGCGAGGTACTCCACCCCGCCCAGCATGCGCACGCCCTTGTGCTTGAGCGTGCTGCGATGGATCCAGCCGGTGGTCTTGCCCAGGCGCGCGCCGGGACGCCCCGGGCTGCGCTGGAGCAGCCAGACCTCGCGCGCGGGCGGATCCACGCGCGGCGGGCGCAATCCGCCGGCGCTTTCGAACGCTGGGTCCACGCCCCATTCGCGCATCCAGTGCGCGAGGTCGAGCGTGGGCGATGTCGCGTCCTGCACCAGGAATTCGCCCACATCGAAGCCGATGCCGCCCGCGCCGACGATCGCCACGCGCCGGCCGGGAACGACGTGCCCGCGCAGCACGTCCAGATACCCGACCACCTTCGGGTGTCCGTGCCCTTCGAAGTCGACGCCGCGTGGCGTCACGCCCGTGGCCAGTACGATCTCGTCGAAGTCCGCCAACGCCTCCGGCGTCGCATCGGCGCCAAGGCGCAGCGTCACGCCGGTCTCGCCGATGCGATGGCCGAACCAGCGCAGCGTTTCGCCGAATTCCTCCTTGCCAGGGATCTTCCACGCCAGGTTGAACTGGCCGCCGATGCGGTCGGCGCGGTCGAACAGCACTACCTCGTGCCCGCGCTGCGCGGCGACGGTCGCGCAGGCCAGGCCCGCGGGACCGGCGCCCACCACCGCGATGCGCTTGCGCGTGCCGGCAGGCAGGTAGTTGAGCTCCGTTTCCGCGCACGCCCTGGGGTTGACCAGGCAACTGGCGGTTTTCTGCTGGAACACGTGGTCCAGGCAGGCCTGGTTGCAGGCGATGCAGGTGTTGATGGCCTGCGGCCTGCCCGCGTACGCCTTGTTCGCCCATTCGGGATCGGCGAGCAGCGGACGCGCCATCGACACCATGTCCGCGCCGCCGGCCGCGAGGATGCGCTCGGCGACATCGGGCATGTTGATGCGGTTGGTCGCCACCAGCGGCAGCGCCACATGCGGTTTGAGCTTGGCGGTAACGCCGGCGAACGCGGCGCGTGGTACCGAGGTGGCGATGGTCGGCACGCGCGCCTCGTGCCAGCCGATGCCGGTGTTGATGATGGTCGCGCCGGCGGCTTCGATGGCGCGCGCCTGCTGCACGATCTCGTTCCAGTCCGAGCCGTCCGGCACCAGCTCGAGCATCGACAGACGGTAGACGATGATGAAGTCGCGCCCACAGGCTTCGCGCACGCGACGCACGATCTCGGTGGCGAAGCGCATGCGCGAGGCCACGTCGCCGCCCCAGGCATCGTCGCGCCGATTGGTGCGCGCACTGAGGAACTGGTTGATCAGATAGCCTTCCGATCCCATTACCTCGACGCCGTCGTAGCCGCCGTCGCGCGCGAGTCTGGCCGCGGTCGCATAGGCATCGATGGTGCGCTCCACGCCGCGCGCGGTCAGCGCACGCGGCGTGAACGGCGTGATCGGCGACTTCACCTTCGATGGCGCCACCGACAGCGGGTGATAGGCATAACGTCCGGCGTGCAGCAGCTGCAGGCAGATCTTCGCGCCATGGCCATGCACCGCGTCGGTAACCTGGCGGTGCTTGCGCGCCTCCCACGGCCAGGCCAGCCGGCTTGCGAACGGCGTCAGCCAGCCTTCGAAGTTGGGCGAGAAACCGCCGGTCACGATCAGCGCCACGCCACCCGCGGCGCGCTCGGCGAAGTAGGCGGCCAGCTTCGGGAAATCGCGCTTGCGGTCCTCCAGGCCGGTGTGCATCGACCCCATCAGCACGCGGTTGCGCAGCGTGGTGAAGCCCAGGTCGAGCGGCGCGAACAGGTGGGGGTAGGGCGTGGCGTCGCTGCGGTCGGTCATGGCGAGCGGATACGCTGGCGTATGGAGCGCGCACCATGCCGCGAATCCGCGGCGGCGGCAAGTCGCCGCGGATCTTCAGGCGGGGGCGGGCCGGGCCTGCGGCATGCGCGTCTCGCACCAGGGCAGGGTGCGGCCCACGAGCGGACCGATCAGCAGCGCGAAGGCCAGCGTGCCCAGTCCGACGGCGCCCCCCATCCACCAGCCGGCGAGCAGCACCGAACCCTCGATGCCGGTGCGTACCGCCCAGATCGGCCAGCCCATGCGGGCGTGCAGCCCGGTCATCAGCCCGTCGCGCGGCCCCGGCCCGAAGCGGGCGCCGATGTAAAGCCCGGTCGCCAGCGCCAGCAGGAGCAGGCCACTGCCGAACACCAGCACCTGCTGCCAGGCGACGGTGAAGTCGGGCAGCAGCCAGAGTCCGAACTGTGCGCTGGGCCCGACCAGCAGCGCGTTGAGCACGGTGCCAAGCCCCGCGCGCTGGCGCAGCGGCCACCACAGCAGCAGCACCGCGACGCCGATCAGGATGGTCAGCAGGCCGAACGACAGTCCGGTCTGGCGAACGAGGCCGAGGGTCAGCACGTCCCAGGGCGCGACGCCGAGGCCGGCGCGGACCATCAGGCTCATCGCGATGCCGTACAGGAACAGGCCGGAGAACAGCTTGACCAGCCTCAGCGCCAGCAAGGAGGGAGAATTCATGGCGGGATTGTCGCTGGAACGGGCGGCGCACGGCGTTCACGCCGCGCGCCGCTGTGTTGCGGATGCGGGCTACCAGCCGGCCAGCGCCAGCTTGCCAATGCTGCGCCCGGACTCGAGCCGACGGTGCGCCTCGCGCAGGTTGGCCGCGTCGATCGGCGAGAGCGTCTGCCGCAGCGTGCCGCGCAGGCGTCCCTGGTCGATCAGCTCGGCCACGCGCGCGAGGATGCGGCCCTGTTCGTGCATGTCGCTGGTGCGGAATCGCGGGCGCGCAAACATCATCTCCCAGTGGATACCGATGCACTTGGCCTTGTAGGGGTCGCCGATGCGCAGTGCGCCCGCCGGCTCGACGATCAGCCCCACGTGTCCCTGCGGGGCGAGCAGCTCGCCCAGTTCGGTCCAGTAGCGGTCGGTGTCGGCCAGATTGAGCGCGGCGTCGATCATGTCGTAGCCGTGCCCCTGGAGCTGCGGCGCGAGCGGCTGGCGATGGTCGATCACATGGTCGGCGCCCAGCTCGCGGCACCATGCCGCCGAGTCCTTGCGCGAGGCCGTCGCAATGACGGTGAAGCCGGCCAGCTTCGCGAGCTGGATGGCGATCGAACCCACGCCGCCCGCGCCGCCGATGATCAACAGGCATCGGCCCGCGCCGCCGCCTTCGAAGGCGTAGCCCATGCGCTCGAACAGCAGTTCCCACGCCGTGAGTGCGGTCAGCGGCAGGGCGGCTGCCTGCGCGAAATCGAGCGAGGCGGGTTTGCGCGCGACGATGCGCTCGTCCACCAGCTGCAGTTGCGCATTGCTCCCCGGTCGCGTGATGTCGCCGGCGTACCACACGGGGTCGCCGGGGCTGAACAGGCCGGCGTCCGGGCCGACCGCCTCGACCACCCCGGCCGCGTCGTAGCCCAGGACCTTCGGTTCCGGCTCGACCTGCGGCCTGGGTGCGCGGACCTTGGTATCGACCGGATTGACCGAGACCGCCTCGACCCGGACCAGCAGGTCGCGGCCGCCGGCGACCGGCGCGGCGAGTTCCACGTCCACCAGCGACTGCGGATCTTCGATGGGCAGGTAACGGGTGAGGGCGACGGCCTTCATGGTCTTCATGGCGGATCTCCTGCAGGCAGGTCGGTGGGGATGGGGACGGCATGGCCGGACACCTCGATCCCCCCGTTGGTTGGAACGTCGACATGCAACAGGCCGGGACGGCCCATGTCCTCACCCTGGCGGATGACCAGACGGGCCGGTGCGGCGAGCAGGCCCGCGTCGCGCAGGTAGCCTCCCAGCGCGGCGGCGGCGGCGCCCGTAGCCGGATCCTCGACGACGCCGCCCACCGGGAACGGATTGCGCGCATGGAACAGCGACGGCTGTTCGCGCCAGACCAGTTGCAGCGTGGTGAGCCCGTGCGCGAGCATCGCGGCTTTCAGGCGCTCGAAATCGTACGCCAGCGCAGCCAGCCGCCGGCGGTCGCGCGCGGCCAGCACCAGATGCCAAGCGCCGGCAAAGGCGAGCGCGGGTGGAATCGCTGGATCGAGTTCCGCCTGGCCCCAGCCCAGCGCGCCCAAGGCGTCCTCGAACAGGTCGTCGGGGACCGGCGCCTGACGCGGCGTGACCGAAACCAGGGTCGCCATGCGCGCGCCCTGGCGGATCCCGACCGTGACCGCGACCTCGCCTGCGGGCGTCGTCAGCACCTGCCGGTCGCCGCCGCCGTGATCGCCCAGCGCCACGGCGGCGGCGATGGTGGCGTGTCCGCAGAAGGACACCTCGGCTTCGGGGCTGAAGTAGCGCACCTGGCGACGGCCGGCGGCGTCGCGCGCGGCCACGAACGCGGTTTCCGAATCGCCAAGCCGGTGCGCGATGCGCTGCATCTCCTCCGCGGACGGCAGGACCTCGCCGATCCAGACGCCGGCGGGGTTGCCGCCTGCGGGATCGCGGGAAAAAGCGGCGTAACGCAGCAGGCGTGCGCGCATGGCGAGGCCTCGCCGAGCGCGGCGGCGGGGCGCGGGTGATCGCAACAGCGGGCGGGGCGGTTCATGGCGCTCGCTCCATGAGCGGGGCGACGGCGGGTGGATCGAGTTCGGTGAACATACCGTTCCAGTAGGGATAGTAGGGGTAGGGCGGCGTGGTGGCGCTGGCGGCGTCCAGGCGCTGGACCTGTGCGGGCGCCAGTGCCCACCCTGCCGTGGCGAGGTTCTGTTCGAGTTGCGGTGCGTTGCGCGCGCCGATCAGGATGGTGGCGATGCCGGGCCGCTGCAGCAGCCAGTTCAGGGCGATCTGGGGGACCGGCCTGCCCGATTCGGTGGCCACCTCCTCCAGCGCATCGGTCACCCGGAACAGGCGCTCGCCATCGACCGGCGGCGCGAAAGCCACGGTGGCCTGCAGGCGGCTGTCGTGCGGCAGCGGCTGGCCCCGGCGGATCCGGCCAGTCAGCCGTCCCCAGCCCAGCGGACTCCAGACCACCGCGCCCACGCCCTGGTCCAGGCCCAGCGGCATCAGCTCCCATTCGTAGTCGCGCCCGACGAGCGAGTAGTGGACCTGGTGCGCCACCGGGCGTGCATGGCCATGGCGGTCCGCGATCGCCAGCGCCTTCATCAGCTGCCAGCCGGAGAAGTTGGACGCGCCGATGTAGCGCAGCTTGCCCGCGCGCACCAGACCGTCCAGCGTGGCCATGGTTTCCTCCAGTGGCGTGCGGGCATCGAAGGCGTGCAACTGCAGCAGGTCGATGTAGTCGGTGCCCAGGCGCTGCAGCGAAGCGTCGACGGCGCGCAGCAGGCGGTTGCGCGAAGCGCCGAGGTCGTTGGGTCCGTCGCCCAGCCGCAGCGCGGTCTTGGTCGACACCACCACCTTGTCCCGCCGGCCCTTGAGCGCCGCGCCGAGGATGCGTTCGGATGCGCCGTCGGAATACACATCGGCCGTGTCGAAGAAGTTGACTCCGGCCGCGATGGCCATGTCGAGCAGGCGTCGCGCCTCGCGCTCGCCGGTGTCGCCCCAGGCCGAGAACAGCGGACCGCGGCCGCCGAAGGTGCCGGCGCCAAAACCCAGCGCCGATACCCGCAGGCCCGAGGCGCCCAGGGAGCGGTATTCCATGCGGGGATCTCCTGGAGAAGACGCTTCGCGCCGTGGGCCTGCACTGTCGGTGTTTGCCGGCGACATGGAAACGGAGAAAATGACGAATCATTTTCAATGGAATCCTGAAAATCATGGATCGCGTCGGCGACATCGCCCTGTTCCTGCAGGTGCTCGACCTGGGGTCGATCAGCGCCGCCGCCCGCCAGATGGACCTGTCGGTCGCGGTCGCCAGCCAGCGCATCCGACGCCTCGAGGCCGCGCTGGGCGTACGCCTGCTCCACCGCACCACCCGTCGCCTGCACCCGACGCCGGAAGGGCTGGCGCTGGCCCGGGACGGACGTGCGCTGGTCGAGGAGCTGTCGCTGCTGGGCGAGCGGCTGCGGCAGGGCGGTGGGGAGGTGGCCGGAACGCTGCGCGTCACCGCGCCCGCTTCGTTCGGCCGCCAGTACATCGCGCCGCTGATGGCCGGGTTCCTCGCCGCGCACCCCGGCCTGCGGGTCAGCCTCGACCTGGACGACCGGGTGGTCGACCTCGTCGGCGCCGGTTACGACCTGGCGATCCGCATCGGCCGGCTCGACGATTCGAGCCTGGTGTCGAGGCAACTGGTGTCCAACGAGCGGGTCCTGTGCGCCTCGCCGGACTACCTGCGCCGGCATGGGGAGCCGCGGGACCCCGGTGCGCTGGCCGGGCACGACTGCCTGCTGTTGACCGGCCGCGACGGGCGCCGGGAGAGCTGGCGGCTCACCGGGCCCGGCGGGGTACCGCTGCAGGTGCGCGTGCGCGGGCGCTTCGAGAGCAACTATGGCGAAGCCCTGCGCGAGGCCGCGGTGGCCGGACTGGGCATCGCCCAGCACTCGGTCTGGCACGTCCACCGCGACCTGGCGGAGGGGCGCCTGCGGGTGGTGCTGCCCGGCTACCCGCCGCCGCCCAGCGGAATCCACGCGGTGATGCCGGGCCGGACCCTCGTGCCGCCGCGGGTCCGGGCGTTCATCGAGCATCTGTCCGCGCATTTCGCGGACCCGCCCTGGGCCGGGGTCGCGGACCACGCGCGCCCGGCGTCGGCCCGGCAATCCCGGGCAGTTGCGCGCAAGTCGCTGAAACCCCTATAATTCCGCTTCTGTCCGCCCTCGACGGCGAGGCAGGGCACAGAATAACTACAGAACCGAACACCACTAGAGGCTCCACATGTACGCAGTACTGGTCACCGGCGGCAAGCAATAC
>JAEXLY010000114.1 GCA_023444765.1 Pseudomonadota bacterium | reverse complement strand
CGGCGCTGGCGGTGGAGACCGACGCCACGGCCGAACGCCTGGCGGCCTTCGACGTGGTGATCAAGTCGCCGGGCATCAGTCCGTATCGTCCGGAGGCCGTGGCGGCCGCGGAACGCGGTACCCGTTTCATCGGCGGCACCGCGCTGTGGTTCGCCGAGCGCGGCGATGCGCGCACGGTCTGCGTCACCGGTACCAAGGGAAAGAGCACCACATCCGCGTTGCTGGCGCACCTGCTGCGTGCCGGCGGCCATCGCACCGCACTCACCGGCAACATCGGCCAGCCGCTGCTGGAGCTGCTCGACGCGCAGGCCGACTACTGGGTGGTGGAACTGTCGAGCTACCAGACCGGCGACGTGGCGCGCAGCGGGACGCGGCCGGACGTGGCGCTGGTCACCAACGTCTTTCCCGAACACCTGGACTGGCACGGCAGCGAAGCGCGCTATGTCGAGGACAAGCTGTCGCTGGTCACCGCGGCCAGGCCGGAGGTCGCGGTGCTCAATGCGGGCGACGCGCGGCTGGCGGCGCTGCGCGTTGCCGACAGCCGGGTGTGCTGGTTCGGCCAGCCGGATGGCTGGCACCTGCGCGGCGATGTGGTGTGGCGCGGCGATACCGCGGTCTTCGACACGCGCGACCTACCCGTGCCGGGGCGGCACAATCGCGCCAACCTGTGCGGCGTGCTGGCGGCCATCGAGGCCCTCGGGCTGGACGCGGTCGCGCTGGCTCCGCATGCGGCGAGCTTCCAGCCGCTGCCGCACCGTCTGCAGTGGCTCGGCACGCGCGCGGGCATCGACTACGTCAATGATTCGATCAGTACCACGCCGCACGCCAGCCTGGCCGCGCTGGAGGTCTACCGCGGGCAGCGCGTGGCGATCCTCGTCGGCGGGCACGACCGCGGGGTGGACTGGACGGCCTTCGCCGAAGCCGTGCGATCGCAGCCGCCGGCCGCCATCGTGACGATGGGGCAGAACGGGGAGCGCATCCATGCGCTGCTGGTCGCGCAGGGCGGGGGGCGTTTCCAGCTGCGCCGGGCCGACGGACTGGCCGACGCCGTCGCCCAGGCGCGGGCCGCGCTGGGGGACGAGGGCGTCGTGCTGCTCTCTCCGGGCGCGCCGAGCTTCGGGTCCTACCGGGACTATGCCGAACGCGGGCGCCATTTCGCCGAGCTGGCCGGCTTCGATCCGGCCGCGATCAGCGCGATCGGGGGGATCGGCATCGCCTGAGGCCGCCCGGCGCGATCTGTCGGGCGCGCGCCCCGTCGGCTTGCAGGCGCGATGCGATACGCCACCGTCCGGGGATCGGGAATCCGCCGGGCCCGCAGCGGCGTCCGGAGCACGACGGGCGTGCGTTGCTCCACCGGGGCGTGCATGGCGCGCCTCCCGCCGCGGCCCATGGAGCGGTACGCGCCCGGCACGCCATCCTGCGCTAGGCTGCCGGCTTCCCGCACGGAGTCCGCCCATGTCCCGCGTCCTGCTGCCCTTTCTGCTCGTCGCCGCGCTCTTCGCCGGTCCCGCCACGGCTGCCATGAAAGCCGACCCCCTGGAATGGAAGGTGGGGGATGACGCCTTCAGTGGCTGGCTGGTCTACGACGACGGCGGGGACGATCGCCGCCCCGGGCTGGTGATGGTCCCCAACTGGATGGGCGTCACCGACGACGCGCTGGAACGCGCCAAGGCGATCGCCGGCGACGATTACGTGGTGCTCGTGGCCGATGTCTACGGCAAGGACCGCCAGCCGAAGGACCAGGCCGAGGCCGGCAAGCTCGCCGGGGCGCTGCGCGGCGAGGATCGTGGTCCGCTGCGTGCGCGGATGCAGGCTGCCGTGGAGACGCTCAAGGCGCAGGCCGGCCGTGCGCCGCTGGACGCCGCCCGGATCGGCGCCTTCGGCTTCTGCTTCGGCGGCTCGGCGGCTCTCGAGCTGGCACGTGCAGGGGCCGAGCTGGCCGGCGTGGTCAGCCTGCACGGCGGGCTGGCGCCGGGAACGCGGTCGCCCACGGCGGCGCGCGTCAAAGCGCCCGTGCTGGTGCTCAACGGGGCCGACGACAAGGCCGTGGACGATGCGCAGATCCAGGCCTTCGAGCAGGAGATGGATGCCGCGGGCGCGGACTGGCAGTTCGTCGACTTCAGCGGCGCGGTGCACTGCTTCGCCGAGCCCTCGGCCGGCAACGATCCGTCCAGCAACTGCCGCTACGACGAGCGTGCGGCCCGGCGCGCCTACCGGATGATGGACGGATTCTTCGACGAGGTCTTCGGCGAGGACTGAGGCGCTGGCGCGCTGGCGGGCGGATCCTGGCGGATTTGCCGGCGGGCACCGGGCGCCGCGCGCGCCGGCCGCAGCGCGGCCGGGTCAGTGCCGTAGGGCGGCAACGGGCCGTTCACGCCGGGTGCCCACGCCTGCCGCTTCCCGGCCGGCCCCCGCGCCCCGGAGGCTCGTGACTGCAATCGCAGGCGTGGGCCGGGCGGAGCTGCGGGCGTGCCGCGCCGGGTCTCGCCGGTACGATGGGCCCGGCGGATCGTCGCAGGGCGCGGTCGCAGTGCCGGAACTCTTCAGTTCCCCCGGTCCACCGCGTGCCGGGCGAGGCCTCGCAGCGCAGCCACGGCTGCGTTGTCGGGCAGCCGTGCCAGCGCGGCTTCGGCCGCCGAAGCGTACTCGCGGGCGCGGGCGCGGCTGTAATCGAGGCTGCCTGCCCGGTCGATCGCCGCCAGCACCTCGGGCATCGCCGCGGCATCGCCATGCTCGACGATGGTGCGCAGGCGCGCGCGCGTGGTTGCGTCGGCCTGGGCCATCGCATGGATCAGCGGCAGGGTGGCCTTGCCCTCGGCGAGGTCGTCGCCCAGGTTCTTGCCCAGTGCCTGCGCATCGCCGCTGTAGTCGAGCACGTCGTCGGCGATCTGGAACGCGTAGCCCAGCTGCATGCCGTAGTCGTACAGCGCCTGCTGGACCGCCTCGCCGGCGCCCGAGGCGAGTGCGCCCAGTCGCGTTCCCGCGGCGAACAGCACCGCGGTCTTGCGTTCGATCACGCCAAGGTAGGTGGCCTCGTCGGTATCCGGGTTGCGCACGTGCAGCAGCTGCAGCACCTCGCCCTCGGCGATGCGGTTGGTGGTGTCGGCCAGCAGCCGCATCACCGCCATGTCGTCGAGCTCGACCATCAGCTGGAAGCTGCGCGAGTACAGGAAATCGCCGACCAGCACGCTCGGCGCATTGCCCCACAGCGCGTTGGCCGTGCTGCGGCCGCGGCGCAGGTCGGACTCGTCCACCACATCGTCGTGCAGCAGGGTGGAGGTGTGGATGAACTCGATGATCGCCGCCAGCTGATGGTGCCGCGCGTCCACCGCACCGGTGGCGCGGCCGGCCAGGGCCACCAGCATCGGCCGCAGGCGCTTGCCGCCCGCCGAGACGATGTGCTCGGCGATCTGGTTGATCAGCACCACGTCCGAGGCCAGCCGGCGGCGGATCAGCGCGTCGATGGCGGCCATGTCCGCGGCGGCCAGCGCCTGGATGGCGGCAAGGTCGGGAGCGGGCGCGATGGGGGCGTGGGCGTCCATGGAGGGTCCGCGGATTGATGAACAGGCGATTATACGAACCGGCCGGGTGAAGCCGCTGCCGCCGCGATGCGGCGAATTCCGACCCCTTCCTGCGGCCTGGCCCGACGCCCGGGGTGGGCGGGCTATAATCCAATGCTCTTCGCCGGACACTGCCGGCGACACCTGAGGAACACCATGGCCCGCGGCATCAACAAGGCGATTCTCGTCGGCAATCTCGGCAACGACCCGGAAACGCGCTACACCCAGGGCGGCATGGCCGTCACCAAGATCAGCCTGGCCACCACCTCGGTACGCAAGGACCGCGATGGCAACAACCAGGAAAAGACCGAGTGGCACCGCGTGACCTTCTTCGGCAAGCTCGGCGAGATCGCGGCCGAGTACCTGCGCAAGGGGTCGCAGGTCTATGTCGAGGGCCGGATCACCTACAGCGAGCACACCGGAGACGACGGCCAGAAGCGCTACTACACCGACATCGTGGCCGACGAGATGCAGATGCTCGGCGGCCGTGGCGAGGGTGGCGGTGGCGGTGGCGCTGGTTCCTACGAGCGCGGGCCGCGCCAGCCGCGGCAGGAATCCGCGCCGCGCCAGCAGCCGGCCCAGTCCCGCCAGGCGCCGCCGGTGGACGATTTCTCCGACGACGATATTCCGTTCTGAGCCGGATCTGGATGATGCGAGAAGGAGAGCGGATGCCGACCTGGCTGGTGACGGGGGGCGCCGGGTTCATCGGTGGTAACTTTGTCATCGAAGCCGTACGGCATGGGGTGCGCGTCGTCAATCTCGATGCGCTCACGTACGCTGGCAACCTGGATACCCTGAAGGGACTGGAAGGTGACCCGGCCCACGTGTTCGTGCATGGCGATATTGGGGATCGGGCGCTGGTCGCGAGTCTGCTGGAGCAGTACCAGCCCGACGCGGTACTGAACTTCGCTGCCGAGAGTCACGTTGACCGCTCCATTGATGGTCCCGCGGCGTTCGTCCAGACCAATGTGGTCTGCACCTTGGCGTTGCTAGAATCCGTGCGGGATTATTGGAAAGCTGCCCAAGGGAGTAACGACGACTTCCGCTTCCTCCACGTGTCCACTGATGAGGTGTACGGCTCGCTAGGAGAGACGGGCAGGTTCACCGAGTCCACCGCTTACGCACCGAACTCACCCTACTCGGCGTCCAAGGCGGCGTCGGACCATCTTGTGCGGGCTTTCCACCATACCTACGGACTCCCTACGCTCACGACCCACTGCTCGAACAACTATGGTCCCTACCACTTTCCCGAGAAGCTCATCCCGCTGGTGATCGCGAAGGCGCTTGCGGGCGAGTCGTTGCCGGTCTATGGGGATGGACGTCAGGTGCGTGACTGGCTGTTCGTGGCCGACCACTGCGAGGCGATCCGCACCGTGCTGGCGAAAGGGCGGGTGGGCGAAACCTACAACGTAGGCGGCAATGCGGAGAGGCAGAACATCGAAGTAGTGAAGACGGTCTGCGCATTGCTGGATGAGCGCTGTCCACGTGCGGACGGGGTGCCTCGCGAGTCCCAGATTCGTTTCGTGGCCGATCGACCTGGGCATGACCGCCGCTATGCGATCGATGCATCCAAGCTCCGCGACGAGCTGGGATGGGAGCCGAAGTACAGCTTCGAGCAAGGCATCGCGGAGACTGTCGACTGGTACCTCGCGCACCAAGACTGGGTGGGGCGCGTACTCGACGGAAGCTATCGCCTTGAACGGATGGGGGCGGCATCGTGACCACCCGCAAGGGCATCATCCTGGCCGGTGGCTCCGGCACCAGGTTGTATCCGATCACCCGGGCGATCAGTAAACAGCTCCTGCCGGTCTACGACAAGCCGATGATCTACTACCCGCTCAGCGTCCTCATGCTGGCGGGGATCCGCGAAGTTCTCATCATCAATACGCCCCACGAGCAGCATCTGTTCCAAGCACTACTCGGGGACGGCTCGCAGTGGGGCATGCGCATCGAGTATGCGGAGCAGCCAAGCCCGGATGGCCTTGCCCAAGCGTTCTTGATCGGCGAACGCTTCCTCGGTGGAGCGCCGAGTTGCCTGGTGTTGGGGGACAATATTTTTCACGGTCCAGGACTGACCGACATTCTCCGTCGCGCCGACGCCAGAGAGAACGGCGCTACGGTGTTTGGCTATTGGGTGTCGGATCCGCAACGCTATGGCGTGGCCGAGTTTGATGCGAGTGGGCGGGTAGTCGGGCTGGAGGAGAAGCCAGCCGAGCCGCGGTCCAATTACGCGGTGACAGGGCTGTACTTCTATGACGGGCGCGCCAGCGAGTTTGCATCGTCGTTAAGGCCTTCCGCACGTGGCGAACTGGAGATCACCGATCTGAACCGACGTTACTTGGATCAGGATGAGCTGCACATGGAGCGACTGGGCCGAGGTTATGCGTGGCTCGACACCGGAACCCACCAATCCCTGTTGGAGGCCTCCAACTACATCGAAACCATCGAAGCGCGACAAGGACTGCGCGTATGTTGTCCCGAGGAAATCGCCTGGAACAACGGCTGGATCGATGAGGCACAACTAGAGTTGCTGGCGCGTCCACTGGCGAAGAATGGGTATGGCCAGTACCTGCTGGGTTTGGGCGAGCGTGGATTCGTGCCGTGAAGTTGGTGGAAACCGGCCTGCCCGGCTGTCTAGTGGTCGAGCCCAGGGTCTTCGAGGACGAGAGAGGATTCTTCTTCGAGTCATTCAATCACGGCCGCTTGGCTGCGCATGGCCTGGCGCCTGCGTTTGTGCAGGGCAATGTGTCGTCCTCGATGTGCGGTGTCCTGCGCGGGCTCCACTATCAATGGCCGAAGCCCCAGGGGAAGTACGTGTCGGTGCTGGACGGAGAGGTGTGGGACGTCGCGGTCGACATCCGGCGCGGCTCGCCGCATTTCGGCCGCTGGACGGCCGTCGTGCTGAGTGCCGCCAACCGCAGGCACATGTGGATTCCCGAAGGCTTCGCCCACGGCTTCGTCACACTCAGCGATCGCGCGCTGGTCAGCTACCTGTGCACGGCGACCTACGACCCGGCCACGGACGCGGCGATCCGGTGGAACGACGCGGACCTGGCCATCGACTGGCCACTGTCGCAGCCGCGGCTTTCGGCGAAGGACGCGAGTGCCCCGTTCCTGGCTGACGTCCCGCCCGACCGCCTGCCCGCCTACATCCCATGAGGATCCTGCTGCTCGGTGCGAACGGGCAGGGAGGCCACGAACTGCGCCGCGCGCTCGCGCTCGCGCCCGCGGGCGAGCTGGTGTGTGCCACCCGCGGCGGACTTCTGGACGACGGCTCACGCTGCGAGATCGCAGATCTCGACAGGCCCGCATCACTGTCGGGGCTGATCGAGCGCATCGCCCCGGATGTCGTGGTGAATGCTGCCGCGTACACCGCGGTCGACCGCGCGGAGTCCGAACCGGAGGCCGCCTTCCGCGTCAATGCCGAAGCGCCCGCGGCACTGGCTTCGGCCTGCGCCGCGCGCGGGATCCTGCTCGTGCATTACTCCACCGACTACGTGTTCGACGGGACCGCCAGGCGTCCATATCGCGAGGACGACCCCGTGTCGCCGGTCAGTGTGTACGGCCGCAGCAAGCTCGCCGGAGAGGACGCCATCCGCGCCAGCGGCGCGCGGCACATGATCTTCCGCACTGCGTGGGTCTATGCCGGTCGCGCCCACAATTTCATGCAGACCATGCTGCGGCTGGCGCGGGAGCGCGACGAACTGCGCGTGGTCGACGACCAGGTGGGCAGTCCGACGCCAGCCGCACTGATCGCCGATGTGACCGCCCACGCCCTGGCGCGACCGCCGACGGGATCCGGAACCTGGCACCTCACGACAGGTGGACAGGTGAGCTGGCATGGCTTCGCCACGGCCATCCTGACGCGGGCCAGCGCGATCGGCGTGATAGACCGGATCCCGGCTCTCATCCCCATCACCACCGCCGACTACCCGACACCCGCGCGCCGGCCGGCCTACTCCTGCCTGGACTGCAGCCGCCTGGAGCGCGAGTTCGGCATCGACATGCCGTCGTGGCAGGCGGCGCTCGATACCATTCTGTTGTAGGGTGCGAACCGGGGCCGGGGCGCTGCTCCGGACGGACAGGAAGCCGAACAAGGGGAGCATCATGGGGAAGCGGGTAGCGACGTTGCTCGTCGTATGGCTGTGCGCGCTGCTGGTGCCGGCAGCGGTGTGGGCGATCACGCCGGACAAGGTCGATCCTTTCATCGAAGAGGGCGGAGTCCGCGACGTGAAGATCTCGCCGGCCGGGACCTACCTGGCGATGTCGGTGCGGGTCGACGGCCAGACCGGGCTGATGGTGGTGGAGCGGGGCCAGACCAGGCCCCTCACCTTCATGCGTTTCGAACGCGATACCCATGTGCATGACTTCTGGTGGGTCAACGACGAGCGCGTCGTGATGTCCCTGGCCGAAACGTTCGGCACGCGGGACGATCCGATCCCGACCGGGGAGATGTACGGGATGAATGCCGACGGCGGCCGTAAGCAGCTTCTCGTCGGGTACCGCGCGATCGGACGCCAGACCGGGTCGAGGATCGGGGTGGATCGGGAGGGCCGTGTCGCCGCATTCCTGGTCGACCCGCTCCCGCAGGATCGTGACCACGTACTGGTGGCGGTCCAGCCATTCAGTCGTGATCCGTATTCGCGCGTGGAACGGATGAACGTGTACGACGGCCGCCGCTCACGAGTGGCTTCGGCCCCGGTCGGGAAGGCTGACTTCGTCACCGACCGTCGGGGGCGGGTACGGTTCGCGGTCGGTTCGCTCTCCGACAACTACAGCCAGCTCTACCATCGAGACGACGACTCCGCAGCCTGGCAACTGGTCAACCATGAGCGCGACAGCGGCCGGGTGGAGGTTCCGCTCGGGTTCGCCGACGACGACGAGGTGGCCTACCTGCGGGTCTCGCAATCGTCCGGCCCGGACAGGATCGTCGCCTTCAATGCCCGAACCGGCGAGCGAAGGGACGTGCTGAGCGACACGATCGTGGACCCGCAGCCCGTTTACGGGGACTGGGCGCGACCGATCGGCGCCTGGTTCCTCGGTGCCGCGCCCCGGCTTGCGTTCTTCGACGAGGACCACGACGAGGCGCGCCTGCAGCACCTGCTGCAGAGATCGTTCCCCGGCAACCGCGCCTCGATGCGGTCGTCCACCCGGGACGGGGGCATGCGGGTGGTGCTCGTGGAGAGCGATGTCGATCCGGGTTCCTTCTACCTCTTCGACACGAAGGCGCGCGGCGCGAGCCTGATCGTGGCACGCGACGCGCAGATCGACTCCACGCGGATGTCGGCGATGAAGCCGATCGAGCTCAAGGCTCGCGACGGCCTCCCGCTGCACGGCTTCATCACCTTGCCGGCGGGGGCGGTCGAAAGCTCCCTGCCGTTGGTGGTGATGCCGCACGGTGGCCCGTTCGGCGTCTTCGACGTATGGGGATTCAGTCCGGATGCGCAGCTGCTCGCCGCTTCCGGCTACGCTGTACTCCAGGTCAACTTCCGGGGCTCGGGCAACTATGGGCGCGCGTTCAAGCGGGCGGGTGCGCGGCAGTGGGGAGCTGCGATGCAGGACGACCTCACCGATGCCACCCGCTGGGTGATCGAGCGGGGCTATGCGGACCCGGAACGGATCTGCATCTACGGTGCGAGCTACGGCGCTTACGCCGCACTGATGGGTGTCGCGCGGGAACCCGGGCTCTATCGCTGTGCGATCGGCTACGTGGGGGTGTACGACCTGCCGATGAGGAAGCGCGACCTCGCCGCGCAGAGCCGGTCGGGCGCGACCTGGGCCAGCGAGTGGATGGGCGAGGATGACGCGCTCGAAGCCGCCTCCCCCGTGCGCGTCGCCAGCCAGATCAGGGCGCCGGTCTTCCTGGCCGCCGGCGGCCAGGATTTCATCGCGCCGATCGATCACACGAAGCGGATGGAGGCAGCTCTGAAGCGGAACGGGGTCGCCGTCGATGCCCTGTACTATCCCAACGAAGGCCATGGCTTCTACGAAACCGGGCATCGCCGGGAGTTCTACACCCGTATGTTGAAGTTCCTGGCGCAGCACATCGGGCCAGGGCGAGGCTGACCGCACCGTGCCTGGGCCGCGGAGAGCCTGGGCAGGGCCGCCCGCCCGGGTCCGCCCCTGGCGGGCCTGGGCTGCGCATGTGCCGGACGTCCTTTGCGGGCGCGCGTACGAGCGCCTACCATCCGGGCCATCCCTTTCGGAGTGGCCCGGAATGATGCTGCGACACGCCCTGCTTCCGATCTGCCTGCTCGCCGCGCTGCCCGCGCTGGCCGACGCCCGCGGACTCGACGTCCGCGACCTGGTCAGGCTCGATCGCGTGTCCTCGCCGCTGCTTTCGCCCGACGGTCGGGTCGTGGTGTTCGCCCAGCGCAGCGTCGACGACGAACTCAAGGCGACGACGGCGCTGTACGCGCGGAACCTGCTGACGCGCGACGCGGCGCCGCCCAGGCGCATCACGCCCGAAGGCTGGAACGTCAACTCTCCCAGTTTCTCCCGGGACGGGCGGACGCTGTACTTTCTCAGCGCCAAGGGCGGCTCGCAGCAGCTCTATGCGATGCCCGCTGCAGGCGGCGAGCCGCGCCAGCTCACCGCCTTCGCGCTCGATGTCGGCAGTTACCGGATTTCGCCGGACGACCGCCGCGTGGCCTTCAGCGCCGACACCTTCGCCGACTGCGCGGCTGACCTGGCCTGCACGAAGAAGAAGCTCGACGAGCGCGAGGCCGACAAGGCCAGTGGCCGCGTCTACGACCAGCTGTTCGTGCGCCACTGGGATACCTGGAACGACGGGCGCCGCAGCCGCCTGTTCCTGGCCGACCTGCCTGTCGACGGTGCCGCCGCCGTGGCCAGCGCGAGCCCGCTCAGTGGAGCGCTCGAGGGCGATATCCCGTCCAGGCCGTTCGGCGACGCGGGCGACTACACCTGGGCGCCGGATGGCAGCCACGTGGTGGCCAGCGTGCGGATCGCCGGCCGGACAGAGCCATGGTCGACCAACTTCGACCTCTATCGCCTGCCGGTCGAAGGCGGCGCGCCGGTCAACCTCACCGAAGGCAACAAGGCCTGGGACGCGGGCCCGGTCTTCAGCGCCGATGGCGCGACCCTGTACTACCGCGCGATGAAGCGCCCCGGCTTCGAGGCAGACCGCTACGCGATCATGGCGATGGACGTGGCCAGCGGCGAAAGCCGCGAGATCGCGCCGGACTGGGACCGTTCGCCAAGCAGCCTCAAGCCGGCGGCGGACGGCAGGACGCTGTACGTGGCCGCGCAGAGCATGGGCGAGTACCCCCTGTTCCGCGTCGACCTGGCCAGCGGCGCAGTCACCGAGCTGGTGGCCGACGGTACGGTCTCGGCCTACGACATCGCCGGCGACACCATCGCGCTGACCCGCAACACGATCGACAGCGGCGACACCCTGTACGTCGCGCAGGGCGATGGCGCGCAGCTGCGCCAGATCACGCCGACCGCGGCCGAGCGCCTGCCCGAAGTGGAGTTCGGCGCCTACGAGCAGTTCTCGTTCAAGGGCGCGGACGGCGCCACCGTGCATGGATACGTGGTCAAGCCTTCGGGTTACGAGCCGGGTCGCAAGTACCCCGTTGCGTTCCTGATCCACGGTGGTCCGCAGGGCAGCTTCGGGAACGGCTGGAGCTACCGCTGGAACCCGCAGACCTACGCCGGCCAGGGGCAGGCGGTGGTGATGATCGACTTCCACGGCTCGACCGGCTACGGCCAGGCCTTCACCGACGCGATTAGCGGCGACTGGGGCGGCAAGCCGCTGGTGGACCTGCAGAAGGGCTGGGAAGCGGCGCTGGCGAAGTACGACTTCCTCGACGGCGAGCGTGCCTGCGCGCTGGGCGCCAGCTACGGCGGCTACATGGTCAACTGGATCGCCGGCCAGTGGAACGAACCCTGGAAGTGCCTGGTGAACCACAACGGCGTGTTCGACACCCGTTCGATGGGCCTGGTGACAGAGGAGCTGTGGTTCACCGAGTGGGAGTTCGGTGGCACCGTGGCGGCCAACCCGCAGGCCTACGAGCAGTTCAATCCGGCCCGTCACATCGGCAAGTGGAAGGTGCCGATGCTGGTGGTGGCGGGGCAGAACGACTTCCGCGTGCCGATCGACCAGAGCCTGTCGAGCTTCACCGCGCTGCAGCGCGCCGGCATCGAGTCGCAGCTGCTGTATTTCCCGGACGAGAACCACTGGGTGCTCAAGCCGCACAACAGCATCCTCTGGCACGATACCGTCAACGCCTGGCTCCGGCGCCACATCGGCCAATGAGTCCCGCGGAAACCCGGCGAAGGCCGGCTTTCCCCTGTGCGCGGCCGCGCCGCGCGACCGACCGGAGCTGCCCATGGCGATCGAAACCGCCGGACCCTCGACTGCACTGATCACCAACGACATCGTCGTGTTCGGCCTGATCGCCGCGACGCTCGGCCTGATCTTCTGGCTGGCGAGCGGGCCGACGCCGTTCTGGAGGAAATTCTTCGCCTGGGTGGCGGCCCTGCTGCTGTGCTACTT
>JAEXLY010000344.1 GCA_023444765.1 Pseudomonadota bacterium | reverse complement strand
CCGAGCAGGCGCGCATGGCCGCGCACTACGTCGAGCTGCTGGGCATCCGCACCGCGGACATCGAAACGCCGGTCGGCGCGCTGTCGGGCGGCAACCAGCAGAAGGTGGTGCTGGCGCGCTGGTTGGCGACGCAGCCGGCGCTGCTGATCCTGGACGAACCCACGCGCGGCATCGACATCGCCGCCAAGCAGGAAATCATGGCCGAGGTGGTGCGCCTGGCGCGCGAGGGCATGGCGGTGCTGTTCATTTCCGCCGAAATCGAGGAACTCACCCGCCTGGGCGACCGCATCGCCGTGCTGCGCGAACGGCGCATGGCCGGCGAGCTGCCCGGCGGCAGCGATGGACGGCAGGTGCTCGAACTGATCGCGGGGCAGGGCTGATGTCCACCGCATCGCCGTTGCCGCCGCCTTCGATCATGCGCCGGGCCTTCGGCCATCCACTGGCCTGGCCACTGCTGGCGCTGGCCCTGCTGCTCATCGGCAACGGCCTGCTCAACCCGGGTTTCCTGGCGCTGGAATGGCGCGACGGGCGCCTGTACGGCAACCTCGTCGACATTGCCAACCGCGCCGCACCGTTGATCCTGGTGTCGCTCGGCATGACCCTGGTGATCGCGGTCCGGGGCCTGGACATCTCGGTGGGCGCGGTGCTGGCCATCGCCGCCACCGTCGCCGCCTGGACCATCACCCGCATGACCGCGGGTGGCGGCAACGGACTGCTGCCGCTGTTCGCCGCGGTTGGCGCCGCGCTCGCGGCCGCGGCGCTGTGCGGGGTCTGGAACGGGCTGCTGGTGGTGAAGGTGGGCATGCAGCCGATCATCGCCACCCTGATCCTGATGGTGGCCGGGCGCGGCGTCGCGCAGCTGGTCAGCGACGGCCAGATCCTGACCATCTACTACGCGCCCTATGCCTTCATCGGCGGCGGCTTCCTGTTCGGGCTGCCGTTCGCGCTGTTCGTGGTGACCGCGCTGTTCGTCGCACTCAAGCTGCTGCTCGACCGCACCGCGCTGGGCCTGTTCGTCCGCGCCATCGGCCACAACCCCTTGGCCGCGCATGTGGCCGGCGTGCGCGCGCGCGCGATCACGCTGTGGCTGTACGTGTTCAGCGGCTTCTGCGCCGGCCTGGCCGGTCTGCTGGTCAGCTCCAACGTGGCCAGCGCCGATGCCAACAACGCCGGCCAGCTGCTGGAGCTCGATGCGATCCTGGCCGTCGCCCTGGGCGGCACCGCGCTCGCCGGGGGCCGCTTCAGCCTGGCCGGCAGCCTCGTCGGCGCGCTGATCATCCAGACCCTGACCACCACCATCTACGCCATCGGCGTGCCGCCGCAGGTCAACCTGGTGGTCAAGGCGCTGCTGGTGCTGGCGGTGCTGCTGCTGCAGTCGCCCGACTTCCGCCGCCAGCTGCGGGCGCTGGTGACGCGCCCGGCCGGGGGTCGCGCGTGAGCGCGGTGCCGCTGCGCGCGATGCTGGGGCCGGGCGGCCTCGGACGGCTGCGGCGCGATCCGCGGCTGGTGTCGCTGGCGGCGACCATCGCCCTGTTCGCCGGCATGTCGATCGCCGGCGGCGCGCTCTACGACGGGTTCCTGCGTCCGCAGGTCTTCCTCAACCTGTTCATCGACAACGGCTTCCTGCTGGTGGTCGCGGTCGGCATGACCTTCGTGATCCTCACCGGCGGCATCGACCTGTCGGTGGGTGCGGTCGTCGCCTTCAGCACGGTGCTGCTGGCCAGCCTGGTGCAACAGCATGGCTGGCATCCGCTGCCCGCGATCGCCATGGTGCTGGCGCTGGGCACCGCGTTCGGCGCGCTGATGGGGGTGCTGATCCAGCGCTACCGGCTGCAGCCGTTCGTGGTCACGCTGGCGGGCATGTTCCTGGCGCGCGGCGCGGCGACGCTGGTGAGCGTGGAATCGATCGGCATCGACCATGCCTTCCATGTCGCCGTCGCCAGCCTGCGCATCCCGGTGGGCGGCGGCGCCTCGCTGTCGGCGGGCGCCGTGATCGCGCTGGTGGTGGTCGTGGCCGGCGCGCTGCTGGCCGGTAGGAGCCGGTTCGGCCGCAGCGTGTACGCGATCGGCGGCAGCGAAGCCTCGGCGCGGCTGATGGGCCTGCCCGTCGACCGCACCCTGGTGCAGGTCTACGCACTGAGCGGCTTCTGCTCGGCGCTGGGCGGCGTGGTGTACACGTTCTACATGCTCAGCGGCTACAGCCTCCACGCGATGGGACTGGAGCTGGACGCGATCGCCGCCGTGGTGATCGGCGGCACCCTGCTGGCCGGCGGCAGCGGCTACGTGCTGGGCACGGTGTTCGGCGTGCTGGTGCTGGGCCTGATCCAGACCCTGATCGTGTTCGACGGCACCCTGAGTTCGTGGTGGACGCGCATCGCCATCGGCGTGCTGTTGCTGGCGTTCTGCCTGCTGCAGCGGCTGCTGGCGCGGCGAGCGGGCTGACGCATGGATCGGGTGCCCGTCATCGAGCCGACCCGCCCGGCGGCGGCCCCGCAGTGTCCGGCGGCGATGGCCCGTGCTCGCAGGCCTCCCGTGAAGCGCCGCGCTGCGGCACTGCTGTTGTCGTTGCTGCTGTGGATGCCCCTGGCGGCCGCCACACCTGCCACCTGGAGCGCGGACAACGGCAACGGCACCTACACCAATCCGATCTTCTACGACGAGTTTTCCGACCCGGACCTGATCCGGGTCGACGACTGGTTTTACATGACCAGCACCACCATGCACGCGGTGCCGGGCCTGCCCGTGCTGCGGTCGCGCGACCTGGTGAACTGGGAGTTCGTCTCCTACGCCATGCCCGCGTTCCCCGACGGGCCCGAGTACCGGCTCGAGGACGGGAAGGACATGTATGGCCAGGGCATCTGGGCGCCGGTGCTGCGCCACCACGCCGGCCGTTTCCAGATCTTCGCCAATATCAACGAGCGCGGTCTGCATGTGTTCACTGCCACCGATCCGGCCGGGCCCTGGACGCACTCGGTGATCGACCGCAACCTGCACGACCTGTCGGTGCTGTTCGACGACGACGGGCGCGTGTGGGTGGTGTTCGGTTACAACGAAGTGCGGCTCATCGAGCTCAAGCCGGACCTGTCCGGCGTGGTCGAGGGCAGTGAACGGGTGCTCATTCCGGCCGGCAATGGCATGGGCGAGGGCCACCACGTCTACAAGGTGGACGGACGCTACTACATCATCAGCGCCAACTACGCGCCGGTGGGGCGGATGCAGGCCGCTCGCGCGGACCGACTGGACGGCCCCTGGGAGACGGTAGCGATCAGCGCCAGCGAGAGCATGGGCTTCCAGCGTGGCTGGTGGGAGGACAGCATCGGGCAGCGTTCACCGATCCCGGCCGACGGCGCGGCGTTCTCGCACAGCAAGCCGGGCGACAACGCACTCGGCGCGGTGCCGCTGCACCAGGGCGGGATCGTCCAGGCGCCGGACGGCAGCTGGTGGGGCTTCTCGATGATGGACCTCAAGTCCATCGGCCGGACCACCTTCCTCTCGCCGGTCACCTGGTACGAGGGCTGGCCGTACTTCGGCCTGCCGGGCAATCTCGGGCGATCGCCGCGCACCTGGACCAAGCCCGGAATGGATGCGCATGTGCCGCCACACGCGCCCTATGCGCGCAGCGACGATTTCTCCGCGGCGCGGCTGCAGCCGGTGTGGCAGTGGAACCACCAGCCGCTGGACGGCAAGTGGTCGCTGGGCGAACGCCCCGGCCACCTGCGCCTGCATGCGCTCCCGGCCGAAGGCTTCCTGCATGCGCGCAATACCCTCACCCAGCGGGTGATGGGCCCGGAGGCCACGGCGACCGTGGTGCTGGATGCATCGGGGCTGCAGCCGGGCGATGTCGCCGGTCTCGGCCTGCTCAACATGCCGGCCGCCTGGCTGGCGGTAGTGCGGGAGGACGGGCGGCGCATGCTGCGCTGGTACTCGCAGGCGGAGGACCGCCGGGTCGACGTGCCGCTGCCGCAGGATCGGATCCACCTGCGCGTGCGCGGCGACCACGACGAGGACCTGGCCTGGTTTTCCTGGAGCCTGGACGGGAGCCAGTTCCACGACATCGGTGGGCCGGTGCGCCTGCCTTACCAGCTCAAGACCTTCCAGGGTTCGCGCTACGCGCTGTTCGCCTACAACACCGCGGGCCGCGAGGGCGGTCACGCCGACTTCGACCGCTTCGACCTGGTCGAGCCGCTGGCCGATCGCTCGCGCAACATCCCGCTGGGACAGGTGGTGGCGCTCGAGAATCTCGGCGACGGCAGCGTGGCAGCTGTGCACAGGCTCGGCGTGGTGCATCCGCTGGCGGCCGATGCGGAAGGCGCGAGGTCGTCTGCGGCCCGCTTCCGCGTCCACGACCGTGGCGCCGGCCAGGTGGCCCTGGAGGCGATGGATGGCAGCGGTTTTCTCACCGTGGTCGGGATCGGCCTGTCCGCCGACGTGCGCCTGCTGCCCGAGCATCCGGTCGACAGCCGCTTCATGTGGCAGGACCTGCTGCGCGGCGAGTTCATGCTGCTGTCGATGAAGACCCATCGCTACCTCGGCATCCTGCCGGGCAGCGGTGAGCCCTATGGCGCCGACCGTCCCGGCACGCAGCCGGACCGGAAGGATGGCACCGTCATGCAGTGGCGCGCTGCGGCTCCGGAGTAGCGCAAGCTCGGGCGCTGGCCGGCATGGGCGGGAGCCAGGCGGCGTTGGAGAGTCGGGCACGCCTGGAAGAGCACCAGCAGGGTTGCTGCGTGGCGCCGGGCACGGGTCCCCCTGGGTACGAATGTCCCCCGGCGTCGGCCTGCGGCCAACGCCTCCTCCTTGATTTCGTGCCCAGGGGGACCCGTACCCGCGTGGATACATTCCGCGTCGTCATGGAAGGCAGAGGGCGGAGCGTCGCTTCAGGACGTTCGAGAACCGGGCTGTTCGTGCGGGGCAGCCGGGCCAGGGTCTGATGAACGCGGCATTGTCGTTCCGAACGCAGTGGGGATCCCGGAAAATCCGGCAAACAGATTTCCCGCTGTACTCGAAATGACAGTTGTTCGGGCCTTCCTTGGACAGGTTGCGGCCGAGCCATCCGACCGAGCCGGCGAGCCGCACGGCTGGACGCGCGAGAGCAACGACAGTGCCGACCGGCGGAAACAGCGGACGTGAATCAAGGCGGGCGAATCAGGGCGTATGACCCAAGGCGGAACGACCAAAGCGTACGAACCAGGGCAGGCGAGCCGTGTCGCGGGCGGGAGGACTTTGCGGCGAAATCAAGGAGGAGGCTGTCGCCGAAGGCGTCAGCCGGGGGACATTCGCCGCAAAGGCCTGCCGGTCGCGGCGCGGCCCTTCCGAAGCCGCGCTGCCAGGATCAATCCGGCGCGACACCGCTGAGGCCGTCGCCACCGCCGGCATCAGTGAAGAGACCGGCTCGGACTTCCAGCGTTGCCAGGCCACCCTTCTGCCCCAGCCGCGCTGCCTGAGTCCCAACGTCTCGAGGATAAAGGAGGCCGTCGCCACGGCTAACGTGAGGGAACCGCTTGCGTCAGACCTCGAGCGTCGCCAGGTCGCCCTTCTGCTCCAGCCACGCCTTCCGGTCCGAGGCCCGCTTCTTGGCCAGCAGCATGTCCATCAGCCCGCGCGTCTCGACGTCGTCGTCCACCGTCAGCTGCACCAGGCGCCGCGTGTCGGGATGGATCGTGGATTCGCGCAGCTGCGAGGGATTCATTTCGCCCAGGCCCTTGAACCGGGTCACGTTGACCTGGCCCTTGAGCTTCTCGCGCTCGATCTTCTCCACCAGCAGGCGCTTTTCTTCCTCGTCCAGCGCGTAGAACACCTGCTTGCCCACGTCCACGCGGAACAGCGGCGGCATCGCCACGAAGATATGGCCGGCGCGCACCAGGGCCGGGAAGTGCTTCAGGAACAGTGCCGAGAGCAGGGTGGCGATGTGCAGGCCGTCGGAGTCGGCGTCGGCCAGGATTACCACCTTGCCGTAGCGCAGGCCGGAGATGTCGTCCTTGCCCGGGTCGCAGCCGATCGCCACGGCCAGGTCGTGCACTTCCTGCGAGGCCAGCACGCCGCCGGAGGCCACTTCCCAGGTGTTGAGGATCTTGCCGCGCAGCGGCAGGATCGCCTGGAAGTCCTTGTCTCGCGCCTGCTTGGCGCTGCCGCCGGCCGAGTCGCCTTCCACCAGGAACAGCTCGGTGCGCGAGAGGTCCTGGCTGATGCAGTCGGCCAGCTTGCCGGGCAGGGCAGGGCCCTGGGTGACCTTCTTGCGGACGATCTGCTTCTCGGTCTTGAGCCGCGCGCTGGCGCGCTCGATCGCCAGCTGGGCGATCTTCTCGCCCAGGTCCACGTGCTGGTTCAGCCACAGGCTGAAGGCATCGTGCGCGGCGCCCTCGACGAAGCCCGCGGCCTGGCGCGAACTCAACCGCTCCTTGGTCT
>JAEXLY010000341.1 GCA_023444765.1 Pseudomonadota bacterium | reverse complement strand
GGGCTCGCCACGCGTATGGCGACGCGCCCACGCCGGCTCGGCCACTGCCGCCGCGACCGGACTTCTTCCGCGGCCTTGCCGATGACATGGCGCAACGATGCCGCCCCCCGGCCCCGGCGGCGAGATGCCTTCCCGAACAGCCGGGTTCCGATGAAGACATGCCTGGCCGTGCCGCGCCAGGCGGCCAACAGCCGTTCCATGAGCACTTCGGGACCGTGCTGGCGATCCTTCCGCTGGCGCACACGGCGGCCACGTCGCCGGCCGCGGGAACCCACTCGCGCATGGCGGCTGCGGTCGTCGCGCGATGGCCCGGGTGTACGCGTCCGACCAGGAGGGTCCACGCCGCATCGTGCGCGGGATCAGGTCCGGGCCACCTCGCATGACGGCGCCGGATGCCGTTGCGCGGCAGCGTTGTTCAGGACTGGAACACCGGGCCGAGCAGGCGGAAGCTGCCCGCGTCGGCATCCATCTCGACGCTTCCGCCGACCGGCACGATGAACTGCTGGCGGATATGGCCGATCATGGCGCCACGGTAGGCCGGGACGCCAAGCGGCCTGATGTGGTCGTCGAAGATCTGGTCGAGCGTGAGCGACCCGTAACCGTCGCCGGGGTCGCAGTCGGTGCATTCGCCGAAGATGAAGCCGGCGATCCGGTCGAGAGCCCCCATCAGCCTGAGCGTGGTCAGCATGCGGTCGATGCGGTAAGGCGCTTCGGCCACGTCCTCGAGGAACAGGATCTTTCCGCCGAAGTCCGGGAGATAAGGCGACCCGGCCAGCGCGGTCAGCACCGTGAGGTTGCCGCCCACCAGTTCGCCACGGGCCTTGCCGCCGGTGATGGCGAGGGTGCGGTTGCGGCGCGGCACCAGTTCATCGCCGGCGTCCGCCACGTTGCGGTACTCCATCGCCTCGCGCCGGAAGAACACGCGGTCGAACTGGTCGGCGTTGAAGCGGTTCCAGCTGCCGGTCGCGTTGGGCCCGTGGAAGGTGACCAGCCCCGCGCGCGCCAGCAGGGCGTTGTGCAGGGCGGTAATGTCGGAATAGCCCAGCAGGACCTTGGGCTTGGCGCGGATGAGGTCGTAATCGAGCAGCGGCAGCAGTCGTGCCGCGCCCGATCCGCCGCGCACGCAGACCACCGCCCTGACATCGTCGTCGGCAAACGCCGCATTGAGATCGGCGGCCCGTTGTTCGTCGCTGCCAGCCAGGTGTCCGCGGCGCGAGTCGTGATATCGCCCGGGCTTCACCCGGAAGCCGAGCGCCTCCATCACCTCGCGCGAGAGTTGCAGGTCGATGCGTTCGTCGGTCGCGGCCGACGGACTCACCAGGGCGATGGTGTCGCCCCTGGACAGCGGCCGCGGCAGCACCCGGGACGGGAGATCGGTCCGCCTCGTCGCGCCGGCCGGGATCGACGAGGCCAGCGCCGCCAGTGCCGTGGTGCCGAGGAACTCTCTCCTGCGCATGCGGTCGCCCGATCGGAATGTCCGTGACAGGGTAGCGAGCGTGCGCAGCACCGACAATCGGGCGGCGCCAGCCCTGCCCTGCCGCGGATCCGGCGCGCGTCCCGGCGGCCGACACGCGGGACCTGGTCAGGACCGCCGTGCGCCAGGAAACGGATCGGCTGGCCCGATCGGCACCACGCCGGTCGGATTGATGTGGCGGTGGCTCTCGTAGTAATGACGCTTGATATGGTCCAGCCGGATCGTGCCCGCGACCTCCGGAATGGCCATCATCCGCCCGAGCAGGCCGCTCAGCGCCGGGTAGTCGGCGATGCGGCGCAGGTTGCATTTGAAGTGCCCGTGGTAGACGGCGTCGAAACGCACCAGGGTCGTGAACAGACGGATGTCGGCTTCCGTCATCCTACCTCCGACCAGCCATTCCTCATCCGACAGCAGGTCCTCCAGCCAGTCCAGGGCCTCGAACAGCGGCACCACGGCTTCCTCGTAGGCCGACTGCGTGGTCGCGAAGCCGGCGCGGTACACGCCATTGTTGACATCGGCATACACGCGCGCGTTGAGTTCGTCGATCCGCTCGCGCAGCGGCGGCGGATAGTAGTCGCCGGGCTTCGCTCCGAGGGCGTCGTAGGCGCGGTTGAACATGCGGATGATCTCGGAGGACTCGTTGCTCACGATCGTGCCGGTGGACTGGTCCCAGAGCAGCGGAACGGTGACCCGTCCGCTCATGCCGGGCCTGGCACGCGTGTAGAGCTGGTGCAGGTACCGGGCATCCATCACCGGATCGGCCGTGACGCCCGGGCCCGCTTCGAAGGTCCAGCCGTGCTCGCGCATGCGCCAGTGCACCACCGACACCGGCACCAGTTCCTCCAGGCCCTTCAACGCACGCACGATGAGCGTGCGGTTGGCCCAGGGGCAGGCGTAGCTGACGTAGAGGCGGTAGCGGCCCGGCTCGGCACGGTGGCCACGCTGCCCGTCGGGACCGGAGCTGCCGTCCGCGGTCAGCCAGTCGCGGAACTTCGCTTCCTCCCGCTTGAACTCGCCATCGCTGGTGTCGTACCACGCGTCGTGCCAGTGGCCGTCGATCAGCAGTCCCATCTCCACTCCACTTCCGGTTCTAGGGCCACACACTAGCGGCTGCAGCGTGACCGGAGCGTCCCGCCTGCCCGCCGCAGCGTTCCGCCGGGGCGCCTGTCAGCCGGGCAGATGCGCGCGCTCGATCCTGAAATCGATCGGCTTGTAGCTGAAGTTGTTGGACTGTCCCGCCGAGCATGCGGTCATCGCCACCACCAGCGGCATCTGGGCCCGCAGCCGGATGAAGTCACCTGCACGGGACAGTGGCGGCTGGACCGAGATCGCACCGGTGCTGCCGTCCACCGTAACATGCATGAAGATATTGAACGCGATCGGAATCCGGTCGATGGAGATGCCGTAGGGCGCAAGCGCGCTGGCCAGGTTGCCTTCGCAGCCGGGCCGGCCTTCGGTCTCACCGTAGAGCAGTTCGAACATGCGCTTCGAACAGGGCGTCAGGGTGAAATCGTGTCGCCCGCAGGTGTCCTCGACGATGGTGAACATCGCCCGGCTCCTGTTCGAGTACAGCACGTCGCCGGTGCTCAGCCACAGTCTGGACGCGTAGTCGATCGAGCGCCCCGAGGAAAGATACTCGGCCATGTCTTCGCGCGCGAACGCCGTCAGGTCGCTGACCTGCTGGCCCATGGGATCCAGCACGACCAGTTCGTCGCCCAGGTCGAGTTCGATGGCGCGGCCCGAGCACGGCGGGATCCGCTCGAACCCGGCCGTCACCGGCGGCACCCCGGATGTCTGCGCATTCATCGCGAACGCCTCACCCGCAGCGGGCAACGCCATTCCGGCTCGACCGCCCGGCCACTGTACTGGCGCGCCTCGCTGGCCACGCCGAAGTCTGCCAGGTTCGGATTGAGCGATCCCTGCAGCGCCAGGTCCCGTGTCCGCGTGGCCTTCTGCATCTTCGCGTAACGCCCATCCGCGCGCAGCAGGTCGAACTGCCGGTGCGAGTTGAACACCAGGACTGGTGCTTCGAACCGCCGCGCCCTCCGCGAAGCGCCCGGATGCAGTCCGATGACGAAGAAGGGGTGTCCGCCGAGGCTGAGGCTGAAGGCCGGATCCTCGGGGTCGGCGCTGACGTCGCTGGCCCAGTGCCCGCCGCGCCGCGCATCGAGGTCGTGCAGCCGCTGCAGCTGCGACCACAGCAGCGCTTCGAAACGATGCTCGTCGGTGTCCCGGGGCCCGCGGAAGATCGCAGCGAAAGAATGCAGCGTCGTGTCCTGCGTCTCGAGGTCCCCCAGCATCGCGCCGAAGGCTTCGAGGCGGTCCAGCAGGGACGCATCGTTGCGACGGTCTCCCAGCGCAGCAAACTCGTGGATGGCGAGCGCACCCCGTGCCAGCGCCGCCTTGGCGCCGACGCAGGGAAACGCGTGATCGCCGAGGAACGCGCGGAAGCTCGCGGACAGCGGACCTTCTTCCGCGTCCGCGTCCATGTCCGCGGATGCGGCGGTGGTGGCGCCTGTGTACATGCGGGCGACAGCGCACGATCTCATTTGGTACTCGCTCCTGGCATCGTCGTGGGTCCGGGATCCGGTGCAACCCAAGCTACCGGGATGCGCGCCAAGGGCGCGTGTGGGCGCACGCGACCTCGCGCGCGCGAAATGAGACACTGGGGGTCCTGATGACCCTGGAGACCCCGTGGCCAAGCCCAACTATTCATTCGAAAAGCGCCAGCGCGAGCTGGCCAAGAAGAAGAAGCAGGACGAGAAAGACGCGAAAAAACGCGCCGAACGCGAAGCCAAGGCGGCTGCGCAGGAGCCGGTGCAGAACTAGACGCCGGCATCGGTCTGCCGGCGCAGCGACTGAACACGCGCTGTCCCGTCCGTGCGGGCCGCGTGACGCGGCCCCGTCATGTTGCGGCAGCGCCATCGCCGTGTGGCCAGGATCGAGCGCGAGCCAGCGCGTTGACATCCATCGGGCCGGCCCGGAGCATGGCCTGCCAATGCCGGAGTCCTCGCGCATGCGCGCCCCTGCCCTGTTGTTGTACGTCCTGCTCCTTGCCGGCCAGCTGGCGGCGCCCGCCTGCGGAATGCCGCCCGCCGGCGCGCCACTGCCCGCGCCGCCGGACTGGCTCGAAGAGGTGGACACGCTGTACGCCACGCGGATCCGGGTCGCGGGTCTTGAGGATCGCCGGTTCCAGCCCGAGCACTGGTGGGAGATCGCCCTGCCCCTCGTCACCGGGCGCCAGTTCCGGCTCGAAGAGGTCGGTCGGAGCGTCGAAGGCCGGGCGCTGCGGCACGTGTCCTGGGGCAACGGCGAGACGTCGATCCTGCTCTGGTCGCAGATGCATGGCGACGAGAGCACCGCATCCATGGCGCTGGCCGACCTGTTCGCGTTCCTCGCCACGCATCCGCGCCATCCGCTGGTACTGCGGTTGCACCGGGCCACCAGGCTGCATGTCCTGCCCATCGTCAATCCCGATGGTGCCGCGCGCTTCCAGCGCCGCAATGCGCAGGGCATCGACATCAACCGCGATGCGCGCGCGCTCTCGTCGCCCGAGGCCCGGGCGCTGCACGACCTGCGCGAACGGGTGCGGCCCGACTTCGGCTTCAACCTGCACGACCAGCGCGTCGGGTACCGGGTGGGGACGTCCGGACGCGGTACCGCGATCGCCCTGCTCGCGCCCGCACCGAACGCCGGACGCGACGTGGAGCCGGCCCGCGCGCGGGCCATGGAAGTGGCGGTGGCGGTGCGCGCGGTGCTGGAACCGTACGTCGGGGGGCACATCGCCAGGTGGGACGATACCTACAATCCGCGGGCGTTCGGCGATCTCACCGCCGGCGCCGGGGTGTCGACGCTGCTGATCGAATCGGGGGGGATCGAGGGCGATGTGCAGAAGCAGCGCCTGCGCAGGCTCAACTTCCTGGCGCTGCTGGGCGCGCTCGATGCGATCGCGACGGGCGCGCATGCCGGGCTTCCGCTCGAGCACTACGAGGAACTGCCCGAGAACGGCAAGGTGTGGCCCGACCTCCTGGTCAGCGGCGCGACCCTGGTATTGCCGGGGCAACCGCCGGTGCGGGCCGATGTCATGGTCGATTTCGAGCAGCCGCTGCTGGAGCGCGGTGGCCGCATTGCCGACATCGGCGACCTGGCGGGTGCGGGCGCGCGTCGGACGATCCGCGCCGAGGGGCTGTATCTGCTTCCGCACGCACAACCGGATGGAAGCGACGTGGGGGCGGGATCTTTCCTGCCTGGAGTTCCCGCCTACTTCCACCTCAGCCGGGATCCGGCGGGCACCCGCGTGGTGTGGACGCTCGCCGGGGATGTCGATCCGGCGCTGCCGGCGCCGACGGGTCGCTGACCTGGCGGAGCGCCGCCTACCTGCGCCGTGTCACCTTTCGCAGGGTCGCCTTGGCGCCCGTCTTCGCCTCGGCTGCCAGGATGGCCGCCCGGGCGGCCGGCGCGGCCGTCCCCGCCTCGTAGGCGCCATCCAGTTCCGCGCGTTCCTTCGCGCTGAAGAACTTGCGCGCCATGCGGAACATGGTCGATTCCTCTTCCTTCGCATGATGGTCGATCATCTCGCCGAACACCTTGACCCTGCCGGCGAACTGGGGCGTGGCCACTTCGGCCGCCTGTACGTCGGGCAGCACCGTGTTCTCCACCGCGCGATGCTCCTCGATCGCTTCGGCGTGCGTCTTCAGGCCGTCCCGATCGGCGCGCTCGGCGAACATCGGATAGAACACCTGCTCCTCCCACTTGGCGTGCGGCAGCAGGTTCTCCTTGATCCTGGCCAGCAGCGTCGCGCGCTTCTTGGACGCGCGGTCCGTCGTGGTTTCCATTTCCTCGAACAGGTCGCGCAGGGCGTCGTGCTCGGCCTGCAGCGTCCTGAGGATGTCGCGAGTCGCCATTGCGGTTCCTTCGTGTCCCGGGCGGGCATGCCACCTTGCGACAAGCGCCGTGGCGGCTGCGTGAGGCGGAACGGTGCGCCTTTGCGTCCACCATATGATGCATGGAACATCACCAATAATGTTCTGAAATTGCTTTATCATGGCGTGGACCTGCATGCTCTACGCGTACCATTGGCGAGACGCACATGATCACCGCGCCCCAACTCCGCGCCGCCCGCGCCCTGCTCGGCATCGACCAGCGCCGCCTGGCCGAGTTGGCCGGGGTGTCGCTGCCCACCATCCAGCGCATGGAGGCCAGCGAGGGCACGGTGCGTGGCGTCGTCGGCACCCTCACCAAGGTGGTGGATGCGCTGGAGGCGTGCGGCGTGGAACTGATCGGCAACGGCCAGCCCAGTACCGGGCAAGGTCGCGGCGTGCGGCTCAAGGCGCTTCCGGGGAACTGAACCATGGCCAGCTTCGATCGCCGCCAGTACCTGCGGATGTTCGAGCCCAAGCTGCTCACGGTGATCAGGGAGGGTTACGGCGTCCAGGCCTTCAAGGCCGACGCGATGGCCGGTCTCACCGTCGCCGTGGTTGCGCTGCCGCTGGCCATGGCCCTGGCGATCGCCTCGGGCACCACGCCCGAGAAGGGCCTGCACACGGCGATCATCGCCGGCTTCCTGATCTCGTTCCTCGGCGGGTCGCGTGTGCAGATCGGCGGGCCGACCGCCGCGTTCATCCCGGTCGTGTTCGTGGTCATCCAGAAGTTCGGTTACGGCGGCCTGATCCTGTGCACGCTGATGGCCGGATTCATGCTCATCGCCGCGGGGCTGCTGCGGCTGGGCACACTGATGAAGTACATGCCGCAGCCTGTGATCACCGGGTTCACCGCCGGTATCGCCGTGAGCATCTTCTCCAGCCAGGTGAAGGATGCGCTGGGGCTGGGCATGGACGAGGTGCCGGCCGAGTTCTTCGAGCGCTGGAGCGCATACGCCGCCCATCTCGCGACCACGCAGCCGGCCGCCGTGGCGCTCACGGTGCTTGGCCTGGCCGTCATCGTCGGCCTGCGCCGGCGCAGGCCGAAGTGGCCGGGCTTCCTCATCGCCCTGTGTATCTGCACCCTGGCGGCTGCCGCGCTGGGCCTGCCCGCCGAGACGATCGGCAGCCGCTTCGGCGACCTGCCGTCCTCGCTGCCGGTGTTCGATTTCCCGCATATCCCCGTAGAACGCACCCTCGAACTGCTGCCCAGCGCCTTCACTATCGCCTTCCTGGCCGGCGTCGAGTCGCTGCTCTCGGCGGTGGTCGCCGATGGCATGACCGGCTCGCGGCACCGTTCCAACGGTGAACTGGTCGCGCAGGGCGTGGCCAACGTCGGCTCCGCCCTGTTCGGCGGCCTGCCGGCGACCGGCGCGATCGCTCGCACCGCCACCAACATCCGCTCGGGCGGACGCACGCCCGTGGCCGGCATGCTGCACGCCGGGTTTCTGCTGCTGTTCATGCTGCTGCTGGCGCCGCTCATGCGCTACGTCCCGCTTGCCGCGCTGGCCGCCGTGCTGCTGGTGGTGGCCTGGAACATGAGCGAGGCGGAGAACTTCCGCAACACCATGTCGGCGCCCTGGGGCGACCGGCTCGTGCTGCTGCTCACCTTCCTGCTGACCGTGCTGTTCGACCTGACGCTGGCGATCCAGGCTGGCATCGTGCTCGCCGCCTTCGTCTTCATGTTCCGGATGGCCGAGGCGGTGGAGGTGAGCTCGGGCGTGCGCATGGTCGACGACGACCTCGTGCCGGGCGCGGCTGGCGAGGACGTCGACCAGCGCGCCAGCCTGCCGGCGGGCGTCGAGGCCTACCAGATCGGTGGCCCGCTGTTCTTTGGCGCCGCCAACCGCCTGGACAACCTGCTCGACCAGTTCTTCGAACCGCCGAAGGTCCTGATCCTGCGCATGCGCCTGGTGCCGGTCATCGACGCCAGCGGCGTCCACGCGCTGAAGAAGCTGGCCGAGCGTTGCCATCGCCGCGGCATCGTCCTGATCGTCTCTGGCCTGCAGGAGCAGCCCAACCGGGTGATCGTGAGGATGGGCCTGGACGAGGGACCGGCCGCACCGCACATGGCGTCGAACTTCGAACGTGCGGTGCGCATGGCGGCTTCGATCACGGGCCATCACAAGGACGGCTGAGACGCTGCAGGTGCCGGTTTCCGCGCCCGGCTTCATGGTCCGTTCAAGCCCCTCACGGGCCGATCATTGGGCGATTGCGAGCATTGCCCACCATGATGGCACCCGAGGGAAACGCCCCGGCGCGGGGCTGGTTCGAAACGCGCCCACAACTCGTGCCGACCGCGCGGCCCGGCGACTGGGACATCACGCTCGCCGACGGCCCGGTCATCGCGACCGCGATCCACGACGGCCACAGCATCCGGCCTTCGTTGCAGCCGCTGCTGGCCCTGCCGCGCGAGGATCGGATGCGCGAGGAAGATCCGCTGACCGGACTGCTCACTGCGGTGGGCGACGTGCGCATTCGCGTGCCGGTATCCCGCTTCGAGGTCGACCTCAACCGGCCGCGCGAGCTGGCGGTGTATGCCAGGCCGGAGCATTGCTGGGGCCTGGAGGTCTGGCGGTCGCCGCTGCCCGAGGCTGAAATCGCGCGTTCGCTCGAGCGCTGGGACCGCTTCTACGCCATGTTCGCCGAGCTGGTGGACCGCCTGCTCGAACGATGGGAGTCGGTACTGCTTGTCGACCTGCACAGCTACAACCACCGCCGCGACGGCGCGACCGCCGACGCCGCGCCGCAGTCGGAGAATCCGGACATCGAACTGGGCCTCACCACGGCCGACCCCGACCGGTGGGGCGAGGTGACCGAGCGCTTCGCCCAGGCGCTGCGCGGCGTCCCCATCGCGGGACGCACGCCGGACGTGCGCGCGAACGTGCGCTTTCCCACGGGCGGGCATTTCCCGGAGTGGGTGTTCGCCCGGTGGGGCGCACGCGTGTGCACGATCTCGCCCGAGTACAAGAAGATCTTCATGGACGAGTGGACCGGCCATGCCGACATCGCCGAACTGCATGCCCTGGCCCGGGGCCTGCACGCGGCCGTCTCGGCAGTGCGCCCGGCCTTCCGCAGGCGGGGCTGAGTGCAGTCGTCGCAGCCGCCTCTGCGTGCCCTGCCCCCGGTGGCAGCCGATGTCGATGCGGCCCTGCTGGCGATCGACGCCGAACTCGACTGGCTGCTGGCGCTCAACCCGCTCGGGACCGACGCACTGTGGGAGGAGTTCGACGCCAGCGGCCGCACCCGGGTGTCGGCGCTGCGCTACTCCGAGCCGGTCGTGGATCTGGAGCAGTTGCGCCGGCGCCTGCTGGCCCTGCCGGTGGACCGGATCGAGTCGCCGCCGCTGGCGCAGGTGCTCGGGGAGAAGCAGGTCGATCTGGCGCGCACGATCGAACTGGTCAGGCTGAGGGGGACCGAGGGATTCATCGGTGCCAGCATCGAACTGTTCGGCTCCGTCGAGCCCGACCTGCTGGACCTCGCGCGCGACATCCTGGCCGGCGTCCGGCCGGGCGAGCCGCTCGAAGCGGACATCGGCGTGGACGCGGTGGTGACCGCGGTCGAGGAGGAAGTGGCCTGGTATCGCGAGCGGGCGCCCGACTTCGATCTCCAGGTGACGGTCAACGCCGACGTGGGCTCGCTGATGATGGTCTCGCATGGCCGCCTGTATCTCGATGCCGACCTGCGCCTGCCCCAGGCGCGCCTCCAGCCGCTGGTGCAGCACGAGGTGGGCACGCATGTGATCACCCACTACAACGGCACGCGCCAGCCGCTGCGGCAGCTGGCCGTCGGCCTGGCGCAGTACGACCCGCTGCAGGAGGGCCTGGGCGTGCTGGCCGAGTATCTCGCCGGATACCTGCCGGGGGAGCGCCTGCGCATCCTCGCCGCGCGCGTGGTGGCGGCCGACATGGCGATCCACCACCACGGCATCCCGGAGATCTTCTCCTGCCTGCACGACGCTCACGGTTTTGCCACCGACGATGCCTTCGACGTCGCGGTGCGCGCGCTTCGCGGCGGCGGGCTGACCAAGGACGCGGTGTACCTGCGCGGCCTGCGGGACCTCCTGGCCGACCTGCGCGACGGCGGAGACTACGAGTTCCTGTTCCGCGGCAAGTTCGCGCTGGCCCACCGCGACGTACTGGCCGCACTGGCGGACGAGGGCTGGGTCGCGCCGCCGGCGCTGCTGCCCCGCTACGTCCGCGCCAGCGGCTTCGAACGGGCCCTGGGACGTTGCCGCGGTCTCGACGTGGCGCACCTGCACCATGCCCACCCAGATCCACTCCCCATCCAGGACCCGCAAGCATGAACGAGCAACGCCTGCGCCTGGGCTTCGTCGTCAACGACGTCGCCACCGAACAGGACAACTACACCACCATCCGGCTGGCGCGCAGGGCGTTGGCGCTGGGTCATTCGGTCGCCCTGATCGGCCTTGAAGGCTTCATCTACGACCAGGATGGCGTGGTTCGCGCCAAGGCGCACGTGCCGCAGGGCGAGGACTATGCGGACGATGCCGCCCTGCTGGCCGAGATCCAGGACGACGAGGCCACCGTCGAACGCATCAATGTCGAAGAGCTGGACGTGCTGATGCTGCGCAGCGATCCCGCCGAAGAGGTCGTGGACCGGCCCTGGGCGCCCAACAGCGCGCTGCTGTTCGCGCAGCTGGTGGTCAAGCGCGGGGTGATCGTGCTCAACGACCCGACGCACCTGACGGATGCATCCAACAAGACCTACTTCCAGCATTTCCCGGAGGACGTGCGCCCGGTGACCTGCATCAGCCGCGACGCCGACGAGATCAAGGCCTTCATCAGCGCCCAGGGCGGGCGCGGGGTGATCAAGCCGTTGCAGGGTTCGGGCGGCCAGGGCGTGTTCGTGGTCGACGGCGACGGCGGCGCGAACGTCAACCAGATGATCGACGCGGTGATCCGCGACGGCTACGCCATTGCCCAGGAATACCTGCCCAAGGCCGCCGACGGCGACCTGCGCCTGCTCACCCTCAACGGGCGCCCGCTGCAGGTGGAGGGCCGCTATGCCTGTTTCCGTCGCTACAACGACAGCGGCGATGCGCGCAGCAACATCAGCGCCGGCGGCAAGATCGAGTTGGCCGAACCCGATGCCGACGCCCTGCGCCTGGCCGAGCTGGTGGCGCCCAAACTGATCCACGACGGCATGTACCTGGCCGGCCTGGACATCGTCGGCGACAAGCTGATGGAGGTGAACGTGGACACGCCCGGCGGCATCAACATGGCCGAGGAGCTGACCGGCGTGGACTTCAGCGGCCACATCATCGCCGACCTCGCCCGCAAGGTGCGCCTGCGCAACCAGTATCGTGGCAATCTGGGCAACGTCGAACTGGCGATGCTCTGATCCATGAACGATGCGACCCGGCCGACCAGGTCTGGGTGGACGCCGACGCCTGCCCCGCCGTGATCCGCGACATCCTGTTCCGGGCTGCCGAACGCGCGCAGGTCCCCGTCACGCTGGTCGCGAACCAGTGGTTGCGCACGCCGCCATCGCGCCACGTTCACGCGCTGCAGGTCCAGGGCGGGTTCGATGCGGCGGACGACCTGATCGCCGAACGCGCGGGGCCGGGCGACCTGGTCGTGACGCAGGACATCCCGCTCGCGGCACGCGTGCTGGAGCGCGGTGCGGCCGCGTCGATCCGCGCGGGCAGCGCTACACCGCCGACTCCATCGGCGGACGCCTGTCCATGCGCAGTTTCATGGAAGAGCTGCGCGGTGCGGGGGTGCAGACAGGGGGTCCGGCCGTGTTCCATGCACGCGACCGCCAGGCGTTCGCCAACCAGCTCGACCGCTGGATCGCCGCACGAGGACACTGATCGTCCTGGCCAGGTCCGCCGGCCGGGGCAAGCGTGATCCTGCAGCACAGCAGGGCGCTTCGCCTGCGCCATCGGCCGATTCCAATCGATGATCGCGCCGGACCAGTTGCTGATCGCATCGGCGGCACGCCGTTTCCCTGCCCTATGCTCGCCCGCTGGCGTCGCAGATCCGCGCGCCGCACCAGGGAGGACATCCATGACATCGAAGCATCGCCAGTTGCAAGGCAGGGGCCGTTCGTCGCGCGGCGGGGTCGCATTGAGCGCGCTGTTCGCGCTCCTGTGGGCACTCGCGCCCGCCGCGTCCGCGCAGGACGACACGATGACGGCGATCGATACGCCGGCCCAGCCCGATGCGATCGCGCTGGACACCGGCCCGCTGCCCGGCGCGACGCAGGGCGAAGCCTGGCATCGCCAGTACGGCAGCGTGTTCGCGCGCAACGTCACCGAGGCCACGCTGACGCCGTTCCTGCCCGACCCCGCCAAGGCGACGGGCGCGGCGGTGATCGTGGCGCCGGGCGGCGGGTTCCGCTCGCTGTCGATGGAGAACGAGGGCTGGGACGTGGCGCGTGCGCTCGCCGACCGCGGCGTCGCCGCGTTCGTGCTCAAGTACCGGCTGAACCAGACCCCGGCAGACCTCGAGGGTTTCGCGCGCTCGATCCGCGAGATGCTGGCAGGGCCCCGCCCGCCGCGCGATCCCGGTTCGCGCGACTCCGCCGCCATGCTCGCGCCGCAGCTGGCCGACGCCCGCGCCGCCTTCGCCCTGGTGCGCAGTCGTGCTGGCGAATGGAACGTGGACGCGGACCGCATCGGCATGATCGGCTTCTCGGCCGGCGCCATGCTGACCTTGACCACCGCCCTGCACGGGCAGGACGCGAAACCCGCATTCATCGGCAACATCTACGGTCCGATCGCGTCGCTGGAGGTGCCCGCCGACGCGCCGCCGCTGTTCGTCGCGCTCGCCGCCGACGACGGTCTGTTCTCCAATGCCGGCTTCGGCATGATCGAGAGCTGGCAGAAGGCCGGGCGTCCGGTGGAGTTCCACTACTACGAACGCGGCGGTCACGGCTTCGGCATGTACCCGAAGGACACCACCAGCACCGGCTGGTTCGAAGCATGGGTGAGCTGGCTGAAGATGCACGGCATGCTGGAGCGCAAGCGCTCCTGACGCATCGCGGGGGCCCGGCCGCTGCCACGCGGCCAGGTCGCGGCACCAGAGCCGCCACCCGGGAGGGCGCTCCCACCCCGCGGAGGCCCGGACAGCGACTTCGAAGGCGGGAAGGCAGCCGCACGGTCGTCTACGTCCGTGCGAGCCGTCCCGGCGCGATGGCCCCCTCTAGTCCGCCTCCGCCGCTGCCTCCCTGCCCTGCTGCCGGATCAACGCTTCCTCGCGCGCATCGTTGATCGCGTGGCGTACGCCGTCGATGTCCGGCGCGGATTCGTCGTGTTCGAACGCGCCGGTCAGCACGCTGTCCGGATGCAGTTCCCCTGCCTCGAACAGGGCCCACATCTCCTCGCCGTACCAGGTGTCGAGGAGTTCGGGTGCCCAGCCGCCGAGGAACGCGGTGATGTTGTTGACGTCCCGCAGCAGCATGCTGCGCGCGGCGTTGTTGCCGGCGGCGCTGACCACCTGCGGGAAGTCGATGACCACCGGCCCGTCCGCGGACACCAGCACGTTGTAGGGCGACAGGTCGCCATGCACGAGGCCGGCGCACAGCATCCTGACCACCTGCCGTACCAGGAAGCCATGGTAGTCGCGCGCCTGCTCCGGGGTGGGTTCCACCTCTGCCAGTCGCGGCGCCGAGTGCCCGGCCGCGTCCGCCACCAGTTCCATCACCAGCACGCCATGGAAATAGCCATGCGGATCGGGCACGCGCACGCCGGCGTCGCGCAACTGGTACAGCGCGTCGACCTCGGCATTCTTCCACGCCGCCTCCTGCTGCCTGCGCCCGTACCGGGTGGCCTTTCCGATCGCGCGGGCCTCGCGGCTGCCGCGTACCTTGCGCCCTTCCTGGTACTGCACACGCTGCTGGAAGCTGCGTTGCGCCATGTCCTTGTACACCTTGGCGCAGCGGACGTCCGCGCCTGCGCGTACCACGTACACGGCCGCCTCCTTGCCGCTCTTGAGCGGACGCAGCACCGCGTCGATCACGCCGTCGTCGATCAGCGCCTGCAGGCCTGCGGGAGTTTTCATGGAGCCTCGGTCGGAAACGGGTCGACGCAGGCCGGAACAGGCCGGCGAGCGGCCCGTCCGGCACGCCAGAGTGTGCGAACGATACACTGCGCACCCCGATTCACGGCGCCGACCATGTCCGAACCCGTCCGACTGGCCAGGCGCGTGGCCGAACTGGCACGGTGTTCGCGCGCCGAAGCCGAACAGTACGTGCAGGGCGGCTGGGTGAAGGTGGACGGCCGCGTGGTCGAGCAGCCCGGTTACCTGGTGGCCGACGAGCCGGTGGAAATCGACGAGACTGCGTACCTGCAGGCCAATGAGCCTGCGACGATCCTCCTGCACAAGCCGGCCGGACTCGAAGCGATCGACGGCCCGGAGCCGGCCGTGGCGCTGGTGGCTCCGCGCACGCGCTGGGAGGGGGACGCCAGCGGGGTGCGCCTGCTGCAGCAGCATTTCCAGCGCCTGGTGCCGCTGGTGCCGCTGGAACGTGAGGCCAGCGGCCTGATGGTGTTCAGCCAGGACGGCCGCGTGCGAAGACGCCTGCTCGAGGACGGCGACAGCATCGAGCACGAGTACGTCGTGGAAGTCTCCGGTGAAGCCGGCGCCTGGACGCTGGCGCGGCTGGCCCGCGGCCTGCGCTATCGCGGACGCGAACTGCCGCCTTGCAAGGTCAGCTGGCAGAACGAGACCCGGCTGCGCTTCGCGATCAAGGCGGTACGTGAGGGGCAGTTGCGCGACATGTGCGCCCAGGTCGGCCTGCACGCGGTGTCGATCCGCCGTATCCGCATCGGCAGGATCCCGCTCGCGAAGATGCCGTCCGGCTGCTGGCGCTACCTGCCGGTGGGCGAGCGGTTCTGAGCGGGCGCGCCGGCACGCGGCCGGCCACCGGTGCGCGCGGTACGGAACCGCGGCACCGTCCCGACCGGCCCAGCGCGCCAGCCGTTGCTCCGGCCAGGGTCAGCGCGCCACCGCGCGCGCGCGATCGACCGCGAACGCGGCCCCCTGCCCTGCCACGCCGGTCCCCGGCTGGCCGCCGCCCACCCAGACCCGGTAGCGGCCCGGCATCACCTGGCGCACGCCTTCCACGTCGACGGCGCTCAGGTCGCGTGGATCGAGGTCGAACTCCAGCGTGCGGCGCTCGCCCGGTGCCAGCGTGACTCGCCGGAAGCCGCGCAGGGCGATCCGCGGCAGGCCTTCGATGTCGGGGAAATCAAGGTACAGCTGGGCGACCTCGTCGCCGGCGCGTGCGCCGGTGTTGCTCACCTCGGTCCGCACCCGCAGCCCTTCGGAAGCGCCGCCGGGCGCCGGGCGCACCTGCAAGGGCGCGTACGAGAACCCGGTGTAGCTCAGTCCGTAGCCGAACGGATACACCGGATCGCCCTCGAAGTAGCGATAGGTGCGGCCGCGCATGTCGTAGTCGCCGAACGGCGGCAGGTCGTCCACCGAGCGGTAGAACGTGAGCGGCAGGCGCCCGCCGGGATTGACCTCGCCCGAGAGCACCTTCGCCACCGCCAGGCCGCCCGACTGGCCCGGATACCAGGCCTCGATGATCGCGTCGGCGTGTTCCTTCGCCCAGGCCAGGTTGACCTGGCTGCCGTTCATCAGCACGACGACCAGCGGCTTGCCGGTGGCGCGCGCGGCTTCCAGGAGCGCCTGCTGGTCGGCCAGCAGGTCGAGCGAGGTCTTGTCGCCGCCCTTGAAGCCGGGCACCTCGATCGGCGCTTCCTCGGCCTCCAGGTCGGAGGTGAGACCGACCACGGCCACCAGCACGTCGCTTTCGGCGGCCGCGGCGCGCATGTCTTCCAGCGGCGTCTCCGACACCCGCTTCCAGAGCATGCCGATGCCGGTGAGGATGCGCGCTTCGGTGGTCACTTTCACCGGATAGCGGCGGCCGCCTTCCAGGCGCACCGTCCTCATCGTGGGAAGGCTGTTCCACGACGCGCCGTGCAGGTCGACGAGCGGTTTGCCGTCGAACTCCATCTCGCCGTTGAAGCCGCCGATGCCGAGGCGGTAGATGCCGGTCTCCGGCGGCACCAGGTAGCCGGTCCACTCCACCCGGTGCACGTCGCGCACCTGCGCCAGGTCGAGGCTGCGCGAGTTCACGTCGGCCTCGATGCGGGTCACGACCGGATCGGCCTCGAAGCCGGTGCGCTGGATCCACGCATCGAGTTCGCCGGGCGCGAAGCGTGTCGGTGGCGCGGCAGCCGCGTTGTAGTAGCGCGCCAGCAGGCCAGGCTCGCCGTCCGGCGTACGCAGTGCGCTGGTGGGCACCGGATCGCCGTCGGTATAGGTCTCGCCGAACGGCACGTGCCGTACCTTCGCCCGGGACATGGTGCGCCGCAGGCCCTCGTAGACCGAAACCGGCGGCGCCGACTGCGGCGAGGAATAGTTGCCGCGCAGCACGCGGGTCGCGTCGCCGAGCGGCCCGACCACCGCGATGCGCACATCCTCCCGCAGCGGCAGGACACCGTTGTTCTTCAGCAGCACCAGGCTCTTCGCGGCCGCCTCCAGTGCGAGCTCGCCATGCGCGGCCGCGCCGACGTCGCCGGGCGAGGCCGTTGCGGTCGACTGCGGGCGCAGGCCGTCGAGATCGCCCGTGCGATAGCGCGCGGCGAACAGGCGCACCAGGGCGCGGTCGATGTCGGCCATCGACAAGAGTCCGCGTGCCAGCGCGTCACGATAGGGGTCGACCAGGCCATCGGTGTCGGTCAGCGTGGCGCCGCTGCACTCGTTGTCCACGCCCGCGCGCATGGCGGACGCGACCGCGGTAGCCGCATCCGGCGCGAAGTGGTGGTGCTTCCTGATGTCGCTGACCGCGTCGCAATCGGACACGACGTAGCCCTTGAACGACCAGGCGTCGCGCAGGATGTCCTTCAGCAGCAGGTCGCTGGCACAGGCCGGCTGGCCGTCGACGCGGTTGTAGGCGCACATCACCGAGCCCGCGCCGCCGTCCACGATCGCTGCGCGGAAGGCCGGCAGGTAGGTGTCCTCGAGGTCGCGGCGGGACACGAACACGTTGGCCTCGTGGCGGGTGGATTCGGGTCCGCTGTGCACCGCGTAGTGCTTCGGCGTCGCGACCACGTCGATCCACTCGGGGTGGTCGCCCTGCATGCCGCGCACGTAGGCCACGCCCATGCGCGCGGCGAGGAACGGGTCCTCGCCGTAGGTTTCCTGGCCCCGACCCCAGCGCGGATCGCGGAAGATGTTGATGTTCGGAGACCACGTGTTGAGTCCGGTGCCGATCCGCCCGGTGCGCCCGGTCTGTCTTGCCAGCGCATGCAGGCCGCGGACCTCGGTGCTGATGACGCCGGCGACCCGCTGGACCAGCGCATCGTCGAAGGTGGCGGCCAGGCCGATGGGCTCGGGGAAGTTGGTGGTGGGCAGCGTGCCCATGGCGCCGTGCAGCGACTCGGTCCACCAGTTGTAGGCGGGCACGCCCAGCCGCGGGATGGCCGGTGCGGTGTTGAGCAGTTGCGCCAGCTTCTCGTCGGTGTCGAGCTGCGCGACCAGTGCCTGCGCCAGTCGTTCGGCGGAGGCGGCGCCTGCAACGGGACTGTCCTGCCGGGCCGACAGCGGCATGGCGGCGACCAGCAGCGAGAGCGCAAGGGCGCGGGCGGCCGCGCGCAGCGGGAAGTCCATCCGGATTCTCCTCGATGTGAGCGCCATGCAGACGACTGTCGGAGATGGCCGCGCGCGTTGGCGGCCCGGGCTGCAGGCAATCGGGATGATTGCACGGCACGCGACTTGGACCCATCGCAATCCGGAGCGGCGACTTGCCGGTTTGATGATCGCTCGCAGGCGGCGCGCCCGGCGCCTGCACGCTACCGTGAGCGTGGCGATGCTAGACAGGGCCCATGGCGCCCAAGGCAGACCAGGACGAGACCGCCCGCCCCGGCGCCGCGCGCCGCCGGCGCCGCTTCCTGCGCCAGGTTCCCGGCGGCTTCCGCGATCCGACCTATCTCGACTGGGAGCGCGACTACAAGGTCGAGTCTCACCGGCGCTGGCAGGAGGCGCTGCCGAAGGCCACCTTCCGCCGCCTGCTGCGCGAGGGCCAGGCCATGGAGGTGGCCTCGCGCGCGATGCGGGTCGAGCAGCGCTCGCGCCACAGCATGCTGTTCTCGTTCGAGAAGATGGCGCTGCGCGATGCATTGCGCACGGACGACGGGGCGCAGCGGTTCGCGCAGGGGCTGTACGACTGGCTGCACGGGCGCGGCGCGATGGAGCTGCGGTTCGAGCGTTGGGTCGAGGCCATCGACGGCCTGCCGCGCAGGCAGACCCGCGTGCTCACCTGGCCGCTGGTGACCGTGTTCGGTTTCATCGCCCAGCCCGACCAGCACATGTTCATGAAGCCCAACACCATCCGCGCCGCGGCCCGCGCCTATGGCCATCCCCTGCCCTACCAGTCGCGTCCGTCCTGGGAGGTGTACGCGGCGCTGCTGGATTTCGCCGCCGTGGTGGCCCGCGACCTGCGCGACCTGCGGCCGCGCGACATGATCGACCTGCAGTCCTTCCTCTGGGTGCAGGGTTCAGACGAATACCGCTGAGGCGCGCAGCGCTGCACGCCGCCCCAGGTGCCAACCCGTACAATCGCCCCCTTTCCCCGGACCCGCGCCCCCCATGGCTCCCAATTCGACCATCTACAAGGTGGAGCTGCAGGTCAGCGACATGGACCGGCACTACTACGCCAGCCACAACCTCACCCTCGCCCAGCATCCGTCGGAAACCCCGGCGCGCCTGATGGTGCGGCTGGTCGCGTTCGCCCTGCATGCGCACGAGCGGCTCGAGTTCGGCCGCGGGCTCAGCACCGACGAGGACCCTGACCTGTGGCAGCGCGACTACACGGGCGACGTCGACCTGTGGATCGACCTGGGCCAGCCCGACGAGAGCCGAATCCGCAAGGCCTGCGCCCGCGCCCGCCAGGTGGTGGTGGTCACCTACAGCGGCGGCAGTGCGGACATCTGGTGGAACAAGGCAGGCGCGGCGCTGTCGCGGTTGAAGAACCTCACAGTGATCGACCTGGCGCCGGATGATGTCGAGGCCGTGGTCGGCCTGCTCGAACGGGGCATGCGCCTGACCGCGATGATCCAGGACGGTGAACTGCAGCTGATGAGCGAAAGCCGCAACGTCGCGCTCAGGCCGCGAACGCGGCTGGCCGCGGCCTGATCCGCCGCCCCGGCAAGGAGCCGGCGATGCCCTACCTAACGCCCGTGCCGGAATCGGCGATGCGCTCCTACTGCCCCATCGGCATGGCGCTGCTGGCGCTGGTCTTCGCGCTGCCGTTGGCGATCCCGGGCGACCTGCTGTCCGGCCCGTTCAACCGCGACCGGATGCAGGTCGTGGTACCGGCCATCGCCGCGGTCCTGTTCTGGCCGCTGATGCGCTACGGCCGCTATCGGCGCGAGTGCGATGCGCTGCGGGAATGCAGAGGCGAAGCGAGCCCGCCCAAGGGGGCGAGCCTGCTGGCGGCCCGGGCTGCTCGTCATCGCGCTGGTGGCCCTGGTGCTGCTTGCGCTGTTGCATGGCCGGGTCGACGTGGATCGGCAGGCCGTCCAAGGGCTGGGCATTTTCGCCGTCGCCGGAGCGGGCGCGATCGTGCTGGGATTCAAGCGCATCCGCGCCCGGCGCACGTGGCGCGCGGAGCGTCGCGGCCGCTGAGAGCCCGCGCTGGCCTCAGCCGCGCGGCGCGGCCCGCCTGGCCGCCAGCCAGCCGTGGATCAGTCCCGCCTGGAAGAAGCGGACGGGCGCGTCGAAATCACCCGCCGCGATGATCGCCTCCACCTCGGCCGGCGGGAGCACGGCAACGTCCGAGGCGTACGCCGCCCGGATGCGCTCCAGGGCCTCGGGCGAGACCGCAGCGTCCTGCATCATCCGCATCCATGCGGGCAGCAGCACCTCGTAGGCGGCCGATCCGACGTCGGAGGCCAGGTCGGAACTGGCCAGCAGACCGCCGGTGGCCAGCCGGTCCGCGATGCCGCGGAAGAACGCGATGCGCTGCGTCCGGTCGGTGATGAACTGGGAGACCAGGAAACACGTTGCCGCATCGAACGGCGCTTGTTCCGGAAGCGAATCGAGGAAGCCTTCGTGGAAGCGGCAACGATGCGCGAACCCCTCCTCCACGGCCCGTGCGCGGCAGGCGGCCAGCATCGCGCCCGATGGCTCCACCGCGGTGAACCTCCAGCCCGGGAAGCGTCGTGCCAGGTGTGCCATCTCCTGCCCGGTGCCCACGCCTACGCACAGCACGCGCGCTTCCGCGGGCAAGCCCGAAAGCAGCGGGTCCAGCAGCAGGTACAGGCAGTCGCGGATCGCGGCCGTCCTGGCCCACTGGCGGTCGTAGCCCGCAGCCTGCTGGTCGAACAGCGAAACGATCCGGTCGGGATGCATCCTGCGATGGTAGCGCGGGCGGCGACGAAACATGCCGCGACCGGTCGGGTCCGCAGCCAGCCACATGCGCGCGCCGGTGGTCCTGTTCACGCACCGGAGGCGCCGGTCCGTTAGCCTCAGCCCGACAGTCCGCGGCGCCGCAATGGCTGCCGCGGGCGCTGGCCCGCGTCAGGCCGGAAACCCGTCCGTACCGACCATCGTGGAGGCCCAACGCGCAGATGTGGAGAGACAGGCTCAAGGCCGATTTCCAGCTCGCCCTCATCGTCCTGTTCGGCGCCATCACCGTGGTCGGGGTGACGCCGTTCGCCATCCGCCGCCTGGCCCAGGGGCAGACGCTGGCCGGCGTGCTCGACCTGACGATCATCGCCTGCATCGCGACCGCTGCCACCATCGCGTGGCGCACCGGCCGCACGCGCAGCGTGTCGATCTTCCTGGCCATCTCCTATTCGCTCGGCTGCGTGGCGATCGCCCACATCGCCGACCTTTCCGGCGTGCTGTGGGTCTATCCGGTACTGGTCGCGAACTTCCTGCTGACCACGCGGGTGGCCGCCCTGGTCATCTCGGCCACGGCCATCTCCGCCATCGCCCTGAGCGACGCGGCGCTGCCCGACGTCGCGCTCAAGCTCGGCTTCGTGGTCTCGGCCAGCGTGGTGAGCCTGTTCTCCTTCGTGTTCGCGGCGCGCGCCGCGGCCCAGCATGCGCGCCTGGAAACGCTGGCGATGCGCGACCCGCTGACCGGCGCGCACAACCGGCGCGGGCTGGACGACGAACTGCGCGCGGCGATGGCGCAGAGCATCCACGGCGGCCAGCCGCTGGGCCTGCTGGTGTTCGACCTGGACCACTTCAAGCAGGTCAACGACACCTACGGACACCTCGCCGGCGACGACGTGCTCAGGCGCCTGGCCGACCTGGTACGGGCCAACACGCGCATGGCGGACCGCTTCTTCCGGATCGGGGGCGAGGAATTCAGCCTGGTGCTGCCCGGCGTGACGGCGGCCTCGCTCCACGACATCGGCGAGAAGCTGCGCATGGCCGTCGAACGCGAGATCCGATGCGGCGACCGCCCGATCACGATCTCGGTGGGGGCTGCGCCGTTCCGCGCGGACGAGTCGGCCGCGCAGTGGCTGGCGCGTGCCGATGCGGCGATGTACGAGGCCAAGCGCCAGGGGCGCAACCGCACGGTCCTGGACGAAGGCGGCTAGCCCGCGGGTCGAGCCGGACCGTGCGCGGCTCCGGCCCGGCCCGTGCGCAGGTGTCCGCGGCGCACCCGGTCAGTCCGCGCGGACCCTGTAGGCCTCGGCGAGGGAGATCCGTCCTTCGCGCGCCATCCGCAGCGCCGCCTCGGTGATCGGCACCATGCCCCCGGCCAGCGCGGCCCGGTGGATGCGGTCGGCCTGCACGCCCGGTTCGATCATGTCGCGGATCGCGGGGGTGATGCGCATCAGCTCGTAGACCGCGCTGCGCCGGAACACGCCGGTGCCCTGGCAGCGCGGACAGCCGCGCCCGATGCTGAACTCCTCGTCGGGGCCGACGCCAAGCGCGTCCCGGACAGCCGCCGCCGGTTCCTCCCGGCTCCGGCAGTGTTCGCAGGTCAGGCGGACCAGGCGCTGGGCCATGATGCCCGTCAGCGCCGCGCGCAGCAGGTAGGCCTCCACGCCCAGCTCGAGCAGCCGGGTCACGGTGGTCGCAGCGGTATTGGTGTGCAGGGTGCTCAGCACCAGGTGTCCGGTGAGCGCGCTCTCGACCGCCATCGCCGCCGTTTCGCGATCGCGGATCTCGCCCACCATGATCACGTCCGGATCGTGGCGCAGGAAGCTGCGCAGCGCGGTGGCGAAGGTGACGCCGATCTTGTGGCTCACCTCCATCTGGCGGACGCCGCCCAGGGTGTACTCGACCGGGTCCTCGACGGTCAGGATGTTCACCGGCTTGCGCCGGATTTCCTGCAGCATTGCGTACAGGGTGGTGGACTTGCCGCAGCCGGTCGGGCCGGTGGTGAGGAACAGCCCATGGCTGCGCGCCATCTGGTCCTCGAGTTCGGCGCGATCGGCGGGCGACAGGCCGATCTCGTCCACCGTCTTGAGGCTCTCCTCGGTATCGAGCAGGCGGATCACCACGCTCTCGCCCAGCACCGTGGGCACCACCGAGATGCGCAGGTCCACCGCGCGGCCGCCGTCCATCTGGAAGCTGCCGCGACCGTCCTGCGGCCTGCGGTGTTCGGCGATGTCGAGGTCGGCGAACACCTTGATGCGGTTGATCGCCAGCACGGCGACCTCGGTCAGCACCTCGCGCTGGTGGACCATGTTGCCATCGATGCGCAGCAGCAGGTCGTAGTGTTTCTCGCCGGGCCGGATGTGCACGTCAGAAGCGCGCATCCGGATGGCCAGGGCCATGATCCGGCGCATGGTCTGGACCATTTCCGAGCGCTGGCCCAGCGCCTCGTCGTGCGTCGCACGCACCGCCTCCGCGCGCCCCGGCTCCTGCCCCATCTGGCGCGCGATGCGCAGGTCCTGCTCGCGCGCGGATTCCGGAGTGCCCTGTCCCAGGCGCGCACTCCGGGTCGCGACCAGCGGCACTACCGGATGCTGGGTGGCGAACCCCAGCATGCCGATGCGGTGGGCGTCGGTGCCGGCGTCGATCGCCAGCGCGAGGTAGCCATGGGCGAGCAGCAGCGGCGAGGCCCGCAGGCGCTGCTGGGCCGGCGCGGGGAAGCGCGCCTGCGCCTCGGGGTCGGGAGTGAGGCCGGCCAGGTCGACCAGCGGCAGCCCGAGCCTCAGCGCGTGTTCCCAGGCCGCCTGCCCCTCATGGCCGGCCCTGGCGAGCCACTGTCCATGGTCCAGGCACAAGGCAGGATGCAAGGCTTCCTGCCGCCCCTGCGCGAACGCCGCCAGGTACTCCGACAGCTGCGCGCCGTCGCGGATGACGGGAAGGAGCGTGGCATCCGGACCGCTGGGTTCCATGGCGCATGTCGCAGGGGACTGGCCACGTTGTCGGCCGTGCGACGGCGGGC
>JAEXLY010000261.1 GCA_023444765.1 Pseudomonadota bacterium | reverse complement strand
TTCGGACTCGGTGAGCTGGTGGTACATGGGGGATCGTCTCTTGCCGGAGTGATCCCCTCCAGTCTGCCAGCTCACCTCTCCATTTTCGGGCGGTGCGGGTGTTGCACTTACTTTGTTAACCCGCGGCACCTAACAATTCATTCAAGCCGACGCCGCTTCGCGGCGCGGCTTAATTCTGGCGTTAGGCGGCATGGACGGATACTGGTTCACCTCAAAGCTGTTCGCCGTCGAATCCGGCGAAGACGAGGAGGTCAACCCTGGCCGTTACGGTCGGCAACTGGCCACGTGGCTCAAGGCGCAACTTGAGCAGCGCGGCTACGGCGTCGAGCCGGTGATCAACGAGGACTGGGGGCACTGCCTCATGCTGTCCCGAGACCCGTTCTTGTTGTGGGTAGGCTGCGGCAACGTTGACGAGGCAGGGGAAGATCCGACCGACGACAAGATCATCTGGCATTGCTTCCCAGCTGCCGAGGCTCCGCTCCTCAAACGTTTCTTCGGCAAGCCGGAAACAACTGCGGCGCTCTCGAAGCTGGACGCAGTGCTGCATGACATTCTCAGTACAACGCCGGCGGTTACGTTAGTGCCAGAGCCGTAGGCTTGCCGCCTAACCATTCGGTCAAGCCGACCCCGGTCCGCTGGCTCCGTTCAAAGGTCGGGTTGGTGTGGCATCCTCGCCTCCCGGCTTCCTCGTTCCGGGGCGGCTTACCTCAAGCGTTAGGGCGCTCTCCAGCTCGTATGGCCACTCCAAACATCGAGTTCACGCTCATCCAGAACGCACTCGATTCAATCGAGAGGGCGGTAGAGTTGCTCGCGTGGAAAGAGGTCACAAATGAAGGCTCGCGGCTTAAGCAGGCTATCCTTCTCACGGCCCACGCGACGGAGCTGCTGCTCAAGGAGCGGCTTCGGCGCATCCATCCATCACTCGTGTGGGAGGACGTAGACAAGTACCCGAGGCTCGACGCGAGGACTGTCGGAGTAGATAAGGCCGTCCATCGGCTCAAACAGATCGGCAACATTTCTCTGTCGGATGCAGATGCAGCGACCGTGAAGTCACTGCGCAACACAAGAAATGCAATTGAGCACTTCCATTGGCAGACCACCCGCGCGGAGGCAAACGCAATCGTTGGTCAAGGCCTCAGCTTCGCAATCCATTTCGCCAGCACAGAGCTTCAGACTGACATTGCGTACCGGTTCCGAGATGACGACACCTGGGACCAGCTTCTGAGCGAGAACTACGCGTTTGCTCGTGCTCACGGCGATCGGGTTGAGCGAGCCATGGCCGCTCAAGGAAAGTTTGTGCAAGAGTGCAGCTTCTGCAACGCCATGGCTCAAGATATGACGACCGGAGCCTGCTCTCTTTGCGGTCATTGGGAGTCGCTGGAGGAAACGGTTGAAGATCCGTTCTGAGCGCCCTAACAATTCATTCAAGCCGACGCCGCTCCGCGGCGCGGCTTAATTCAGCAACTGTCTTGAAGCGTGCCGCTCAAGCCAGTGTCATGGCCTCGCTCCGCAGTTCGTCGCGCCGTCTTGCATTGATGATCCCGAGCAGCTTCCGCATGCATGCGACCAGCGCCACCTTGCCGAGCTTCCCGCGTGCTCTCAGCTGCTGGTAGTGCGCCTTCATCATGGGGTCCCAACGCACGGCCGAGAGCGTGGCCATATAGAGCGCGACGCGGACCGGCGCGCGGCCTCCACGGATCCGTCGCTTGCCTTGGCCCTGTCCGCTGTCACGGTTCATCGGCGCCACGCCGGTGAGCTTGGCGATCTGCCTGCGATCGAGGTGGCCCAACTCGGGCAGCAGCGCGAGGACGGTGGCCTGGAACACCGGGCCCAGCCCCTTGCTTGATCGCAACGCCGGTGTGGCGTGTTCGTCGATCGAGTCCTTGATCGTCTTCTCGATCGCGGCCAACTCGCGCGCCAGCGCGGCGATGGTGCGCGTGGCCAGCTTGCGCACCGGGGCAGGCGCCATGGCGGCCTGCTGCTTCTGGGCCTGCAGCAGGACCACCACCTGGCCGCGACGGCGCAACCAGTCGCGCAGCTCGCGCTGCCAGGCTGGCGGTGCGATGTACGGGCGCAGGCGATCGGCGAACAGCCGGGCCATCAGCGCCAGCATCCGGGCGTCGATGTCGTCGGTCTTGGCCAGCTCGCCGGTCGCGTTGGCGAAGGCGCGCGCCTGCCGCGGGTTGACCCGGGCAATCCACAGGTCGGCATCGCCGCAGGCCTCGAGCAGCGGCTCTTCGTAACCGCCCGTGGCTTCGACCACGATCCGGGTGGCGCCGAGCACCTGGAGGCGTTTCACCAGCCGTGCAATTCCGGCGCGGGTGTTGGGAAACCCGACCACGCCCGGCTGCCCATCCACGGCCAGATCCAGACTGGCCTTGCTTACGTCGATCCCTGCTGCCGTCATCCCGGTTCTCCGCTACAGTCGAGTGGCCGAGAGCATCGCGCCCGAGGCCCACGCTTATCAGTTCGAGGGCAACCTCGATCAACTGTTCGGGCGCAGGGCGCGAGATCCGGCGTGCGGCCCCTGCTGAATTACGGTGGTGCTGACACCGAGGCGTTATCGGGCACGCACGCCGGGCTCTCGGCTCTTAGGCTAGGGGAACATCAAGACATAAGG
>JAEXLY010000144.1 GCA_023444765.1 Pseudomonadota bacterium | reverse complement strand
CGACGATCTGCAGCGGCTTGCCCGGTTCGAAGGCGACGGCGGCGCGGGTTTTCATGGTGGTGGCTCCTGCGATGCGGAAGGGGGGCGCGGACGCGACCGCGCCGGATGCGTTATTTCAGGTACGAGCGGATCAGCCCGGTCATCTCGGTGACGCGCGCGGCGCGCTCGGCGTCGTCGTGCGCGGCATGGCCGAACTGTTCGCGCAGGTGCGATTCGAGCACCTCGCTCATCAGGCCGTTGACCGCGCCGCGGATTGCGGCGATCTGCTGCAGCACCGGACCGCAGTCCGCGCCGCCTTCCAGCGCGCGCTCCAGGCCCTCGCACTGGCCGCGGATGCGGCGGATGCGGGCGAGGACCTTCCTCTTTTCCTCCGGCGAATGAGGCATGGCCGCCGCGTCTCCGATAGTGGGGGGCAGTATACCAGCGTCCCCGCGGTGTATGCTGCCGCGGCTGGATGGGGATAACAGCTTGGATCTCATCGACAACATCACCAAGCGGCTCGGGGATGACCTGAAGCAGTCCATCCGTCCCGGTGCGCGGCTCAAGGTTGCCGCCTCTACGTTCTCGATCTATGCGTTCGAGGCTCTGCGCGAGGAGCTTGAACAGATCGAAAGTCTCGAGTTCATCTTCACCTCGCCGGCCTTCGTCCTGGAGCAGGCGACGGACAAGGTCGTCAAGCAGCGCCGGGAGTTTCACATTCCACGACCCGAGCGCGAGCACAGCTTCTTCGGCACCGAGTTCGAGGTCCGCCTCAGGAACCGGCTCACCCAGCGCGCGATCGCACGCGAGTGCGCTGAATGGATGCGCCGCAAGGCGCGCTTCCGTTCCAACCGAGGTGGGGCACCAATGCAGCAGTTCGCCTGCTTGCGGACGGCGGATGAGCGGGCCGTTTACCAGCCGCTACATGGCTTCACAGCGGTGGATCTTGGCTATCAGCCAGGCGATGCGGTATCGAACTACGTCACCCGCTTCAGTGAAGCGCCCCATACGCATCAGTTTCTGGAGCTTTTCGACCGGGTTTGGCAGGACGATGAGCGCCTTGAAGATGTGAGCGAACGGGTCTACGACCATATCGCGTCGGTCTACCGGGAGAATGCGCCAGAACGCATCTACTTCTTCCTGCTGTACAACATCTTTAACGAGTTCCTTGAAGATCTCAGTGAAGACGTGCTGCCCAATGACCGGACCGGGTACGCCGACAGTCTGATCTGGAACCGGCTGTACAACTTCCAGCGCGATGCCGCCACCGGCGTCATCAACAAGCTGGAGACCTTCAATGGCTGCATCCTTGCCGACAGCGTTGGCCTGGGAAAGACGTTCACCGCCCTGGCCGTCATCAAGTACTACGAGCTGCGGAACAAGTCGGTCCTGGTGCTATGCCCCAAGAAGCTTGCGGACAACTGGATCACCTTCAGCCGGAATCTGAAGACGAACCCGTTTGTCCGGGACCGCTTCAGTTACGACGTTCTATGCCACACCGACCTGCAGCGCGACCGGGGTGAATCCCTCGGCATCCCGCTGGACCGTGTCAACTGGGGAAACTACGACCTGGTCGTTATCGACGAGTCGCACAATTTCCGCAACAACGATGCGTTCAAGGACCGCGAGACCCGGTACCAGAAGCTGATGAACCGGGTGATCCGCCAAGGCGTTAAGACGCGTGTACTGATGCTGTCGGCGACGCCGGTCAATAACCGTTTCAACGACCTGCGCAACCAGCTGGCGCTCGCCTATGAGGGCAAGGAGGAGAACCTGCGCAGCAGGCTGGGCTCTGACCGCAGCGTGCAGGAGATTTTCAACAGCGCCCAGCGCGCGTTCAACATCTGGTCGAAGCTGCCGCTCGAAGCCAGGACGCCAGACGCGATTCTCGCGATGCTCGACTACGACTTCTTTGATCTGCTCGACAGCGTCACCATCGCGCGATCGCGCCGGCACATCGAAACCTTCTACGACACCGCCGACATCGGTCCGTTCCCCGAGCGCCGGCGCCCGATCTCGATCCATTCTCCACTCACCGGGCGTGGGGACGTGATCGGCTTCAACGCCATCTTCCAGGAACTGTCGCGGCTCAAGCTTGCCGTCTACGCACCGGTCAGCTACCTGCTTCCCAGCCGGGTGAAGAAGTACGAGGCCCTGTACGACACCGAGGTCGCTGGCGGCGGCGGCACGTTCAAACAGGCCGACCGGGAAAAGAGCCTGCAGCGCCTGATGACCGTCAACCTCCTCAAGCGGCTGGAAAGCTCGGTCGAGGCGTTCCGCATCACTCTGTCCAAGCTCCAGACCAGCCACACCGATACCCTCTCACGGATCGAGAGTTACCTCCAGGGCGCCCTGGATCCGGGCGCGTTCGACCTGACCAGCGCATTCGAAGACTGCGAACCCGACGCCGACGAACTGCCAGACCCGGACACGAGCATCGGCGGAAAGATCCGCATCGATCTTGCCGACATGGACCTGCCGCGCTGGCAGCATGAACTTTCGCAGGATCTGGAGGTTATCAGTGCCCTGCTGGACGAGATGGAGAAGGTGTCCCCGGCCGACGACGCCAAGCTGCAACGCCTGCTGGCACAGGTGGAAGCCAAACTGGATGCGCCGTACAACGCGGGCAACCGCAAGGTACTGGTCTTCACCGCCTTCGCAGACACCGCGCACTACCTCTATCGTCAGCTCGGGCCGGCCCTGTTGCAGCATCGACACCTGCACACGGCGGTGGTGACCGGTTCGGATGCGCCCCGTACCACGCTCGGCAAGGGCTACGACTTCCAGACGCTGCTGACACTGTTCTCGCCGCGATCCAAGCACAAGGCCCAGGTGTTTCCCGACGAGCCAGGCGAGATCGACCTGCTCATCGGCACTGACTGCATCTCCGAGGGCCAGAATCTCCAGGACTGCGACTGCGTCATCAACTACGACATCCACTGGAATCCGGTCCGCATCATCCAGCGCTTCGGCCGCATCGATCGCATCGGTTCCACCAACGCCTGCGTACAGCTGGTCAACTTCTGGCCGGATATCTCGCTCGACGAGTACATCAACCTGAAGGAGCGGGTCGAGAACCGGATGGTGATCGCCGACGTGGTGGCGACTGCCGACGACAATGTCCTGCGTCACGGAGCGGCAGACAACGACGTCGCCTACCGCAAGGAGCAACTGCGGCGACTCCAGGACGAAGTGATCGAGCTGGAGGACGTGCGTACCGGCGTCTCGATCACCGACCTTGGCCTCAACGACTTCCGGATGGACCTGCTCAACTACCTGCGCAGCCACGAAGGGCTGGGCAGCCTGCCGACCGGCCTGCATGCCGTGCTGCCGGCAGACCCGGATCGCGGACTGTCGCCGGGCGTGATCTTCGCGCTGCGCAACCGCAATCACGGGGTCAACATCGCCCAGCTCAATCGTCTGCATCCCTACTACCTGGTGTACGTGAGCGAGGCCGGCGAGGTGCTGTCCGACCATACCCAGGTCAAGCAGATCCTGGACCTGGTACGCGCCGCCTGCAAAGGCAGGGATGAGCCCATCGGCCCGGCCTGCCGGCTGTTCAACCGCACCACCGATGATGGTCGCGCCATGGAGACCTACTCCCAACTGCTGGACCGGGCGGTCGGGGCGATTATCGACCGCAGGGCCGGCCAGGATCTCGACAGCCTGTTTGCGAGCCCCGCCACCACGGCCCTGACCGACCCCATCGCCGGCCTGGACGACTTCGAACTGGTCTGCTTTCTCGCCATCGTGGCCGCGCCTGCACCGGCATGACGGCGGTAGTGATCGACTGGCCCGCCGCGACGCGGGTGGACCGCATCCTCAGCAAGACCGAGCTGCTGGCGCGCGCGGGCAAGCCCGCGGGCCTGCGCGAGCGCTTGCGCCATGAGCTGAGCGGCCTCAGCTGGGCCTGCAAGCTGGCCACCGCCACCCTCAACCTGCCGCCTGGCGGTCTGCCGGAAATCCAGGTCTTCCGACTGCAGCTGAAGCCGAGCGTCGCGACCGCCAGCGAGTCGCTGCTTCGCGCTATCGACGGCGCGATCCCGTCTCCACTGGTGTTCGAATTGCATGGGGACGCGGGCATCCGCACAGTGGCGGCGCCCAAGCGCCCCAGTGCCGCGGCCGGCGGCAAGCGGGTGCTGGGGGACTACCTGGCCGGGGAATGGGCCAGCCCGGAGGCGCCTCGCCAGCCCCTGCCGGTCGCGCTGGATATCGCCGGCCTGCACCAAGCCCTGCTGCGCGCCCTCGTGCCCCTGTCGCCGCGCCATGGCGAAGACCTCGACACCCTGCTGGAGCGGTTGTCCGCGGTGCGCGCCGTGGAGCGCGAGCTCGCGCGGCTGCAGTCCCGACTCGCTGCGGAGAAGCAGTTCAACCGCAAGGTGACGATCAACCAGGCGCTCCGCGAGGCACAGTTGCGCCTGCAGCGCCTGACGGCGCATGGTAACTAGCCACTGGTCGGTGCTCTGGCAGGCATATGGACGAGGTCTTTGTATAAGTATGGACGCACTGTCAGTGTACAATTGGACGCGTCCAAGCCCGGAAACCGGACGCCAATGACCCCGCAGCCGCCCCGATACGACAGGCCCCTTTCCGCCGCTGTCCGGACGGCCCTGGCCGACACGCCGGTGGTCTGCATCCTGGGGCCACGGCAGGCAGGCAAGACCACCCTGGCACGCCAGTTCGAGCCCGAATACGGCTATGTCAGCCTCGACGATCCGGCCACCCTGGCCTTCGCCCAGGACGACCCCACCGGCTTCGTCGCCGCCCTGCCCGATCCCGTGATCCTCGACGAGGTCCAGCGCGCGCCGGAACTGCTGCGCCCGATCAAGCTCGCCGTGGACGGCGACCGCCGTCCCGGCCGCTTCCTGCTGACCGGCTCGGCCAACCTCCTGATGCTGCCGCAGCTGGGCGACTCCCTGGCCGGGCGCATGGAAGTCATCGACCTGCAGCCCCTGACCGCCGCCGAGCTGGCGGGCGCACCCGGCGGGTTCCTCGCGCGGTTCCTGACGGGCGGGCTGCAGCCCGCCCTGGCCCCCGCCGCCACGCCGGATCTCGAGGGCCTGGCCGCGCGCGTGATCGCCGGCGGCTTTCCCGAAGCTGCGGGCCGCAGCCCGCAGCGCGCGCGCACCTGGCACCAGAACTACCTGCGGATGCTGGTCGAGCGCGACGCCCAGGACATCGCCCGCATCCGCGATACGCGCGACCTCTCGCGCCTGCTCACCCTGATGGCGCTGCGCACCGGGCAGCTGCTCAACGTCTCCAGCGTGGCCAAGGAGCTGGGCCTGCACCGCGACACGGTGGAGCACTACCTGGGCATCGGCGAGCGTCTGTTCCTGCTGCGCCGGGTGCAGCCCTGGCACCGCAACCACGCCAAGCGGCTGATCAAGACCCCCAAGATCCACCTGGTCGACAGCGGCCTGTGCGCCACCCTGGCCGGGCTCGATGCCGCCGATGCCATCAATCAGCGCCAGCGCTTCGGCCATCTGCTGGAAAGCTACGTGGTGCAGCAGCTGGCCGCGCAGGCGGGCTGGACCGACCCCGCGCTGCAGCTGTGGCACTACCGCGACAAGGACCAGGTGGAAGTGGACCTGGTGCTCACCCGCGGCCGCGAGGTCTGGGGCGTGGAAGTCAAGGCCGCGGCCACCGCCACCCCGCGCGACGGCAGCGGCCTGCGCCGGCTGGCCGACCAGTGCGGACCGGACTTCAGGGGCGGCGCACTGCTGTATGCCGGCACCAGCACCCTGCCGCTCGAAATCGACAACTGCCTGGCCGTGCCGATGGCGCGGCTGTGGGACATGTGAAAGGACCCCTGATGGACAAGCTGAAGATGCACTCCCCCGACCTGGTCGCCGGCAACATCGCGCGCCTGGCCGAGCTGTTCCCCGGCTGTGTCACCGAAAGCCGGGGCGAAGACGGGGCGCTCAGGCGCGCGATCGACTTCGACCTGCTGCGGCAGGCACTGAGCGACCACGTGGTGGACGGCCCGCAGGAGCGCTACCGGCTGGACTGGCCCGGCAAGCGCGAGGCGCTGCTGGCCGCCAACGCGCCCATCGCCAAGACCCTGCGGCCCTGCCGCGAGGAGAGCGTGGACTTCGACACCACGCAGAACCTGTTCATCGAGGGCGACAACCTGGATGCGCTGAAGCTGCTGCAGGAGACCTATCTGGGCAAGGTGAAGCTGATCTATATCGATCCGCCATACAACACCGGGCGCGATTTCATCTACGACGATGATTTCAGTGAGGACGCGGACAGCTATCTGCTGCATTCCCAGCAGGAGGACGAGACGGGCCAGCGACTGGTCGCGAACACCGACGCCAATGGACGCTTCCATTCCGACTGGCTGAGCATGATCTACCCACGCCTGCAGCTCGCCCGCCACCTCCTCCGGGAGGATGGCGTGATCTTCATCTCCATCGATGATCACGAGGTGGACAACCTGCGCAAGGTCTGCGGTGAAGTGTTTGGCGAAGAGAACTTCGTTGCGCAGATCATCTGGCAGAAGGTGTTCTCACCGAAGAACAGCGCGCGCCATTTCTCAGAGGACCATGACTACATTCTCGTCTACGCGAAGTCTTCCGAGGCATGGACGCCGCAACTGCTTCCGCAAACGAACGAGATGTTGGCGAGATACAAAAACCCGGATCACGATCCAAGAGGCCCATGGACATCAGGCGATCTTCAAGCACGGAACTTCTACGCCGATGGTACGTACCCAATAACCTGCCCCTCCGGCCGGGTCATTGAAGGCCCGGGCAAGGGCATGTATTGGAGATTTAGCCTAGCGAGCTTTCGGAAGCTCGATCAGGACAACCGTATTTGGTGGGGCGTCGATGGCAACAACATGCCGAGAGTGAAACGGTTTCTATCTGAAGTGAAGCAAGGGCGGGTTCCACAAACGCTGTGGTCGCACACCGAAGTTGGGCATACCCAAGACGCCAAGAAAGCCTTGCTCAAGTACGTGCAGTTCGAACACACCGAAAACGTCCTGAACTCGGTCAAGCCCGTGGAGCTCATCCAGCGTGTGCTGCAGCTCGCTGGCAAGCCAGACGCCGGCGAGATCGTGCTCGATTTCTTCAGCGGCAGCGCCTCCACTGCGCACGCAGTGCTCAAGCAGAACGCCGAGGACGGCGGCAACCGTCGCTACATCGCGGTGCAGATCGCCGAGCCGCTGCCCAAACCGGAACCCGGCATGACCTCGATCTTCGAGATGGGGCTGCGCCGAATCCGCAACGTGGCCAACGAGCTGGCCGCAAACAGCCCGGACTCCGTCATCGACACCGGCTTCCGCGTCCTCAAGATCGACTCCTCCAACATGGCCGAGGTCTACTACCGTCCCGACGAGCTCAAGCAGGACGATCTGCTCGGCCAAATCGACAACATCCGCCCCGGCCGCAGCGCCGAAGACCTGCTGTTCCAGGTGCTGCTGGACTGGGGCGTGGACCTGGCCCTGCCGATCGCGCGCGAGCAGATCGAGGGCCGCGAGGTGTTCTTCGTCGACGGCAACGCCCTGGCCGCCTGCTTCGTGGCCGACGGCAGCGTGGACGAGGCGCTGGTGAAGCAGATCGCGCAGCGCCACCCGCTGCGCGCCGTGTTCCGCGATGCCGGCTTCGCCAGCGACAACGCCCGCATCAACGTGGAGCAGATCTTCAAGGCGCTGTCGCCGTCCACCGAAGTCCGGACGCTGTAGGCCAGCCCATGAAACTCAAGTTCAAGGTCCAGCCCTACCAGACCGCCGCCGTGGAGGCCGTGGCCGACTGCTTCCTCGGCCAGCCGATGGCCGACCCGGCGGCCATGAGCTACCGCATCGACCCGGGCCGCGCCCAGGCCGGCCGGACCGAACGGCTGCTGGAGCAGGCCGGCTTCCGCAATGCCGAGCTGCAGCTGGGCCACCCGCAGCTGCTCGACAACATCCAGCGGGTGCAGCGCCGGCAGAACCTGCCGGTCTCGCAGGCGCTGGCGCCCAGCCCGCCCTGCGCCCTCAACCTCGATGTCGAGATGGAGACCGGCACCGGCAAGAGCTACGTCTACATCAAGACCATGTTCGAACTGCACCAGCGCTATGGCTGGACCAAGTTCATCGTGGTGGTGCCCTCCATCGCCATCCGCGAAGGCGTGGCCAAGACCTTCGCGGTCACCGCGGAGCACTTCCTGCAGGCCTACGGCAGGAAGGCGCGCAGCTTCGTGTACAGCTCGAAGAGCCTGCATGAGCTGGAGAGCTTCTCGTCGGACGCCGGCATCAACGTGATGATTATCAACGTGCAGGCGTTCAATGCCACCGGCAAGGACAACCGCCGCATCTACGAGGAGCTGGACGCCTTCCAGTCGCGCAAGCCCATCGACGTGATCGCCGCCAACCGGCCGATCCTGATCCTGGACGAGCCGCAGAAGATGGAGGGCAAGAAGACGCTGGAGTCGCTGAAGGCGTTCAAGGCCATGGCGATCCTGCGTTACTCGGCCACCCACCGGACCGTGCACAACAAGGTGCACCGGCTCGATGCGTTGGACGCCTACAACCAGAAGCTCGTCAAGCGCATCGCCGTGCGGGGGATCACGGTCCGAGGCCAGACCGGGACCCACGGCTACCTGTACCTGCAGGACATTCGCGTGTTTCCCAGCAAGGCGCCGGAGGCGCGGCTGGAGATCGAGGTGAGGCGCAAGACCGAGGTCAAGCGCGAACTGCGCACCGTGCGCAAGGGCGACAACCTGTTTGGCCTGTCAGGCGAGCTGGACCAGTACCGCGACGGTTATGTCGTGACCGAGATCGACGCCCGCGACAACACGGTGCACCTGGCCAACGGCGTCGTGATCGAGGCGGGCGAGGCCATCGGCGACGTGAGCGAGCCGGTGCTTCGCCGCATCCAGATCCGCGAAGCCATCAGTGCACACTTCGAGCGCGAGCAGGCGCTGTTCCACCAGGGCATCAAGGTACTCAGCCTGTTCTTCATCGACGAGGTGGCGAAGTACCGCGACTACAGCCGCGAGGACGAGCGCGGCGAATACGCGCGGATCTTCGAGGAGGAATACCGGGACGCATTGAACCGGCTGCTGGAACTCGACCTGGACGCGGCCAGCCGCGACTACCTGCGCTACCTGCAGGCAATCGACCCGGCACGCACGCACAACGGCTACTTCTCGCAGGACCGCAAGACCAGGCGCCTGGTCGACCCTTCGGTGAAGACGCGCGGCGAGGAGGCCGGCCTGTCCGACGACGTGGACGCGTACGACCTGATCCTCAAGGACAAGGAGCGCCTGCTGTCGCTGGACCCTGCCGAATCCCCGGTGCGCTTCATCTTCTCCCACTCCGCCCTGCGCGAAGGCTGGGACAATCCCAACATCTTCGTCATCTGCACGCTCAAGCACAGCGACAATACCGTCTCGCGGCGCCAGGAGGTCGGACGGGGCCTGCGCCTGGCGGTGAACCGGGACGGGGACCGCATGGACCATCCGGCCACCGTCCACCAGATCAACCAGCTGACCGTGGTGGCCAACGAGAGCTACAAGGACTTCGTGGCCGGCCTGCAGAAGGACATCAGCGACACCCTGTCCGAACGCCCGCGGGTGGCCGATGAGGCGTATTTCACCGGCAAGCTGCTGGCCACGGCGGACGGCGGCGTCGAGGTGACGCCGGTGATGGCCCGCCAGATCTACCGCTACCTGCTCAAGCACGACTACATCGACGACCACGGCGCGATCACGCCGGGCTATCACGCCGCGCGGGAGGCCGGAACCCGCCCGGACCTGCCGGGTGATCTCCAACCCCTAGCCACGCAGGTGTTCGAACTGGTCGACAGCGTGTTCACCCCGGCGCAGCTGCCGACCCCAGACAACGGACGCAAGGGGCAGGTCAACCGCCTCAACCAGAACTTCCACAAGCGCGAGTTCCAGGCGCTGTGGAACCGGATCAACCGCAAGGCGGCCTACACCGTCCATTTCGACAGCGACGAACTGGTCGGCAAGTGCATTGCCGCGCTCGACCAGCACCTTCGCGTGCAGCCCCTGCAGTACACGGTGGTCAAGGGGCAGCAGATGGAGGACCTGGAAGCCGACGCGCTGAAGCGTGGCGAAGGCTTCCGGGTGGAGGAGAGCCGCATCGACAAGCATCGCGCGTCCGTGCATTCGGCGGTGCGGTACGACCTGGTGGGCAAGCTCGCCGAGGCCACGGTGCTCACCCGCGCGACCATCGTGCGCGTCCTGTCCGGTGTCAGTGCGCCCGTGTTCGCCCAGTTCCGCACCAACCCGGAGGGCTTCCTTTCACTTGCCACCCGCCTGATCCGCGAACAGAAGGCCACCGCCGTGGTCGAGCACCTGTCCTACGACCTGCTCGATGAGCGCTGGAGCAGCGAGATCTTCACCCAGGCACAAAGCCGGGTGGACTTCAGCCGCGCCGTGGGACGCACCGACGGCAGCGGCAAGATCCAGCCGCTGGCCAGGCATGTGTACGACTACGTTCCGATCGACGGCGATTCCTCGATCGAGCGCCAGTTCGCGCAGGACCTCGACACCAGCGCCGAGGTCGTCGTCTACGCCAAGCTGCCGCGTGGCTTCGCCATTCCCACGCCCGTGGGCGACTACAACCCCGACTGGGCCATCGCGCTCCACGAAGGAGAGGTCAAACACATCTACTTCGTGGCTGAAACCAAGGGTTCGATGTCGAGCATGGAACTGCGGGCGATCGAGAAGGCGAAGACCGATTGCGCGCGACAATTCTTCCGCCTGCTCAATCCCGAGGGCTCGGTGGGATCGGTGAGGTACGAGGTAGTGGACAGCTTCGCGCAACTGCGAACGATTCTGGCCGTTGGTTCACCATGAAGGTACGGCGCTTCCAGTTTGCCCTAGCGCTGTTCTGCGCCTGCTTGTGCAGCCCCTTGGGCGCGCAACAAATCCTCGGACCTTGTACGGCTCTTCCGGACGAGAGGGCTTCTTATGCAGCCGCCGTGCCGCTCGACCACCTCCCCGCCCTGCGCGGCGGCTACTTCCCGCTGGTGGACGGGGCCAGCGGACGCACCCACCACGTGTACGTGCGCCTGCCCGAGGGCTACGAGGCCGCGCCCGAGCGCCGATGGCCGGTGGTGTACCTGCTCGATGGCGACAGCCTGTTTCCGCTGCTCGCATCCACCCACCTGTTCCTGACCTACGACGAAGCCCTGCCCGAGGCGATCGTGGTCGGCATCGCCTACGGCGGCTTCGATCCGGCCATCAACCGGCGCAACCTCGATTTCACCGCCGCCGGCGCCGACACCGCACCGGACCAGGGCGGGACCGAGGCCTTCCACGGTTTCCTCCGCGGGCAGCTGCTGCCGGAGGTCGAAGGCCGCTACCGGGCCGATCCCTCGCGGCGGGTGCTGGTCGGGCAATCGCGCGGCGGCTATTTCGTGCTGTGGTCGGCGCTGCACGATCCCGACCTGTTCTGGGGCCGCATCGCCAGCAACCCGGCCGCGGCGCCGGCGCGCGAGCAGCTGTACCGCAGCCCGGCGCCGCATCGTCGCGGCGACCTGGGCGTGGTCGTGGCC
>JAEXLY010000328.1 GCA_023444765.1 Pseudomonadota bacterium | reverse complement strand
GCTCCAGGGCGGCCGCGCCGGCGGACAGGGCGGGGGACAGCCAGCAGTGCGAGCCGACCTGGCGCAGGCCCAGCGCCTGGAACCGGCGCCGGTAGAAGGCGGCCGGACGGGCCTGGAACCCGTCCTCGTCGCCCTCGGTCTCGTCCTCGCGGGCGAAGCATTCGAGGAACGCCACGCCGCCGCAGAGCCCGGCCAGGCCGGGCAGGCCGCGGTCGAGCTCCTTCAGCGGCAGGTAGTGCATCACGTCGCTGCACACCAGCAGGTCCACCGGCGGGCAGGGGCGCAGGCTGGCGAAGTCGGAGAACCGCGCCAGGTGCAGGTTGCGGCGTGCGCCGTAGCGGGCGATGGCGTACTCGCTGCTGTCGAAGCCCCGGTACTGCGCCTTCGGCCGCAGCCGCAGCAGGGGCGCGCGCCAGGCGCCTTCGCCGCAGCCGATGTCGAGCACCGTGCGCAGCGGACGTTCGAGGTGGTATTCGGCGGTGGCCACGGCCAGCGCCACCTTGCGCGCCAGACGCTGCGCGCCGCCGATGCCGCGGCGGCGGTACCAGGTGTCGAAATAGCGCTGGTCGTAACGTTTGCTCATGGCGCGGGCGGTGCGGAAGCGGCCGCTACAATAGCCTGCGTCACCGCCGGCGTCGCCGCGCGCGCCCATGGAACCCGCATGCAAGCCTATCTCTGGATCAAGTCCGCCCACCTGCTGTTCGTGATGGCCTGGGTGGCGGCGGTGTTCTACCTGCCGCGCATCCTGGTCAACCTGGTCGAAGCCGGCGACCAGCCGGTGGTGCGCGATCGGCTGGTGCTGATGGGCCGGCGCCTGTACCGCTTCGGCCACCTGATGTTCGGGCTGGCACTGATGGCCGGGGCGGTGCTGTGGCTGGGGTACCGGGTGATCCCCGGTTTCCCCACCATGGTGGGCAGCGGCAGCGGCTGGCTGCATGCCAAGCTGGTCCTGGTGGTCCTGATGCTGGCGCACTATGTCGTGGCCGCTCGCTGGCTCAGGCGCGGTGCCGAGGGCGGGGCGTTGCCGACCTCGCGCGCGCTGCGCCTGTTCAACGAAGTGCCGGTGTTCCTGCTGCTGGCCGTGATCTGGCTGGTGCTGGCCAAACCGTTCTGAGTCGACGGCAACGGGATCGGCGGGAGGAGTGCCGGCAGCTGGTCGCACCCACGCGGCGAGGGCAGCCGGATCAGCAGTCGGCCTGGAGCACGCGATCGCGGCCGGCCTGTTTGGCGTGGTACATGGCGCCGTCGGCGCGACGCAGCAGCGAGGCCGGATCATCGTCGCGATCGCACAGGCTGGCCAGGCCGATGCTCGCGGTAACCTGCAGACCGTCGATGGCGAGCGCATCGCCGGCCTCGCGTATGCGCAGTCGCACCTGCTCCAGGCGCGGCCGGGCCGCGGCGGGCTCCACGCCCGGCATCACCACCAGGAATTCCTCTCCGCCCATCCGCACCACGTCCTCACGGCCGCGCATCGAGACGGCCAGCGCATCCGCCACCGCCACCAGCACCCGGTCGCCCACGTCGTGGCCATGCACGTCGTTGATGCGTTTGAACAGGTCGATGTCGACGAAGCCGACGGTCAACGGTTCGCCGCTGCTGCGCGCGTGGAGGAACAGCTGCTCCAGGCGCGCCAGTCCGCTGCGCCGGTTGGGCATGCCGGTCAGTTCGTCGGTGGCGGCCAGCACCCGCATCGCATCGTGCTGCCGGCGGAGGTGGCTGAACCGCCGGGTCAGGGCGTAGCCCATCGCGATCAGGAACCAGGTCACCGCCATCTGCAGGACCTCGATCCTGTAGGACACGAGCAGGCTGTAGTCGAGCGCTTCGGCGGCGAGGATCAGCAGGAAAGGCACGATGGTGACCACGCCCAGCAGCGCGCCGCGGTCGCCGCGGCGCAGCGACAGCGCGGAAACGCCGAGCAGGACCAGGCAGGCCGCGGCAAACCCGGTTTCCAGGCCCTGCATCAGCCAGCGCAGCGCGGGCCGCGGCAGCACGGGCACCAGCAATCCGGCCACGAGCGCGGCACCGGCCGCCCAGGACACCGCACGTCGCGCCCACGGCTGCGTGCCCGCGACGCCGGACTGCTGCCAGATGCCGTGGACCAGGGCGGCGAAACCGAACGCGGCCGATGCCGCCAGCCACCAGGCCTCGTGGGTACCTACCGGCAGCCACGGGCGTGGATAGCCGCTCAGTCCGCTGAGGATGGCCTGCCCCGCGACCAGGACCACGCACACCCCGGCGTGCCGGGCGAAGCTTCGGTCGCGCGTGCCGATGAAGCCCATCAGCGCCGACATCGCCAGCGCCACGCCGATCGCCATGCACGACACGCGCACCAGCAGCCGCATCGTGTCCATCTGCTGCACCGGGCTCGGTGCGCCGAGCACGATGGTCGGCTGCCAGTCGGGCTGGATCGGCTCGGCCCAGGCCACGCGGATCGGCTCCCGGCTGCCGGCGGGCGGAACCGCGACCAGGCCCACGCTGGCGCGGAAGCGCGAGTCGCGGGTCCGGGCGTCGTGCATGCGTCCGCAGACCTCGCGTCCGTCGAGCGCCACCATCACCTCGCCTGCGAACACGTTGAAGATGTTGATCGCCTGCGGCGCGCCCGACCAGCCGCCGGGCGGCGCCTCGATCCGGTACTCGCGCAGGCCCTCGAGCATCGGCCCGGTGCATGTGCGCACGGGCGCCCCCATGGCCGCCGGCGCACCGGCCAGGACGAAATCCGCCGCCTGCGACGTGGACGGCGCCCCGGCGGCGGTGGCCGCGTAAGCCACCAGGGCCAGCAGCAGGCCCGGGACCACGCGCCAGAGGGAGTTGCCGGAAGATGGAACTGCGGACATCTCGACTCGCGCGAGTGCCCCCGCGTACCTGGCGGGCGGTCACCCGGATGGATGAGGGATGCAGCCGTCGTCCGTGGCTGCGGGTTCAGCGGTCGGGGAGCGTCCCGCGGCGCGGCAGTTCCACCGGCACCCCGTCGTCGTTGCAGGTGCCCAGCGCGCACAGGCGCGCCCGCAGCGAAGGGGTGGCCTGCACGATCACATGGTGGATCACGTGCTGTTCGAGCGTGCCGCGGAACGCCTCGCTGCCCGGCCCGCGGGCCCAGATGCCGACGTCGTCGCCACCATGGGTCTCCGAGGTTAACGGCACCAGTGCCTCCTGCATGAAGTCCGGATGCGAGGTGTCCACCTCCGACAGGTCCGGCCGTCCGACGGCCGGCTCGAACCCGCCCGGGCGGTGGAGGTGGCGCTTGGGCCCGGCCGGCTGGCGGGCGCTGGCACCGGCGTATCCGGGGCCGTTGGCGTAGACCAGGGTGGTGTAGGGCAGGCCGAGCGCGTCGAGGGCGTAGTGGTCCGGGTCGTCGACCTCGTTCACGCGGCCGCGTACCTTGCCCAGGATGTCGTTGCCGCGACGCGGATAACCGACGAAGTTCAGCGTATGGGAATGGTCTGCGGTGACCACGATCAGGGTATCGTCCGCGGAGGTCAGCTCGGCCGCGGCCCGCACCGCGCGCGACATCGCCACCGTCTCGTCCAGTGCGCGGTAGGCGTTGCCCTCGTGGTTGGCATGGTCGATGCGGCCGCCTTCCACCAGCAGCACGTAGCCGTCGCCCTCGCGCGACAGGCGCCCGATCGCGAAGCGGGTCATCTCTTCCAGGTCCGGCTCGCCATGGGCTCCGCGGTCGCGGTCATGCTCGTACTGCATGTGGTCGTAGTCGAACAGGCCAAGTACGGCGCTCGCGTTGCCGGCCGCACGCAGTTGCGAGCTGTTCCATACCCAGGTGGCGCCCGGGCGCCGCCGCACCCATTCCGACGCCAGGTCGCGGCCATCCAGGCGCTGGCCTACCTTGTCGTCGTATTCGGGGTCGCGCACGGACACCGGCAGGAACTCGCCGCGTCCGCCGCCGAGCACCACGCTCGGACCACGGCCCGCCGGGAAATCGAGCAGCTGCTGGGCGATGTCGCGGCAGCCCGCGGCGCGCGCGCCCTCGGGCAAGTCGGTATCGTTCTCCCAGTTGCGGTCGGGCGCGTGCGCATAGGTGGCCGCGGGCGTGGCGTGGGTGAGGCGGGCGGTGCTGACGATGCCGGTGGCCAGCCCGGCGTCGTCGGCCAGGCGCAGCCAGGACAGCAGCTGGCGGTCGAGGCTGCCGGCGCAGTCGCCGCGCGCTCCCGCGGACACGCCGATCGCTCCCATGTGCGACTTCACCCCGGTCGCGATCGCGGTCATCGTGCCGGCCGAGTCGGGCGTCTGCGAATCGGTGTTGTAGGTCTTGGCCAGTGCCGTGTAGGGGAAGTGCTCCCAGGCCAGCAGGTGCTCCTCGCCCGGGCGGCCGTTGCGCTGGCCCTCCAGCACGCGGGCCGCGGCGACCGTGGTCAGGCTCATGCCATCGCCGAGGAACACGATGACATTCTTTGCGCGCCCGGCCATGGCGCCGTTGCCGGCCGCGCGTGCCGCTCCGCTGCGATACCACCACTGCGGCGTCTCGCCCTCGGGATGACTGATGGCGGGCACCTCCACCGTCCAGCCGGGGGGCGCCGCCGCACGCTGCGGCGTGGCGCCACAGGCGGCGAGCAGGAGAAGGGCGAGGGCAGGCGTGGTGGACGACAGGCGGGGCATGGACGATCCGGTGGCGGGAAACATGTGGAGCGCCGACCGACTGCATGTGGCAGGCCCGGGCGCGCGCATCCGTAAACCGGCCATTATGCCTCCCGGCTGCGACCGGGCCATGACCGTGCGGGTCCCACGGCGTCCCGCCGTCCCGCACATCGCGGCGCGGCGTTCCACGCGTCGCGTCGCGCGGCCCCGACGGGTCGGCTAAGGTGGCTGCCCCGCCGTCCGGCGCCCGCGACCGTTACCGATGCCCCTCGTCCGCGCCTGGCTCAAGATTCCCTTCTGGCAGCGGGTGGCCGCGGGCTTCGTGCTCGGCGTGCTGGCGGGCTGGCTGATGGGGCCGGCGGCGCAGACCTGGTTCGGGCCGCTGGGCACCGTCTACGTCAACCTGATCAAGATGATTGCGATCCCGCTGGTGTTCTTCGCGGTGGTGAGCGCGGTGGGCTCGCTGGCCGGGCAACGCTCGATCGCGGCGCTGGCGGGACGGACCTTCGTCTGGTTCGCGATCACCGCCGTCCTGGCGGTGGCCGTGGGCCTCGCGTTCGGGCTGCTGTTCCAGCCCGGGGTCGGGGTGGACGCAAGCAGCCTGCAGGTCGCCGAGAACTACCGCCAGCGCGAGGTCCCCGGGCCCCTCGACGTGCTGTTCAACATCGTCCCGGAGAACCCGTTCCGGGCGCTGGCCGCGCTGGGCGCGGGCAAGGCGGCCGATGGCCAGAACATCATCGTGCCGAGCAACTTCACCATCCTGCAGGTGATCTTCTTCGCCGGCCTGCTCGGCTTCGCCCTGGTGAGGCTGGGCGAGAAGACCGCCGGCCTGCGTCCGCTGTTCGACCAGGCGCGCGAACTGATGATCCAGGTCACGCGCTTCGTGCTCGAGGCCACGCCCCTGGGCACCTTCGGCCTGATCGCGGCACTGGTGGGCAGCTACGGCTTCGGCCAGCTGCTGCCGTTGGGCAAGTTCGTGATCGCCCTGTACGCCGCCTGCGCTTTCCACATCATCGTGGTCTACAGCGGCCTGCTGCTGGCGCACGGGCTCAATCCGCTGAAGTTCTTCCGCGGTGCGGCGCCCGCCATGCAGATCGGCTTCGTGGCCTCGAGCAGCTTCGCCGCGCTGCCGCTCTCGCTGAGCTCGGCCACCCACAACCTCGGGGTGAACAGGGACTACGCCAGCTTCGCCGTGCCGCTGGGCGCGAGCATCAAGATGGACGGCTGCGGCGCGATCTACCCGGCGCTGGGCGCGGTGTTCATCGCCCAGTTCATGGGCCTGGAGCTGTCGACCGGCCAGTACTTCATCATCGCCCTGGCCTCGGTGCTGGGGAGCTTCGGCACGGCCGGCGTGCCGGGTACCGCCGTGATCATGGCCACGGTGGTGATCAGCGCGGCAGGGCTGCCGCTGGAGGCGATCGGCATCCTCTACGCGATCGACCGGGTGCTGGACATGATGCGCACCATGACCAACGTCACCGGCCAGGTGCTGGTGCCGGTGCTGGTGGCCAGGCAGACCGGGCTGCTGGACCGGGAGGCCTACGAGCGCGCCTCCAGCAATGTCGGCGTGGAGGAGTCGGCCGGCACCTGACCGGGCCCCGGCGCGGGACATGACCTCCGGCCGCACCGCGGCGGCCCGCGCTGCGGTAGGGTGTGCGCTCTCGAACCGGGGCAGGAGGCACCCATGATGTCGATTCGTGCAGGAATGCTGTTGTCGCTGCTGCTGGCCGCGCTGCCGGCGCTGGCGGCCGGCGACCGCTGGGAGATTCCGGTCGCGGTGAAGAAGCTCGACAACGGCCTGACCGTGGTGGTGTCCGAGGACCGCAGCTCGCCGGTGGTGGGCGTGAGCGTGGTCTACGGCATCGGCATGCGCCTGGAGCCGCGCAACCGCACCGGTTTCGCCCACCTGTTCGAACACCTGATGTTCGAGGGCTCGGAGAACGCCCCCGAAGGCATCTTCGACCGGGTCATCACCGGCGGCGGCGGGCGCAACAACGGCTCCACCCGGCCGGACTTCACCAACTACATCGAGATCGCGCCGTCGTCCGCGATCGAGCCGATCCTCTGGCTCGAGGCCGACCGCATGAAGATGCTCGACTTCAACCCGGCCACGCTGAAGAACCAGCAGGACGTGGTGAAGGAGGAGATCCGCGTCAATGTGCAGAACCAGCCCTACGGCGGCTTCATGTGGCTGGACGTGGGCTTCAACGCCTTCCAGAAGTGGGAGAACAACCACGACGGCTACGGCAGCTTCGAGGATCTCGAATCGGCCACGCTGGAGGACGTCAAGGCGTTCCACCGCGACTACTACGGCCCCAACAACGCGGTGCTGGGCTTGGCCGGCGACATCTCGCCCGCGGAAGGCTTCGCCCTGGCGGAGAAGTACTTCGGCGCCATCCCCGCGCGTCCGGTGCCCGAAGGCCCGGACTTCAGCGAAGGCCTGAACACGCAGGAAAAGCGAATCGTCCAGCCCGACAAGCTGGCCCAGGTACCCGCTGTGGCGCTGTCATGGAAGATGCCCGACCGCGGCAGCCCGGACCAGCCGGCGATGTCGGTGCTCGGCGCGCTGCTCGCCGGCGGCGACGCCTCGCGCCTCTACCAGGGCCTGGTGAAGGGTCGCGAGCTGGCGCTCAACGTCGATTCGCTCTACGGCCTGACCAGCGAGTGGGAATACAACGGCCCGACCTTGTTCACCGTGTTCGCGCTGTACAAGCCCGACACCGATGCCGATGCGGTGGCGAAGGCGGTGGACGAGGAGATCGCGAAGATCGTCGCCGAGGGCGTCGACGACGCCACCCTGGCGCGGGTCAAGACCCAGCTGCTGGCCGGCTGGTACAACGGCATGGAGTCCTTCCTCTCGCGCGCCGACACGCTGGCCAAGCTGCAGCTGCTTTGGGGCGAGGCCGACGTCGCCAACCGCATCCCGGGCTGGATCGAGGCGGTGACCTCGGCCGACGTGCAGCGCGCCGCGCGCACCTATCTCACCGCGGCCAACCGCACCGTGATCGACCGCGTGCCCGAAGCGATCCTCGCCGCGCGCACCGCGGCCAAGCCGGCGCAGGAATAAGGAGACGACCATGAAGAACGCTATCAGCCTCCTCGCCCTGTCCGTGTCGCTGGCCGTGTCCGGCGCCGCCTTCGCGGGTCCCGCCGCGCCGCTGCCCAAGGACCTGCCGCCGTTCGGCGAGGACAAGCCGCTGCCGATCGCCCAGATCGAGAAGCGGGTGCTGGCCAACGGCCTGGAAGTGTGGGTGGTGCCGCGCGACGGCATGCCGCGAGTGGACTACGTCCTGGCGGTGCGCAACGCCGGCTTCGCCGCCGACCCGGCAGGCGCCAACGGTTTCGCCAGCCTGTTCGCCGGCCTGCTCACCGAAGGCACCGCCAGGCGCGATTCGCGCGCCATCGCCGAGACCGCACAGGGCTTCGGCGGAAGTGTCGGTGCGGGCGCCAGCAACGACGGCGTCACGGTCTATGCCGACGCCTTGGCCAGCCATGCCGCGCCCATGCTCGACCTGCTGGCCGAGATCGTGCGCAGCCCGTCGTTCCCCGAGAACGAAGTGAGGCTGGCGCAGGCCAACGCCCTGCAGGCGCTCAAGGCCAACGAGGCGCAGCCCTCGTTCAAGGCCAACCGCGCGCTGCTGGCCGCCACCTATGGCGACCATCCCTACGCGCGCATACAGCCGACCGAGGCCTCGATCGGCGCGGTCACGCCGGAGCTGCTGCGCCAGGCGCACCGCCTGCGCTTCCATCCCGACCGCGCGCTGCTGGTGGTCACCGGGCGCATCGATGCGCAGGAGGCGTTCCGCCTGGTGGAGGCGGCCTTCGGCGACTGGACGGTGCCCGGCGCGGAAGCCCCGGAAACGCCTCCCGCCCGGCGTACGGCCCAGCCCAGCCACGTGCTGATCCAGCGCGACGGCAGCGTGCAGTCGACCCTGCGCATCGGCCGCCCGGCGATCCCGGCGACCGATCCGGACTACGTGCCGGCCGTGCTCACCGGCACCGTGCTCGGCGGTGGCTTTTCCAGCCGCGTCAACCAGAACCTGCGCGAGGACAAAGGCTACACCTACGGCGCCAGCGCCGGCTTCGCGCCCTCGCGCGTGGGCGGGCGCATCCAGGCTGGCGCCGACGTGCGCAACGAGGTCACCGGTGCGGCGCTGGAGGAGTTCTTCAAGGAGTTCACCCGCCTCGCCAGCGAGCCGGTGCCCGAGGAGGAACTGGCCGACACCAAGCGCTACGTCGCCGGCGGCTACCTGATCAGCAACCAGATGCAGGGCTCGGTGGCCGCCACCCTGGCCGGCAACTGGCTGGTGGGCCTGCCTTCGGACTACCTGGCCAACTACGTGCCGCGGATCCGCGAGGTGAGCGCGGAGCAGGTGCAGGCGATCGCGAAGAAGTTCTTCGATCCGAAGGACCAGTCGATCGTGGTGGTCGGCGATGCTGCCACCATCGCCGAGCAGCTCGAGCCCTACGGCGAGTTCGACGCGCAGCGCTGATCGCGACGCGGAGCGTCGATGGAACAGCGGGGAGCCGGCGACGGCTCCCCGTTTTTCTTCCGTCGGATGGATACGCGCCGTATGCGCCCGCGGCACGCGGGCGACCGCGCACGTCGCCTGGGCTGCAGCCTCAGCCGGCGTCGCGCCTTGCCGCCCACCAGGCGAACGCGGCGGCGGTGAAGAACATCAGCAGGCTGTAGACCGCGGCAGGCACCGACATCGCCGCGTTGCCCAGCACGCTGAGCGCGATGAAGATCGCCAGCGTGCCGTTGTGGATGCCGATCTCCATCGCGATCGCCACCGCCTGCTTCTTCGGCAGCCGCAGCGCCAGCGGCGCCGCGTAGCCCACGCCCATGCTGGCGAGGTTGAACAGCAGGCAGGCCAGGCCCACCACGGCGAACCAGGCCAGCAGCGTGCTCCAGGCCTGCACCACCGCGGCCACGATCAGCAGGGCCAGCACCAGCACCGACAGCAGCCGCACCGGCTTCTCCATCCCGGTCGCGAAACCCGGCGCGAAGCGGCGCACCGCCATGCCGATCGCCACCGGCAGCACGATGATCAGCGCGACCTCCACGATCTTGCGCACCGGCGGAGGCACGTACTGGCCGGCGCCGAGGAAGAACTCGAGCGACAGGTTCAGGATCACCGGCAGGGTCAGCAGGCACAGCAGGCTGTTGATCGCGGTGAGGGTGATGTTGAGCGCGACGTCGCCGTGGGCCAGATGGCTGTAGATGTTGGCGGTGGCCCCGCCGGGCGAGGCGGCGAGCAGCATCAGGCCCACCGCCAGTTCGGGCGGCAGCCGGAACAGCAGCGCCAGCCCGAGCGCCACCCAGGGCAGGACGCCGGTCTGCAGGAACAGGCCCAGCAGCACCGCGCGCGGGTAGCGCGCCACGCGGCGGAAATCGTCGATGGTCAGGCCCAGGCCAAGCCCGAACATGATCACGCCCAGGGCGAGCGGCAGCAGCAGGGTGGTCAACAGGGATGCCTGCATCGTGGCGTCGCTCCTTGGCGTCGGTCAGGGCGTGGTCGGGACAGCGCGCGGCCGGGCCAGGCGCGCCCCGAGCCAGGCCGCGGGCAGCGGCAGCAGCACGCCCAGCGTCGTCATCCAGGCCGGGTGCGGCAGCATGGCCGCGTTGGCCAGCACGCCGGCCACGATCAGGGCGCCGACGGCGAGCGCCTCGCCGGTGCGGCGGCGCCCGGCACGCGTCGCGGCCCAACCGCCGGCCAGGGCCGCGAACGTCCAGCCCATCAGCACCCAGGCCAGCTTGCCGGGACTGGCGGAGGCGACGAGGCGTGCGAGATCTTCCTCGGTCTCGAGCGTGACGCCCGGCGGCAGCGGGAACAGCGACATGCCGATGTATTCGAGCAGCAGCATCGTCGCCAGCGCCACCAGCAGGCCGAGCAGCACCGCGAGCGTCGAACGGACCATGCTCCCTCCCCGGAGATCGCCGCGGAGACGGGCGCGCGGCGGACGGCCGGATACTAGCATCGGCTCCTCCGTCGCCGGGTTCCCCGGTGGCACCGCACCCGGCGCGCCGCCCGCAATGCGTCGCGCGGAATGCGCTGCCCGGACACGAGACCGCCCGGCCCTCCTGCGAGGCGACCGGGCGGTCGGCGGCAGCCCGCGGCATTCCCCCTCGCGCCCGACGGTTTACTCCAGCACCAGCTCCGCGCTGCCGGAGAAGGTTTCCATCCGGATCTCGCCCTCACCGCCACCGTAGGTGTGCTCGAAGCTCGAACCCGGGCCGAAGCCGGGGCGCTGGATGCTGGCCTGGGGCGCACGCAGGTCGCCGCTGAAGCTTTCGCCGTGGACCCGCGCCGAGAGCGCGCGCGGCAGGCTCAGGCGGATGTCGCCGCTGACCGACTCGGCGTTGATCCTGCCCCCGGCGGCGAGGCCACCGACGTAGCTGGCGTTGCCCGAGACACTGGAGGTGTCGAGCTTGCGCGTGGGTTCGCCGCGGCTGTCGATGCGGATGTCGCCGGACACGGTCTCGGCCGAGATCTCGCCGCTGATGCGGCCGCGCAGCGCGATGTTGCCGCTGACGCTCTCGACATCGACCTTCTGGCTGTTGAGGTTGAGCTGCAGGTTGCCGCTGACGCTGCTGATGTCGGCCTGCCGCGGCGCGCCCACCGCCACGATGTTGCCGCTGACGCTCTCGATCTCCAGCGAGCGGCCGGCCATGCCGTGTACGTCGATCTCCACCGCGACACCCTCGACCTCCAGTTCCGCCAGCTGCGGCACCTGCAGGATCAGCGTGGTGTCCTCGGCACGGTTGCTGTTGCGCGGATAACGCACCTTGACCTCGAGGCTCCGGCGGTCGCCCTCGATCTGCAGGCGCTCCACGCCCTCGCCGAGGCTGCCGGTGATGCGGACCTCGTCGCGGTCCCAGGCGCGCACCTCGATGCGGCCCTTCAGGTTGGAAACGTCGACGCTGCCGCGTGGATCCAGCGGGCGGGTCTCGTCGATGGGCGTGGCGGCGAAGGCGGGTGCTGCCGTCAGTGCGGCCAGCAGGGTAAGGGACAGGGCTTTCATCGGGGTTCTCCTGGGACGTTGGCGTGCGTCAGGCGCTGGCGAGTTGCCGGGTGAGCGCCAGGCGGCGGGCATGGATGTGCTGCAGTCGCTGCAGCAGGAAGACAGCGTCGGGATCCTGCGCCAGCGCCTCGCGCACGGCGGCGGCGCTGGCATCGAGTTCGAGCAGGCTGGAATAACCCGGGGTGGCGGGTCGCGGCGCCGGCAGCTCGCGCAGCGCGCCCTGGTATTCGCGGGTCATGGCGTCGGCCACCATCACCAGGGGCGCCCCCGTCGCCGGCCCGAGGGTGTCGGAGGCGGGCGCCGGGGGCACCGCCATCGGAGCCGGGGCCTGGCCATCGGGACGCAGCTGCCAGCCCAGGCCCAGCGCCAGCGCCAGCACCGCGGCCAGGGACAGCATCTGCGGCAGGCGACGCCAGCGCGCGCCGGGGGCAGGCGCCTGCGGTTGTGGCTGCCCCGCCAGCCTGGCGGCGATGCCGGGCCACAGGTCGTGGCCGGGTTCCTGCGCCGTACGCAGCCCGCGCAGCTGCATGCGAAGTGCGGCGGGCAGGTCGTGCTGGTTGCGTGGGGTGTTCATTCCGAATCTCCAAGCCGGGTGCGCAGCAACCTGCGCGCGCGATGCAGTTGCGCCTTGGAACTGCCGACCGCCATGCCCAGCGCGGTGGCGATCTCTTCGTGGGTCCAGCCCTCGATGTCGTACAGCACCAGCACGGCGCGGGCGCGCGGCGGCAGGCTGTCGACCGCCTGCTGCAGGTCCATCGACAGCGCGGTGCGGTGGCCGGCAGTGTCGCCGGTGCCGACGGTGTCCAGCGCGTCCTCGTCGGCATCGATCGCCGGGCCGGCGCGGCGGCTGCGCAACTCCATCAGCGCGGTGTTGGCCGCGAGCCGGTGCAGCCAGGTGCCGACCGCGCTCTCGAACCGGAATCCGGGCAGCGCCTGCCAGGCGCGGACGAAGGCTTCCTGGGTCAGGTCTTCGGCGCGACTGTGCTGATGGCCGACCAGCCGCAGGATCACGCCGTGGACGCGGCCGGCATGGCGCCGGTAGAGCGCCTCGAACGCGGCGACATCCCCGCCTGCCGATGCCCGCGCGAGCGCGTGGTCCACGTCGGTCGCGGCGCCTGCCTCGTCCAGGGATGCATTCATCGTCGCCATCAGCATATCCAGTCCGATGCAGGCGCGCGGCCCGGGGTTTAAGCCACGCCGGCTTCAGTGCGACAGAGACGGCAGGCCAGGCACCACCCCGGGGAGCGCGTGGTCGCGGTTGTCGGCCACGGACGGCGCAGCCGGTCATCCGGAGACGGGGAACCGGCAGGTCGGTGCGCAGATCGCGACCGGGGGGCCTTGCAATCGGGACTGCGATTGCTATCGTGCAATCGATTGCATTCGAGCGGATTCGCGTGTCTGTACCGGTTGGGAGGCCGGTAAAGCATGGGCATTTCGTCGACCTGGCCGCACGCGGCTGGCATGTCGGTCGCGCGCGCCGCGACACCACGATTCGGTAAACCTGTGTGTCGGCGGCTGCCCCTGTGGCCCGCCGACGCATCTCCCGTGCCCGGACACCCGCACCGCCCGGCCGAGCCCCGATCGGCCGGGGGTACGCAATGCCGGAAACGCCGCCTGGGCAAAATCGGGGAGGTTTGACTTGACGCACACATTCACGAGGCGCGACGCGCTGCGCGCCACGATGGTGGGCGGGATGGGGCTGGCATCGTCCGGGCTCTTTCCGGCAGGCGAGGCCGTTGCGCAACCGCTGAAATCCAACCTCAGGCACTCGGTGGCGCGCTGGACGTTCGGACAGACGCCGATCGCCGAGCTGTGCCGCACCGTGAAGCAGATCGGCTTTTCCGCCATCGACCTGGTCGGCCCGGACGACTGGCCCGTGCTGAAGACGCATGGCGTGCACAGCTCGATGTGCAACGGCGCCGAGCTCGGGCTGGAGCGGGGGTTCGCCGAGACCCGCTTCCACGACGAGCTGGTGGCGCGCTACACCCGCCACATCGACCTGGTGGCAGATGCCGGCTACCGCAACCTGATCTGCTTCTCCGGCAACCGCAACGGCATGGACCCGGCCGAAGGCATGGCCAACTCCGCCGCCGGCCTCAAGCGCATCCTCGGGCATGCGGAGAAGCGCGGCGTCAGGCTGGTGATGGAACTGCTGAACTCGCGGGTCGACCACCCCGACTACCTGTGCGACCGCTCCGACTGGGGCGTCGAGTTGTGCGAGGCGCTGGGGTCGGACCACTTCGGCCTGCTCTACGACATCTACCACATGCAGATCATGGAGGGCGACATCATCGCCACCATCCGCCGCCACCACCGCTGGTTCGTGCACTACCACACGGCGGGCGTGCCCGGCCGGCACGAGATCGGCGAGGACCAGGAGCTGAACTACCCGGCCATCTGCCGCGCGATCCGCGACACCGGATTCGACGGGTACATCGCCCAGGAATTCATGCCGTCCGCGCCGGACCCGGTCGCCTCGCTGCGCGAGGCCATCCGCCTGTGCGACGTGTAACCCCCGCCTCAACCAGGACGCAGCCTCAATGGCGAACAATCATTACGACGCGATCGTCGTCGGCTCCGGCATCAGCGGTGGCTGGGCCGCCAAGGAACTGGCCGAGAAGGGGCTCAAGGTGCTCATGCTCGAGCGCGGCCGCAACATCGAGCACATCAAGGACTACGTCAACGCGCACAAGGAGGCCTGGGACTATCCCCATCGCAACGTGCCCACCCAGGCGATGAAGGAAGCCCACCCGGTCCTGCGCCGCGACTACCCGCTGTCGGAGAGCACTTACGGCATGTGGGCGGACGAGAAGGACTGCCCGTACACCGAGACCAAGCGCTTCGACTGGTTCCGCGGCTACCACGTCGGCGGGCGTTCGCTGATGTGGGGCCGGCAGAGCTACCGCTTCTCGCGGATGGACTTCGAGGCCAACGCGCGCGAGGGCATCGCCATCGACTGGCCGATCCGCTACGAGGATCTCGCGCCCTGGTACGACCACGTCGAGACGTTCGCCGGCATCGCCGGCACGGTCGAGGGCCTGGACGTGCTGCCCGATGGCAAGTTCCTGCCGCCGGTGCCGCTGAACGTGGTCGAGAAGGACGTGGCCGCGCGCATCCGCAAGGCCTTCGGCGGCAGCCGCCACATGATCCACTCGCGCACCGCCAACATCACCGAGCCGCGACCGGAGCAGGGCAGGGCCAACTGCCAGTACCGCAACAAATGCATCCTGGGCTGTCCCTACGGCGCCTACTTCTCGACCCAGTCGGCCACCCTGCCGGCGGCGATGCAGACCGGCAACCTCACCCTGCGTCCGTTCTCGATCGTCAAGGAGGTGCTCTACGACAAGGACCGCAAGCGTGCGCGCGGCGTGGAGATCATCGATGCCGAGAACGGACAGACCTACCAGTACACGGCCAGGGTGATCTTCCTCAACGCCTCGGCCTTCAATTCGACCTGGGTGCTGATGAACTCGGCCACCGACGTGTGGGAAGGCGGGCTGGGGTCCTCGTCCGGCGAGCTGGGCCACAACGTCATGGACCACCATTTCGAGGCCGGCGCCCAGGGCATCGTGGACGGCTTCGAGGACAAGTACTACTCCGGGCGCCGCCCGTGCGGCTTCTACATCCCCCGCTTCCGCAACGTCGGCGAGGACCGTCGCGACTACCTGCGCGGCTTCGGCTACCAGGGCGGCGCGAGCCGCCAGGACTGGTCGCGTAGCGTCGCCGAAATGGGCATCGGGGCGGGCCTGAAGCAGGCCGCGAGCGTGCCGGGCGACTGGAGCATCGGCATGACCGCGTTCGGCGAGATGCTGCCCTACCACGACAACACCATCCGCCTGGACCACGGCACCAAGGACAAGTGGGGCCTGCCGGTGCTGGCGATGGACGTGTCGATCCGCGACAACGAGCGCGCCATGCGCAAGGACATGGCCGCCGATGCCGCCGAGATGCTGGAGGCGGCGGGCGTTCGCGACGTGCGGACCTACGAGGCCGAACCCGCGCCCGGCCGGGCGATCCACGAGATGGGCACGGCGCGCATGGGCCGCGATCCGAAGACTTCCGTGCTCAACGGACACAACCAGGTGTGGGACGCGCCCAACGTGTACGTGACCGACGGCGCCTGCATGACCTCGGCCAGCTGCGTCAATCCGTCGCTGACCTACATGGCGCTGACCGCGCGCGCCGCCGACCATGCGGTGCGCGAACTCAAGGCGGGGAACCTGTGATGGACCGTCGCGAACTGCTGAAGATGATCGCGTCCGCCACCGGCGTGGCCATGGTCGGCATGCCTGCCTTCGTACTCGGGCAGGCGCCGGTCCCGCAGGCGGCCGCTGGCTTCACCGCCGAAGACATCGCGCTGCTGGACGAGATCGCCGAGTCGATCATCCCGCGCACCGATACGCCTGGCGCGAAGGATGCGGAGGTGGGCGCGTTCATGGCGCGCTTCGTCACCGACTGCTACACCCCCGAGGACCAGGCCGCCTTCCGCGCCGGGCTGGTGGACCTGGACAGGCGCGCCGCCGGCAGCTTCATGTCCCTGCCGCCGGCAGACCGCCTGCAGATGCTGGCCGGACTGGACCAGGAAGCGGGGGAACAGGCCCGCCGGGCATGGGTGGCCGCCGACGGATCCGGCAGCGGGAGCGGGGTGCACTGGTTCACGATGATCAAGCAGCTGGTGCTCTTCAGCTTCTTCACCTCGAAGGTGGGCGCCACCGAAGTGCTGCGCTACGACCCGGTGCCCGGGGGCTACGACGGCGACCTGCCCTACGAGCCGGGCACGCCGGCATGGGCGACACGATGATGCCCGGCCGCTGCCTGCCCTCGCGGCGCGACCGCTTGGCCGCACGCGCGCTCCTGCTCACCGGTGGCATCTTGGCCAGTGCCGCTGCGCTTGCCCACGATCCCTCGGCCGATCCGGCGAAGACCGAAGCCTGGACCCCGGTGCCGGCGGTCGTGGCCACGCCCGTGGGCGCGGCGCCGTCGGATGCGATAGTGCTGTTCGACGGCGGCGACCTGTCGGCATGGGAGTCGGAGCAGGGTGGCGATGCGCGGTGGAAGGTCGCCGACGGTGCGGTGACCGTGGTGCCCGGCAGCAAGGGCATCCGCACCCGCCAGCGCTTCTGCGACATCCAGCTGCACATCGAGTGGCGCAGTCCGGCGCGGATCCGCGGTTTCGAAGGCCAGAACCGCGGCAACAGCGGCGTCTTCCTGCAGGAGCGGTACGAGCTGCAGGTGCTCGACAGCCACGACAACCCCACCTATCCCAACGGCCAGGCCGCCTCGATCTACAAGCAGGCCATCCCCCTGGTGAACGCCTCGCGCCCGCCCGGCGAGTGGCAGTCCTACGACGTGATCTGGAAGGCGCCGCGCTTCTCCGAAGGCGGCGGTCTGCTCGCACCCGCGCGCATCACCGTGCTGCACAACGGCGTGCTGGTGCAGGACGACACCTTCATCGCCGGCACCACCGAGTACCGCGGTCCGCCGACCTACGCCCCGCACGGCTGTGCTCCGATCTCCCTGCAGGACCACGACTCCGAGGTGAGCTTCCGCAACATCTGGGTGCGCGAGCTGTAGGGGTGCGCTGGCGCCGGGTGCGATCCGGATCGCCTCCGCTAGTGCAGGTGCTGCCCGCCGGTCCGGGAAGAGCGATCAGCCCACCGGATAGGCGAACTCGCTCAGCCCGAGCTCCGCCAGCACCGACGCCAGGTGCTGGTAGGCCTTCGGCGTCGGACCGGGGTAATCCCCGGCGATCGCCACGTTGCCCAGGTAACCGATGTCTTCCATGCCTTCGGGCGTGCAGAAGTAGGCCGCCAGCACCAGGTTGCGCAGCCGGGAGAAGGCGCCGGCAATGCGCTGGAACCGCCGTGGAGTCTGGTCGGTGCGGTAGGCGATGTCGTCGACGATCGCCAGCTGCTGCGCCGTGTCCAGCGCTGTGAACGGTCGCGAGAAGCGCAGGGCGGCTTCGTCGTCCAGCCAGGCGAGGGCCGACAGGATGGTCACACGGTCGCGCTGCTGGTCGGGATAGGGCGCACTCACCCATTCGTCGACCACCGTCGGCACCTGCACGGCGGACGCCGACGGCGACCTGCCCTCCGCCGGCACGATGATGTCCGACAGAAGGGCCAGCAGCGACAGCTGTTCCGGTGTCAGCGTCAGCGGCCAGGGCGATTCCGGCGGGGTCATCAGGTCCGGGTCCTTGCCGTAGCCTTTGGCGGTCACAGGCTGCAGTTCGAGCTCCGGCCAGTGCCCGTCGTCCGCGACGCCGGCGGCGACGTCTCCCGCCGGCACTGCCGCGGCGGGCAATACAGGCAGCATGGCGCTGGCCGCCAGCGCAGCCAGCAGCTTCAGCGACTGGCGGCGGGTCAGCCTGTTGGCGTAGGCGGGCGTGCCGCCGTCGGGATCGACAGGCATGGGCTGGTCCTCGTGTGGGGTCCGCATCACAGCGTCCCCGCCTTGAGCTGGTCGGCCAGCCAGGCGCTGTTGCGCATCGCCAGCGTCATGATGGTCAGGGTGCAGTTCTTGTGCGGGTTGGAGGCGAACACGCCGCCGTCCATCACGAACAGGTTCGGGCAGTCCCAGGTCTGGCCCCACTGGTTGGTCACCGAGTCTTCGGGTGAATCGCCCATCCGGGTGGTGCCCACCTCGTGGATGATCTCGCCGCCCTTCTTGATCGCCTCTTCCGCGGCTGGCAACTCGCCGACGGTCGCGCCCATGGTTTCCAGGATGGCCTTGGCGGTCCTGAGGCCATGCGCGACCTGCTTCAGTTCGTGCTCGGACCACCGCCAGTGGAAGCGCGGCACCGGAATCCCCCACTTGTCCGTGACCTTTGGATCGATGTCCATGTAGCAATGCTCGTTCGGCAGCATTTCGCCACGGAGCGCAAAGTGCACGTATGCACCGTAATGCGCGCGCACCTGCTGTTTCAGGGCGGTTCCGTAGCCTTGCAGGTCGCCACTGACATGGGCGCCCGGCTCGCCAAAGCGACCGCCGAGTTCGAAGTGGTAGCCGCGCGGGAAATCCAGTTCCCCGTTGGCCTGCGCCTTGTGTCCCCACCAGGGAATGAACAGGTGGTTGGCGGTGTGGCCGTCCTCGTTGTAGCGGGGCCGGTCCATTAGTGCCGGTACCAGCGCCGACAGGCCCGCGCCGGTGGAGTCCATCAGGTTGCGGCCGACCTGGCCGCTGGAGTTGGCCAGCCCGTCCGGGTGGTGCGCGCTTTTCGAGTTGAGCAGGATGCGCGCCGACTCGCAGGCGCTGGCGGCCAGTACCACCACCTTCGCGCCCAGCTGCCGTTCGGCGCCGGTCTTCTTGTCGATATAGCTCACGCCCGTGACGTTGCCGCCTGCATCGGTGGTCACGGTCTTGACCATGGCATCGGTAATGATCTGCAGATTGCCGGTGGCCTGCGCCATCGGCAGCAGCGAGGTGGTGGTCTGGAACGCGGCGCCGATCGAGCAGCCGTAGCCGCAGGGCGTGGCCCAGAAGCAGGGCGCGCGTTGATCCAGCGCCCGGGTCAGCACGGCCCGGTGCATCGGCACTGCCTCGATGCCGTGCTTCCTTGCCGCGGCGGCGATCAGCAACTCCGGGATCCGTGGCACGGGCGGCGGCTGCAGGACCCCATCCGACGACGGCGGCATGTCGTCCAGGCCGGTATTGGTGCCGCAAACGCCGATCAGCGCTTCGGTCCTGTCGTACCAGGGGGCGATGTCGTCGTAGTCGAACGGCCAGTCGGCACCAAGGCCATCCCGGCTTTTACCCTTGAAATCGTGTTCGCTGAAGCGCAGCGAGTAGCGGCCCCAGTGGTTGGTGCGGCCGCCCAGCATGCGCGCGCGCCACCACAGGAACTCCGTGCCCTCGGCGGTGGTGTAGGGCTCGTCCGGCACCTGCCAGCCACCGTCGACGGTGGAATCGTAGAAGCCGAAGTCCTTGTCCGGCGTGGACGCGCCCATCAACGGCGCGTCCGCGTTGGGCCGGAACATCGGCGTTTCCGTCCGCGGATCGTAGTGGCGGCCGGCTTCCAGCATCAGCACCTTGTGGCCCTGGCGGGTCAGCTCGTAGGCCGCCATGGCACCACCCGCGCCGGAGCCGACCACCAGCACGTCGTGGGCGAAATCGTTCATCGCTTCAGGTCTTTGATCTTGAGGTTCTTGAACCACACCACGTCGCCGTGGTCCTGCAGGCCGATATGGCCGCTGTCGTTGGCGGCGAACCCGTCCCAGGCGGCGAACTTGCTGCCGGCCACCAGCCGCTTCCACTCGGCGCCGTGGATTTCGACCGAGGCCGTCTGCACGCCGTTCTGCCAGATGGTCAGCTGGCCCTGGTCGAGCAGGATGCGCACCCGGTTCCACTCGCCGGCGGGCCGGTGCGAGGCCTTGGGCGAGGCGATCATGTCGTACAGGGAGCCGGACAGATGGGTGTCGAGCTTGTTGTCGGGGTGGCGCTCGTTGTCGAGGATCTGGATCTCCGGCGCGTGCGAGTAGATGTGCTCGCCGGCTTCGTCCGCCAGGATGAAGATGCCGCTGTTGCCGCCTTCGGCGATCTTCCAGTCCAGCCGGAGATCGAAGTCCTGGTACTTGGCCCTGGTCATGATGTCGCCGCCGCCCGCGCCGGTCAGCTTGATGGTGCCGTCCTCGACGACCCACTTGTCGCTCAGTCCGTCGCCCTTGAAGTTGCGCCACTGCGACAGGTCCTTGCCGTCGAACAGGAGTTGCCAGCCGTCGGCCCGTTCCTGAGCGCTCAGCTGATTGTCGGCAGCGAGATGTTCGCGAAGGAAGGCCGCGCCCGTCCGCACGACGGCGGCGGCGTCGCGCGGAAGGTCGTGCTCGATGATGTACCACTGCACGCCGGCGTCCGCGGCGGCGGGCACGATCGCATTCCAGTCGAGCACGCCCTGGCCCAGGGCGGTGAAGCCCTGTTCGTCCTTGGCCTCGCCCTCCGGCGCGTTGTCCTTGGCGTGGACCGAGTACACGCGCCCGGGGAACCTGCCGAGGAACGCCGCCGGATCGTGGCCGGCGCGCGCCACCCACGCCAGGTCCAGCTCGACGGCAAGCGCCGGACCGGCGGCTTCGAACAGCAGCTCGAGTCCCGTTTTGCCGTCGAACTCGACCAGCTCGAACTCGTGGTTGTGGTACGCCAGCCGCATGCCCATCGGCAGCAGGTGTGCGGCCAGGGCGCCCAGTTCCCGGCCGAGCGCGCGCCAGCCTTCGGCGTCGGTTGGCCGCTGCTCTTCCTGCAGCCAGGGCACCACCAGCATGCTGTTGCCGATGGCGCGGTGGGACGCCGCCATCCCGTCCAGGTCGCCGCGCAGGTCGGACAGCGCCACGTGGGCCGCGATCGGCTCGATCCCGTACTTGTCCAGGAGCTGTTTCAGCTCGGCGGCCGGAACGTTCTGCGTGCCGACCGTCTCCACGGCGCGGACGCCGGCGTCGTGGACGATCTTGAGCTGGTCTTCGAGCGAGCCGGCATTGCGCAGCGTGTACATCTGCACGGCGATGGGCTTGGCGGCGGCATCGCCCGGTTGCGCCCAGGCGGGCAGGGCGGTGCAGAGCGCGAGTGCGGCCGCGATCCTGCGCAGGGTACGGATCGTCATGGTGTCCTCCGGGAAGCGGGGTGACGGCGGATGGATTCCACCTCGCATGTCGCGATGCAGGCGGACGGAACCGGCGCGGCCGGGACGGGTCCCCACGCGCCGCGGAAACTCAGGCGATCGGCGTCCATGCGCGCGATTGGGCCGAAGCGATGACGCGATCGACGATCAGCGCCGAACGCAGTCCGTCCTCGAAGGTCGGCAGGCCCTCGGGCCGTTCGCTTGCGATCGCCCGGTAGGTGTCGGCCACGAACGCCTCGAAGCAGTTGGCGTAGCCCTGTGCATGGCCGGCAGGCAGCACCGACAGCCGCCGCTGCTCGGCGCTGCCGGCCCCCGGCCCGCGCACGAACACTTCCTCGCGCTGGTCCGGGTAGCCCATCCACAGCCGCTCGCAATCCTCCTGGTCGAACGCCACGCTGGCCTTCGCCCCGTCGATCTCGAACCACAGGCGGTTGCGACGCCCGGCCGAGACCTGGCTGACGGTGACGGTCGCCAGCGTGCCGTTGCCGGTCCTGAACATGGCCGCGGCCACGTCCTCGCTGGACACGGCCTGGGTGCCGCCGCCGGCCGCAGGGGTGGTGAAGCTCTTGCCGGTGGCCGCGGCGCGCTCGGCGATCACGGTCTCGAACACCGCGCTGACTTCGGCGAAGCGCTCGCCGCCCACCCATTCCACCAGGTCGCACCAGTGCGAGCCGATGTCGGCGAAGACGCGCGATGCGCCGCCCAGGGCCGGATCCACCCGCCAGTTGTTGCTGGCCGGATCCAGCAGCCAGTCCTGCAGGTAGCTTCCGTGCATCAGCCGCAGCGGGCCCAGTTCGCCCTGGGCGATGCGCGCACGCGCCTCGCGCACCACCGGGTGGTAGCGGTAGACCAAGGGAACCGTGGCCACCAGCCCTGTGGAGGTGGCCAGCGCGGCCAGCGCGCGGGCGTCTTCCAGGGTGGTCGCCAGCGGCTTTTCGCAGATCACGTGCTTGCCCGCTTCCAGCGCCGCCTGCGCCATCGCCCGGTGCAGGTGGTTGGGCGTGCATACGTGCACGACCTGCACTTGTGGATCGGCAATCACGTCCTCGATCCCGCCGTAGCCCCGGGGCACGCCCCAGGCCTGCGCCACCTCCTGCGCACGCGCAGGCGAGGACGCGGCTACGCCGCGGACCGTGGCGCCGGCCAGTAACGCGGCGCGGCGATGCACCGCGCCGATCATCCCGGTGCCGACGATGGCGACTCCAAGCGTGTTCATCGTGCAGGCCTCAGTGCGCTGAGGACGCGACAGGCGCGGCGACGCGCCCCTCGCGGAACAGGAACAGGAAGGCCACCAGCACCACGAACGCGACCCCGGCCGGGAACAGCCAGATCCGCTCCCAGTCCGGACCGGCGTCGGTGGTGTAGTACTCCACCACCGCGCCCGACAGGAAGGTGCCGATCAGCATGCCCACGCCGTAGGTGGCCAGGGTGATGAAGCCCTGCGCGCTGCTGCGGAATTTCTGCCCGGCGTGCGCGTCGGTATAGATCTGGCCGGTGACGAAGAAGAAGTCGTAGCAGATGCCGTGCAGCACGATGCCGATCACCAGCAGCGCGAAGCCCGCGTCCGCGTCGCCGAAGGCGAACATCACGTAGCGCAGCACCCATGCGGCCATGCCTACCGCCAGCATGACCTTCACCCCCAGGCGCACGAACAGGAACGGCATGGCCAGCATCAGCAGCACTTCCGACACCTGGCCCAGCGACTGCAGTCCGGCCGCGCCGCGCACGCCCACGTCGTTGAGGAAGGGGTTGGTGAAGTTGTAGTAGAACGACAGCGGGATGCAGATCGCGATCGAGGCGAGGAAGAACACCAGGTAGGCGCGCGACTTGAGCAGGTGCAGCGCCGCATCCAGCCCGATGATCTCCGACAGCTTCGCATTGCGCTCGCGCGCCAGCGGCGGCGTATGCGGCAGGGACAGCGCGTACAGGCCCAGCACCGCGGACGCGATCGCGGCCATCCTGAAGGTGAAGTCCAGGCGCTGGGTCTGCTCCCAGCCCAGCCAGCCGATCAGCACGCCGGCGACGATCCAGCCGATGCTGCCGGCCACGCGCACCGGCGGGAACTGCTTCTCCGGCGATTGCATGTGGCGCATCGCGATGCTGGTGGCCAAGGCCAGGGTCGGCATGAACAGCAGCATGTAGGCGAACACGAACCCGGAGAACGCGGTGAAGCTGGTGGCCGTCGACGCCCCCCACATCAGCGCCGCGCCGGCCAGGTGCAGTAGGGCCAGGATGCGCTGCGCGGCGAAGTAGCGGTCGGCGATCAGCCCGACCAGGAACGGCGCGACGATCGCGCCGACCGACTGGCTGAGGAAGGCCGTGGCGACCTGGCTTGCGCTGGCCTGCAGTGGCCCCTGCACCAGGTAGGTGCCCAGGGTCACGAACCACGCGCCCCAGATGAAGAACTGCAGGAACATCATCACGCCAAGGCGCGACATCGTGGACGTCATCACTTCCCCTCCCAGGTCGGTGTCCGCATCACGCGGTATGGAATTCAGATCCCCAGCATGCCGCGCAGCGCCTGTCGACTGGCGCCGCTGCCGGCAAAATCGTCGAACGCGTGTCCGGTCACGCGGATGAGGTGCTCGCGGATGAAGGCCGCGCCCTCGCGCGCACCGTCCTCCGGGTGCTTCAGGCAGCACTCCCATTCCAGCACCGCCCAGCCCGGGAAGTCGTACTGGGCCAGTTTCGAGAAGATCGCCTTGAAGTCGATCTGCCCGTCGCCGGGCGAGCGGAACCTGCCCGGGCGGTCGATCCAGCCCTGGTAGCCGCCATACACGCCGCTGCGCGCGTCGGGGCGGTACTCGGCGTCCTTGACGTGGAAGGCGCCGATGCGCTCGTGGTAGCGGTCGATGAATCCCAGGTAGTCCATCTGCTGCAGCAGCAGGTGGCTGGGGTCGTAGAGGATCCTGGCGCGCGGGTGGTGGTCGACCGCGTCGAGGAAGCGCTCGAAGGTCGCGCCGTCGTGCAGGTCTTCGCCCGGATGGATCTCGTAGCACAGGTCCACGCCGCAGTCGTCGAAGGCATCGAGGATCGGGCGCCAGCGGCGGCCGAGTTCGGCGAAGGCCTCGTCCACGAGGCCGGGCGGGCGCTGCGGCCAGGGATAGAGGTATGGCCAGGCCAGTGCGCCGGAGAAGGTGGCGTGAGCGGTGAGCCCCAGGCGCTGGCTGGCCCGTGCCGCGAGCGTCAGCTGTTCCACCGCCCAGGCCTGCCGCGCGGCCGGATTGCCGCGCTTGTCTTCCGGGGCGAAGCCGTCGAACAGCGCGTCGTAGGCCGGGTGCACGGCCACCAGCTGGCCCTGCAGGTGGGTGGACAGTTCGGTGATCCGGATCCCGTGGCCGGCCAGCATGCCGGCCAGATCGTCGCAGTAGGCCTGGCTTTGCGCGGCCTGGGCCAGATCGAAGATGTGCGGCGCGCTGGTCGGCACCTGCACGCCGCGATAGCCGAGCCCCGCGGCCCAGCGGGCCAGGCTGTCCAGGCGGTTGAACGGCGGCTCATCGCCGATGAACTGGGCCAGGAACAGCGCCGGGCCCTGTAGTGTCCGCATGCCGATCCACCTGATGCAATCGATTGCATCCGATCCTAGCATGCGATGATCGGGGCACGCGTTGTGCACTGCATCGGGCGCATCCGGGACGGGGACATGGCCACCATCTACGACATCGCCAGGTACGTCGGCGTCTCGGCCGGCACCGTGTCCCGCGCGCTCTCGCGGCCCGAGAAGGTGCTGCCGGACACGCGCAGGCGCATCGAGCAGGCCGCCGCCGTGCTGGGCTACGTTCCCAATGCGGTGGCCAGGACGCTCAAGACCCAGCGCAGCGGCAAGATCCTGATCACGGTGCCGGACATCGGCAACCCGTTCTTCGCGCAGATCCTCAAGGGCGCGGAGGAGGCCGCGCAGGCCGCGGGCTATGCGGTCCTGCTGGGCGATACCGAGCACCAGGCCGAACGCGAGGAGCGCTACGCGCAGATGCTGCCGCGCAACCAGGCCGACGGCATGATCGTCCTCGGCCACCGGCTGCCGCCGACCGCGCGGGAAATCGTCCGGCAGTTCGGCGCGAAGGCGCCGGTCGTCAACGGCTGCGAGTTCGATCCGACCCTGGGGATCCCCAGCGTCCACATCGACAACGCGGCCGCGGCGCGCACGGCGATGGAGCACCTGTATGCGCTGGGTCACGCGCGGATCGCCGTGCTGGGCGGTCCGCCCGACAATCCGCTGCATCGCCAGCGCCTGGAAGGGGTGATGGTCGCGGCCAGGGCGCACGGCCGCCTCGACCTGCTGACGACCGTCCCCGGCGACTTCTCGGTGGAGTCCGGTCACGCGGCCGCGATGCGGTTCCTGGCCCAGGCGCCGGCGCCCACCGCCGCCTTCTGCTTCAGCGACCAGATGGCGCTGGGGGTGCTGGCGGCGTGCCGGGACCTGGGCATCCGCGTTCCCGAGGAATTCTCCGTGGTGGGGTTCGACGACCTGGCGTCCTCGCGCTACCTGAGCCCGCCGCTGACGACGATCAGCCAGCCCATGCGGGAGATCGGCTTCCGCGCCGCCAGGCTCCTGCTGGCCATCATCGAGGGGGTGGAGGTACCGCTCCAGCAGACCCTGGACTTCCGCCTGATGCTGCGCGGGTCGACGGCCGCGCCACCGGAACGGATCTCCTGACGCATCGTGACCGGGGCGCAGGTGGCCACCGGGACCTGCGCCGCGCCCGACCGCTCCCGCCCCGGCGGCGGGAGGCGCGGGACGCGTGGGCGTCGTACGCCGCTCCGCCCCCGGAAAGCACCGATGCGTGCATGGACCCCGCTGGAGCGGGCCGGGCGCGCTCCCCCCGGCTAAAATGGCTGTTTCCCGAAAGCCGCCGAGCCAGCCGTGACCGTCATCAAGCAGGACGATCTGATCCAGTCGATCGCCGACGCCCTCCAGTACATCAGCTACTACCATCCGGTCGACTACATCCGCAGCCTTGCCGCCGCGTACGAGCGCGAGGAATCGCCCGCCGCCAAGGACGCGATGGCGCAGATCCTGATCAACTCGCGCATGTGCGCCGAAGGCCACCGACCGATCTGCCAGGACACCGGCATCGTCACCGTCTTCCTGGAAGTGGGCATGGACGTGCGCTGGGAGGGCTTCACCGGCTCCCTGGAAGACGCCGTCAACGACGGCGTGCGCCGCGCCTACAACCACCCGGACAACAAGCTGCGCGCCTCGGTACTCGCGGACCCGGCCGGCAGACGGCAGAACACGAAGGACAACACCCCGGCCGTGGTCAACATGAAGATCGTCGTCGGCAACAAGGTCGACGTGACCGTCGCGGCCAAGGGCGGCGGCTCCGAGGCCAAGAGCAAGTTCGCCATGCTCAACCCCTCCGATTCGCTCGTCGACTGGGTGCTGAAGACCGTGCCGACCATGGGCGCCGGCTGGTGCCCGCCGGGCATGCTCGGCATCGGCATCGGCGGCACCGCCGAGAAGGCGATGCTGCTGGCGAAGGAATCGCTGATGGAGCCGATCGACATCCAGGACCTGATCGCCCGCGGCCCGTCCAACCGCGCCGAGGAACTGCGCCTGGAGCTGTACGAGAAGGTCAACGCGCTCGGCATCGGTGCCCAAGGGCTGGGCGGCCTGACCACGGTGCTCGACATCAAGGTCAAGGACTACCCGACCCACGCGGCCAACCTGCCGGTGGCGATGATCCCCAACTGCGCCGCCACCCGCCACGCGCACTTCACCCTCGACGGCAGCGGCCCGGTCGCGCTGGACCCGCCCTCGCTCGAGGACTGGCCGACGCTGACCTACAACCCGCAGAACGCGCGCCGCGTCGATCTCGACACGATCACCCGCGAGGAAGTCGCGACCTTCAAACCGGGCGAGGTGCTGCTGCTCAACGGCAGGATGCTCACCGGCCGCGACGCCGCGCACAAGCGCATGGTCGACATGCTCAACAGGGGCGAGCCACTGCCGGTCGACCTCAACGGCCGCTTCATCTACTACGTCGGCCCGGTCGACCCTGTGCGCGACGAGGTGGTCGGCCCGGCGGGCCCGACCACGGCCACGCGCATGGACAAGTTCACCGAGCAGGTGCTGGCGCAGACCGGACTGCTGGGCATGATCGGCAAGGCCGAGCGCGGCCCGGCGGCGCGCGAGGCGATCGCCAAGCACAGGTCGGTCTACCTGATGGCGGTCGGCGGCTCGGCCTATCTGGTGTCCAAGGCGATCCGCGCCTCGAAGGTCGTCGGTTTCGCCGACCTGGGCATGGAGGCGATCTACGAGTTCGAGGTCAAGGACATGCCGGTGACCGTCGCGGTCGATTCCACCGGCGAGTCGGTGCACCAGACCGGGCCGAAGCAGTGGCAGGCGCGGATCGGCAAGATCCCGGTGGTCGAGATCGCCTGACGCGCTCGAGCGGAGCCGGCCAGGCGCCGGCTTCGCGCCGTCCCGCTGGGCGGCTCCAGCGTGCGGCGAGTCCTGCGGCAGGCCATACTCGGGCTTCCCGTCCGCAGGGCAGTCCCGCATGAGCGTCATCCTTTACGGTTCCCCGAGCACGGCATCGCTGGTGGTGCACTGGCTGCTGATCGAGCTCGGGATCGCACACGACCTGCGCATGCTCGATTTCGACCGGCGCGAGCAGAAAGCGCCCGACTACCTGGGACTCAACCCGCAGGGACGGGTGCCGACCCTGGTGATCGACGGCCAGGTGCTGACCGAGTCGGCCGCGATCGCCATGCACCTGGCCGACCTGCATCCCGAATCCGGCCTCGCGCCGGCGGTGGGCACGCCCGAACGCGCGGCCTGGTACCGCTGGATGCTGTTCTGCGCCTATACCCTGATGCCGGCCTACCGGCGCTGGTTCTACCCGCACGAACCGGCGGGCGAGGACCAGATCGCGCAGGTGCAGGCGCGCGCGCTGGCCGAGATCGAGGCCGCCTGGGAGCAGGTGGACGCGCACCTGGCGCACAACGGCCCCTACCTGCTCGGCGACCGCCGCAGCGCCGCGGACTTCGTGCTGACCATGCTGATGCGCTGGTCGCGCAACATGCCGCGGCCCAGCGACAGCTGGCCGGCACTGGCCGAACACGCGCGGCGGATGAAGGCGCTGCCCTCGTTCGCCGAGGTCTATCGCCGCGAGGGGCTCACCGACTGGACCTGACCGCCACGACCAGGCCGCGCGGGCCGCGGCTCAATCGACGTGGTCCTCGTAGCGGCGCCCGCCCTGGAACGGCATGGCGTGCTGCGCGAGGATGCCCCGCGGCACCGTCTCGAGCTTCATCACGCCGTACTCCCCGGGCCATTCGGCCTGGTCGGGCGGCAGCTTGAACGTGCCCATCAGCATGTCCACCAGCGGCAGGTGGATGGCGTAGTTGACGTCGATGTAGTCCTGCCGCCGTGCATGGTGCCAGTGGTGGTAGCGGGGCAGCACCAGCACGTATTCCAGCCAGCCGAAGCGCAGCCCGATGTTGGCGTGCGCCACCACCGCCTGCAGCCCGACCAGGATCACGTAGGCGTTCACCGCCGGCGTCGAGAAGCCCAGCACCAGCAGCGGCAGCAGCACCGCGCTGCGGGTGAGCACGATCTCCACGAAATGGATGCGCGAGCCCGCCAGCCAGTCCATCTCGCGGCTGGAGTGGTGCACCGCATGGAACCGCCACAGCCAGGGAATGTTGTGGTACGCGCGGTGCAGCAGCGCCTGCGCCAGGTCGGCGACGAACACCGCGAGCAGGAACTGCGCCCACACCGGCAGCGACTGGATCGCCGTCTTCAGCGCGGGAAACGCCGCCAGTCCCGAGATGGTGGACGTCGAGGCGGTGACCAGGATCAGGATGAACTGCACCAGCACGTGGCTCATGAAGAAGTAGGCCACGTCGGTCCGCCAGCCCTTGCGCAGCGGCGACACCCGGCGCCTGCCGAGGTAGCGCTCGAGCGGCACGAACACCAGCGCCGAGAAGAACAGCGAGATCACGAACCAGTCCAGGCCCAGCGAATACGGCGTCTGGCCGATCTCGTCGAACTGCACGTTGGTGCCACCGACCAGCACCGCCAGGGTGGCGCTGGCCACCCCGGTCATCGCCACCCGCCGGTTGCGGTCGCGCAGGATCGCCATGGTCCCCAGCAGGAAGGCGGCGCCGAGCCCGACCAGCAGCAACTGGCGCGCGAAGCGCTCCGAATACACCGCGCGGAACTCCCGGCTCGTCAGCCATTCCGGGAAGTGGAAGCACAGCACCGCGAACACGCTGAGCAACCCCAGCATTGCCGAGGCATAGGCGAAGAAGGAACGTCGCGGGCGGGCTGCGCTGGTGTCCATGCGACGGGTCCGTGTGCCGGGCAGGGCGGAGCTTAGCCAGTCGCGGGCGGCCGTGTCGATGCGGCAGGGCATCCCGTGTCGATCCGCCGGGCAGGTGGGTGGCCTGCCTGGGCGGCTACTACACCTGGGAGCGTACGGGGCGGACCAGCTTCTCGGCGATCTTCTGCCGCAGCGGCCGTCGCTTCCAGGTGTCCAGGTCGTACTGGCGGGCCTGTTCGAGGTCGCGCTCGAAGGCCTGCGTCATGCGCGCGGCGAAGTCGCGGTCGTAGACGTTGAGGCTGGCCTCGTCGTTGAGCCGGAACGAGCGGATGTCGAAGTTGGTCGACCCCACCGAGACCAGCTCGCCGTCCACCACCAGCAGCTTCACATGGATCATCGTCGGCCGGTACTCGTGGATCTCCACGCCGCCGGCGAGCAGCTCGCCCCAGGACGCCTAGGAGGCATGGCGCACCGTCTCCGAATCGATGTGCTTGCCCGGCAGCAGCACCCGCACGCGCACGCCGCGCCTGCGTGCGGCCAGCAGGGCCTGGGCAATCAGCGGATCGGGCACGAAGTAGGCCGCGCAGAGGTCGATGCTGGTACAGGACGCGGCGATCGCGGTCAGGTACATCAGGTGCATGCTTTCGCTGCCGCCAGCGGGGGAGGCGATGAACAGGTGGGCGTCCATGTCGCCGGCCGGTTCCAGCTTGGGGAAGTACTCCTCGCCATTGAGCAGTTCGCCGGTGGTCTTGATCCAGTTGTCGTTGAACGCCGCCTGCATCTGCGCCACCACCGGGCCCTCCACGCGGAAGTGGGTTTCGCGCCAGTGTTTGGGATCCTGCGCGTGGCCGGTCCACTGGTCGGCGATGCCCACGCCGCCGGTGAAGCCGATCCGTCCGTCGACCACCAGCAGCTTGCGGTGGGTGCGATTGTTCAGGCGGCTGATGTTGTACCAGCGCAACGGGCGATAGCGTTCCACCCGAACTCCACCCTCCTGCATCGTCTGCAGCAGGTCGTCGTCCATCTTGAGGCTACCCGCCCAGTCCACCACCAGGTGCACGCGCACGCCCGCCTGGGCGCGTTCGCACAGCGCGTCGGCGACCTCGCGGCCGATCTCGCCCGACCAGTAGATATAGGTCTCCATCGTGATGTTGCGGCGGGCGCCGCGGATCGCCTCCAGCATCGCCGGGAAGATCTCGTCGCCGTTGTGGAAGGGCTCGACGCGGTTGCCGTGCAGGATCCCCGGGCCGAGCAGCACCGACATCTCGCGCCGGAACTGCGGGTCGCACACGCCGTGGCGGTGCTCGACCTTGCGCTCGATCTTCTTCTCGGGCGTGGCGAAGTTCATCGCCAGCGCGGCCACCGCGATGGTCCCGAGGATCGTCAATGCGATGGTCCAGCCCATGGTCGGGTTCCGGGTCGTGTTGTGTCGTGTCGTGCCGCGCGCCGGCGTCAGTCGACGCGCGGAGCGAACCATTCCTGGAGCGAGATGCCCAGGCCCACGTAGGTCGCCTTGTGGTTGTAGTCGATCATGCTCTCGCCGTAGCCGTGGAAGACCTGCAGGCGGCCGCGCATCGGCAGCGACTCGTGGATCGGGAAGCCCCAGTCCAACTGCACCGCGCCGTGGGAGCGGTCGCCGCCGCGCAGCGAATGCCGCGCCATCAGCGAGAACTCGTTGCGCCCGCGCAGGTAGGTCAGGGTCGCATCGCCGCGGCCGATGTAGTCGTCGATACCGGGATTGTCGTCGTCGCCGCCGTCGCTCACCCGCACCCAGGGACGCAGCATCAGCGCCCAGTCGTCCCGGTCCAGTCCGACGTTGAACATGATGCGGTTCCAGCTGCGCGACATCGGGTCGCCCCGGCCGTTGGACTGGTGGTTGATGCCGATCGCCGCCATGCGCCCGTTCCAGCCGGCGATGCTGTAACCGTTGCGGAACACCAGCAGTATCTCGGGCTCGTAGTTGGTTTCGCGGAAAGGCCGCGACTGGTCGCCGTTGAAGACCTGCCAGCGGGAACTCTGGGTATAGCCCATCCAGACATCGCCGTTGTCGCCGAACAGGTTCTCGATCGCCTTGGTCTTGAAGCTCAGCTGGAACTTGGTTTCCAGCGCATCGAGGCCCATCGGCGAACCGATGGTGTTGTCGGGATTCGCGGAGACGGGCCTGTCGTTGACGTTCGACGTCCAGAACACCGGCATCAGGTAGACGGGCTTGTACACCCTGAAGTTGAACACCCCGAGCTTGGAATCTCGCGCCAGCTCCCACCGGCTGTCGAGCAGGGAGCCGCGTCCGGCGTTGGCC
>JAEXLY010000064.1 GCA_023444765.1 Pseudomonadota bacterium | reverse complement strand
TAGAGGCCCTTGACGTCGCGCCGCTCGGCCTCGGCCAGCGGCGTATCGACGAACACCTCGATGAAGTCGCCGTCCTCGAACAGCGCGCGCGCTGCTGCGCGCTCTGCGCGGAAGGGCGAGATGAAGCTGACCAGCACGATCAGCCCGGCATCGGTCATCAGCTTCGCCACTTCCGCCACGCGGCGCTGGTTCTCCACGCGATCCTCGTCGGTAAAGCCGAGGTCGCGATTGAGGCCGTGTCGGACGTTGTCGCCATCGAGCAGATAGGTATGCAGGCCGCGCGCCAGCAGGCCGCGTTCGACCAGGTTGGCGATGGTGGATTTGCCCGCCCCCGACAGCCCGGTGAACCAGACGCAGCGCGGACGCTGGCCCTTGATCGCGGCGCGGGCCTGGCGGTCGACGTCGAGCGCCTGCCAGTGGATGTTGTCCGCGCGGCGCAAACCATGGCGGATCATGCCGGCGCCGACGGTGGCGCGGGTGATCGGGTCGATCAGGATGAAGCCGCCCAGCGTCCTGTTACCGGCATAGGGCGCATAGGCGACCACCGCGTCGAGCGAGAGCACCAGCTCGCCTATCTCGTTGAATTCAAGGCGCTTGGCCGCGAGCGGCTGCAGGCTCTCGGGATCGTGGCGGAACTTGAGCTCACTGATCCTGGCGCCCGCCGTGCAGCTGCCGAGCTTGAGCTGGTAGCGGCGGCCGGGCAGCAGCGGCGCCTCGTCGAACCACAGCACATCGGCAACGAACTGGTCGCTGTGGGCGAGCGGCTCGCCGTCGCCCGCCAGCACGTGGCCGCGGCCGGCGTCGACATCGTCGGCCAGTCGTACCGCGACCGCAGCGCCTGTGGCGGCAACCTGCGCCGCGGCACCTCCCACGCGCAGCGCGGCAACGCGGCTCGGGGTACCCGCCGGCTCGATCCGCACCGCATCGCCTGTCCGCACCGTTCCCGCGGCCACGGTGCCCGCCAGCCAGCGCACCCCCTGGGCATCGCGCAGCACGGACTGCAGCGGCAGCCGCATCGGCAATGCCGGATCGGGCACGGCCACCTCGACGCGTTCCAGGTGCTCGAGGACGCTCGGCCCCTGGTACCACGCCATCGCCGCCGACCGCGTGGTGACGTTGTCGCCCACGGCCGCCGCGACCGGGATCGCCACCACGTCCGGCAGCCCCAGCTTCGCCGCATGCCCGGAGAAGCGCGTGGCGATCGCCTCGAACACCGCCTGGTCGTAACCGGCCCGGTCCATCTTGTTGACCGCGAGCAGCACGTTCCGCACGCCAAACAGCGAGAGGATCGCGGCGTGGCGGAAGGTCTGCGGCAACAGGCCGCGGGTGGCATCCACCAGCACGATGGCCAGGTCCGCCTGCGAAGCGCCGGTGGCCATGTTGCGCGTGTACTGGACGTGGCCCGGGCAATCGGCGATCAGGAAGCGGCGCCGCGGCGTCTGCAGGTGGCGCCAGGCCACATCGATGGTGATGCCCTGCTCGCGCTCGGCGTCCAGGCCGTCGAGCAGCAGCGCGTAGTCGATCTCCCCGCCGCGCGTGCCGTGCGTCGCGCTCGCGCGCGCCAGCGCGGCACGCTCGTCGTCCGGCACCCGGCCGGCCTCATGCAGCAACCGCCCGATCAGGGTGCTCTTGCCGTCGTCGACGCTGCCGCAGGCGATCAGGCGGAGGAAACCTGACCGGGGATTGGTAGTTGGTGATTCGTGAACAGCGGCGGCGCTGCCATGGTGAAGATCGTTGGTGGCGATGCTGTGCATGGGTGCTCGTGATCTTGATGGTTCGTGCTTGGGAGCCGGCTGTCCGGACTGTTCGCTCTGGCGTGGTCACGGCGCCATCGCCGGCATCAGCCCGCACCTGGCTCGATTGGTCCCGACATAGCGGGGATCCGGGCGCCGCGCATGGGCGAGCGATGCATCCCGGCGATCCAGACAGCCCCGCCGCTCTGCCGCTTCACCGAATCACCCATCACCAACCACCGATCACCGCCCTCAGAAATACCCTTCCCGCTTCTTCTTCTCCATCGAATCGCCATCCGCATGGTCGATCAGGCGGCCGGCACGCTCGGACAGTGCACTGGTCTCCATCTCGGCGATCACCGCGTCGAGATCCGTCGCATCGGACTCCACCGCGCCGGTCAGCGGATAGCAGCCCAGGGTGCGAAAGCGCACGCGGCGGTGCTCGACGCGCTCGCCCCCGCGCAGCACGAAGCGTCCGTCGTCCACCATGATCCAGGTGCCGTCGCGGTGCACCACGGGGCGTTCGGCTGCGAAGTACAGCGGAACCACGTCGATGTTCTCGCGCCGGATGTAATGCCACACATCCAGCTCGGTCCAGTTGGACAGCGGAAACACGCGGACGCTCTCGCCCGGGCCCACGCGCGCGTTGTACAGGTTCCACAGCTCGGGCCGCTGCCGGCGCGGGTCCCAGCGGTGCTTCGCATCCCGGAAGGAGAACACGCGCTCCTTGGCGCGCGACTTCTCCTCGTCGCGGCGCGCACCGCCGATGGCCGCGTCGTAGCCGCCGGCCTCCAGCGCCTGCTTGAGCGCCAGGGTCTTCATCACCTCGGTATGCACACTGGCGCCGTGGCTGAACGGCCCCACCCCCTCGCGCACGCCGTCGGGATTGATGTGCACGCGCAGGTCCACGCCGGTTTCCGCGGCGCGGCGATCGCGGAAGGCGATCATCTCCCGGAACTTCCAGGTCGTATCCACGTGCAGCAGCGGGATCGGCGGCAGCGCCGGGGCGAACGCCTTGAGCAGCAGGTGCAGGAGCACCGAACTGTCCTTGCCGATCGAGTACAGCAGCACCGGGTTGCGGCATTCGGCCGCCACCTCGCGCAGGATGTGCATGCTCTCGGCCTCGAGGTGGTCGAGGTCGGCGGTCGCCGTGGCGGGTGCCTGGAGGGAGGCTTGGTCGGGAAGGCTCATGTCGGCGGCGATTGTAGCCAGCAGCCTTGCCTGGCATGTAAATCACCTCGGGGCATGACCGCATAACCCCCGGTCCTTTCCGGCAGCGGGCCTGCGCGGCCTAGGCTGTCGGCACAGTCACCGAGGACCGCCCCGAGGATGTCCGCACCCGCCGCCCTGCCCGCATTGCCGTTTCCACAGGACACGGCCGATGCGCTCGTCCGCCTGACCCAGGGGCTGGAGCCGGCCGGACTGTGGTGGCTGTCGGGCTATGCCGCCGGCCTGGCGAGTCGCGCGCAACAGCCAGCCGCCGCGACGCCGTCCGCCGTGCGGGCGGACATGGCCGACGCGGCGCGCCTGACCATCCTCTACGGCAGCCAGACCGGTAACGCCCGGCGGGCTGCCGAGACGCTGCTGGAGAAGGTGCAGGGCGCCGGCCTGCCGGCACGCCTGGTGCGCGCCGACGCCTACGCTACCCGCGAGCTCGCCAGCGAGCGCCTGCTCTACATCGTGATCAGCACCCAGGGCGAGGGAGACCCGCCAGACGACTCGATCGGCTTCGTCGAGTTCCTGCATGGCCGCCGCGCACCGAAGCTGCCGGAGCTGAAGTACGCCGTCCTCGGCCTGGGCGACACCAGCTATGCCGACTTCTGCGGCATCGCGCGGCGGCTCGATGCGCGCCTTGCCGAACTGGGCGCCCAGCGCGTGGCGGAACCGGCGCTGGCCGATCTGGACATCGACACCGTGGCCGCACCCTGGCGCGACAATGCACTGGCGCAGGCGCGCGAGAACCTGAAGCCGGCGGCCGGCGCCGCCCACGTGGCCACGGTCACCCCCTTGCGCCCGGCCACCAGCTGGTCGCATGAACGGCCGTTCCCTGCCGAGGTGCTGGGCAACCAGTCCCTCAGCGGTCGCGAATTCCGCGCCACCGGCTTCCGCCGCTACGGCAGCATCGACAAGGACGTGCGACACCTCGAGCTCTCGCTGGAGGGCTCGGGGCTGGCCTACGAACCGGGCGACGCGCTGGGCATCCGGCACCGGAATCCCGATGCGCTGATCGCACCGGTACTGGATGTGGCGCGCCTGGACGGCGATGCCGCGGTCGAACTCGGCGGCGAGACCCTGTCGCTGGCCGAATGGCTGGCGACCCGGCGTGAGCTGACCCGGCTCTCGCGCCCCACGCTCACCGCACTGGCCGAACGCTCAGGCGCCGACGAGCTTCGACAGCTGCTCGAACCCGGCAATCCGGGCTTCGCCGCCCTGATCGCCGACCACCAGGTGGTGGACGCGCTCCGCCGCTGGCCCGCCGACTGGGATGCGGCCGCGCTGCTGTCCGCGCTCCGGCCCCAGGCACAGCGTCTGTACTCCATCGCGTCCAGCCGCAAGCGCGTGGGCGACGAGGCGCACCTGACCCTGGACGTGGTGTCCTACCAGGCGCACGGGCACGGGCACCTCGGCGCCGCCAGCGGTTTCCTCGCCGCGCTGGACGAGGGCGCGAACGTGCCCGTCTACATCGAACCCAACGACCGTTTCCGCGTCCCCTCCGACCCGACGCGCGACATCATCATGATCGGCCCCGGCACCGGCGTCGCGCCGTTCCGTGGCTTCGTACAGGAGCGCGCGGAGACCGGTGCCACAGGACGCAACTGGCTGTTCTTCGGCGCCCGGCACTTCAATACCGGTTTCCTCTACCAGGTCGAATGGCAGGAGGCCCTGCGCAGCGGCGAACTGCACCGCCTCGACCTCGCCTTCTCCCGCGACCAGGCCGCCAAGGTCTACGTCCAGGACCGCCTGCTCGAACGCGGCCGCGAGCTGTACGACTGGCTGCAGCGCGGCGCGCATCTGTACGTCTGCGGCGCGATCGCGATGGGCAGGGACGTGCATGCAGCGCTGCTGGACATCGTGTCCGCGCACAACGGCGGGGACCCGGAGGCCGCCGCCGGCTACCTCTCCGCCTTGCAGGCCGAAGGTCGCTACGCGCGGGACGTGTACTGAAGAAGCCGTGACTGCTGACTGGTGATTCGATGGATGGATCGCCTCTTCGGCGACGACGTGACGCAGCCATCTCCTCCGATTACCCGCATCCAGCCGCGCCCTGACCACGAATCACGAATCACGATCCCGACCAAGATGAGCCACCCTTCCGTCGAAGACATCAAGACCGGCAGCCGCGGCCTGCGGGGCACCCTGCTGGAAGGCCTGGCCGACCCGGTCACCGGTTCGCTGTCGTTCGAGGACCAGCGCCTGGTCAAGTTCCACGGCAGCTACCAGCAGGACGACCGCGACCTGCGGGACGAGCGCCGGCGCCAGAAGCTAGAGCCTGCGCACCAGTTCATGATCCGCATCCGCGCCCCGGGCGGTGTGTTCGCACCGACGCAGTGGCTCAAGCTCGACGCCATCGCCACGACGTGGGCGAACCACTCGCTGCGCGTCACCACGCGCCAGACCTTCCAGTTCCACGGCGTGGTCAAGCGCGACCTGAAGGCGACGATGCAGGCGATCAACGCCGCCGCCCTCGACACCGTCTCGGCCTGCGGCGACGTCAACCGCAACGTCCTGGCAGCGGGCAACCCGCTGCTTTCGCGCCTGCACACGCAGGTGCACGGGTGGGCGCAACGGTTGTCGGAAGCTTTCCTGCCGCGCACGCGCGCCTACTACGAGATCTGGCTGGACCAGGAAAAGCTGGCCGACAGCGGGCAGGAGGAGGATCCGCTGTACGGCAGCGCCTACCTGCCACGCAAGTTCAAGATGGCCGTGGCGGTGCCACCGCTCAACGACGTGGACTTGTTCGCCAACGACTTCGGCCTGATCGCCATCGTCGACGATGCCGGCGACATCGCCGGATTCAACGTCGCCATCGGCGGCGGCATGGGCGCCAGCCACGGCGATCCGAAGACCTATCCGCGCCTGGCGAACGTCATCGGTTTCGTCGCGCCTGGGCAGGTGGTCGACATCGCCCGCGCCGCCATCACCGTGCAGCGCGATCTCGGCGACCGCGTCGAGCGCAAGCACGCGCGCTTCAAGTACACGATCGACGACCACGGGCTCGAAGCCATCGTGGCGCAGATGGAAGATCGCGCTGGCTTCCGCCTCGCACCAGCGCGGCCATTCCGCTTCGACCACAACGGCGACCGCTTCGGCTGGGTCGAGGGCGAGGACGGCCGCTGGCACCTCACGCTGTCGCTGCCGTCCGGCCGCATCGCCGACCAGCCCGGCGCGCCCCACCTCACGGGCCTGCGCGAGATCGCCCGCGTCCATCAGGGCGAGTTCCGGCTGACCGCGACCCAGAACCTGGTCATCGCCGGCGTTCCCGCCGCCGAGCGGACACGCATCGATGCACTGGTCGCGCAGCATGCGCTGGACGTCCTCAACCACGCGCCGACCGCACTCGCACGCACGGCGGTGGCCTGCGTGGCGCTGCCGACCTGCGCGCTGGCCATGGCCGAGGCCGAGCGCTACCTGCCCGACTTCACCTCCAGACTGCAGCCGTTGCTCGAAGCGCACGGCCTGGCCGAGGCACCGATCCTGCTCCGCATCTCGGGCTGCCCCAACGGCTGCTCGCGGCCTTACCTGGGCGAGATCGCGCTGATCGGCAAGGCCCCCGGCCGCTACAACCTGATGCTCGGCGCCGACCACCGCGGCCAGCGGCTCAACACCCTGTATCGCGAGAACATCACCGAGCCCGACATCCTCGCGGCGCTTGAACCGTTGTTGGCTTCATACGCGAAGGAACGGCTGGACGGGGAAGGTTTCGGCGATTTCCTGCTGCGCACCGGCGTGGTCGATATTCCCGAGAGGGACCGTCGCCACGCACCCATCGCCAGCACGCTCGTGGAAGAACCCGCATGAACCTGCCCACGCTCGCAAACGCCGCCGAATCCAAGCAAGCCCTGGCCGAGCTCAACCGCTGGCTCGGCGCCCGCCGCGCGGAGGAGCGCGTGGAATGGGCGCTGCATACCCTGCCCGGCGAACACGTGCTGTCCTCGAGTTTCGGCGCGCAAGCGGCCGTCTCGCTGCACATGGCCACCAGCCAGCGCGCGGACCTTCCGGTGATCGTCATCGATACCGGCTACCTGTTCCCGGAGACCTACCGGTTCATCGACGAGCTGACCGAGCGGCTGGCGCTGAACCTCAAGGTCTACCGCCCTCAGATCGGCATCGCCTGGATGGAGGCACGCATGGGCCGGATCTGGGAGGAAGGCGTGGACGGGATCACTCGCTACAACCGCCTGCGCAAGGTCGAGCCAATGCAGCGCGCGCTGCAGGAACTGCAGGTGGGCACCTGGATCGCCGGCCTGCGCCGCAGCCAGAGCCGCAGCCGCGCCGGCATCGACTTCCTCGAGCGCAAGGACGGACGCTGGAAACTGCATCCGATCGCAGACTGGAGCGACCGGGACGTCGGCCAGTACCTCTCACGCCACGGACTGCCCTACCACCCGCTGTGGGAGCGCGGCTACGTCTCCATTGGCGATGTGCACACGACACGCCCGCTGTCGGCCGTAGACAACGTGGAGGACACGCGCTTCTTCGGGCTCAAGCGCGAATGCGGGCTGCATTTCGATGTCGAAGCGCCGGCTTCGGCGCGGTGACCGATCCATCCAGTCGGCCGAGCTTCCGCTTACGGGTAAGAAGAGAATCCCGGCATCGCCGGGATTCTCGTGTCAGCTTGAATGTCCTCGGATGGCGAGGCCATGGTAACCGCGCTATGACGGAGGCATGACCCGCCACGCAGCATCGGCGACCGTCATCACTCCCGCTTGATTGCTGATGCTGCCAGCGAGCCAGATCACGTTCGCACCGTTCGCAGCGTGCCGCCAAAGGATGTCGGATACGCCGTCACCGTTATAGTCGGCAACCCCGGCCACCTGCCAAGACAGGTCTGAAACCGTCCCCGGGTCTATCTGAGCACCGCCGTTGCCGGCGCGCCATATCACGTTCCGGCCGTTCGCAACGTTGCGCCAGAGGATGTCCGCCAGACCGTCGCCGTTGAAATCACCAACCCCGACGACCCGCCACGACAAATCGCTGACGGTCATGACTGCTGTCTGGGAGTTGATGCTTCCGCCACGCCAGATCGTGTTCTGTCCGGTGGTCGCGTGTCGCCACAGAATGTCGGACACACCGTCGCCATTGAAATCGCCAACGCCGACGACCTGCCAGGACAGGTCAGACACGGTGCCCGGGTCGGTCTGCGCAGCTCCATTGCCAGAACGCCAGATCACGTTGCGACCATTCGCCGCGTTCCGCCACAGGATATCGGATGCCCCGTCCCCGTTGAAGTCGCCGACACCGACGACCCTCCATGACAAATCGGTCACGGTCATCACACCGGTCTGCGCGCCGACATCCCCGCCTCTCCAGATCGTATTCTGGCCGGTGGAAGCATTGCGCCACAGGATGTCGGAGATGCCATCCGCGTTGAAGTCCCCATCACCGACCACTTGCCAGTTCTGGTCGGAGACAATGCCCAGTTCAGTCTGTGCGCCTCCATTGCCGGAGCGCCAGATGATGTTTCGGCCATTCGAAGCATTGCGCCACAGAATGTCCGAGAAGCCATCTCCATTGAAATCGCTGTCGGCTCCTTGCACCGGCACGACCCGCGCCCTGAACGCGGCAACAATCGGCATGGTCTGATTCATGCTGCGCACGTTGTCCTCGGTCGCGGTCCCCGCGGGACGCCCCGCGTACTGTACGGCAGGACTCGCGAAGACCGGGGCTTCGGACTGCCCGTCTCCCGACGGGTACGCCATGATCGTGAAGAAGCCGCTCGGGGATGCTTCGCGATAGCCGTAGGAATACGTGTGAGCGCCCCCGTCCTGCGCATTCTCCCGGTTGTGGGCCTGGCCCATCAGATGGCCCAGCTCATGGGCGAGGGAGAAATCACTGCAAAAATAGACATTGTTGTCGTTGCCCGGATCCTCGCCATCACTGACGACCGCATAACCGAACTCCTCATCCGCCGCGATGATGCTCGACTGGTTCCGGCCCAGCAGCCAGGCGACGCCACACCCATCCTGCTCGGGTTCGCGGTAGCGCCGGACGAACGCCACCAGGTCGGCACCGTACTGGTCCCGGGCGGCACGAAGCGCATTGAAGGAAGCATTGGGGGTGATCCGCTGCTGCGTCTCGTCGTTGTACCCGGTCAACTGCCGCAGGGCGTCCCGGTTGGGAGTGGCATCCGCGTAGTTCACCGGCATCGCATGGACCAGGCGAATACGCATGTTCACACCACTGTTCGCATAGGCGGTATTCGCGATTGCGGCGAGGTTGCTCATCAGCGTAACTGCCGCGTTCTGGCTACCCAGCTCGCTTGCGATGGTGCTGGAATAGCCGATCAGCAGATCGATGATACCGCCCGCCTTCCCCGGCACGGGCGCTCCCGCAGCGTCGCTCTTAGCGGCCTGGCGTGACGCCGCAGCCATCAATGCACGGCCCTCGGGCGGCATCAGGGTGTCATTGCCGTCTGCCGGCCTTCCGCCGTCGGCAGCCACCAGGCGCGGATCGGTTTCCACGACCCATGCGCCGGTGCGATCGGTCCGGATCCGGTACTGCTTCCCGTCCCGCGCGATGCTTCCGAACACGGCCTTCTCTCCGAAGGTCAGCACGGCGCTCGTCCCGTCCTCGCGCGTTCCGATCCAGGTCCAGTTCCCGTCCGGCTGCTCCTCATGCCGCTGGTACTCCAGCGAGACCGCCTCGCCGCCCGGCAGAGCGAGGACCATGCGTCCAGTCCCGATCGCATTCAGCGCATGCGCCTCACTAATTGCCACCGGATGCCAGGTGTACGCGCCCGAGGTCCGGACCTTCCGCACGCCGCCATAAGCCAACAACTCGCCCCGGTCGGGCAGCGCGGCAAAATTCGACGTCGAGCCACGGGCGGCGGCGAGCGAGTCGGCGGAAGGCATGGGGGCTCGACCCAACTGCGCCGGGACATCCCGAGTTCCGCTGGCCGGCCCGACCTCCGGCTCCGAAGTACAGCCCGCCATGCCGGCGATCAGAACCAGTCCCAGCAGATGTTTGCGCATGTCGCAATCCCAGAAGATATGGAAAGAAGCTCCGTCCCCGTCGGAGAGTGCCGCAGCATAAGGCAGCGCCGCCACAGCCGGAAGCGGCGGGGTACCGCGGAATGCAAAATTCCTTTCGGCCACCGGCCAAGGCGCACCCTAAGTGATTGAATACCCGGGGCGCCCTATGCCCAAGCCGAAGACGGTCCGCCGTTCTCCTGGTTAAACCGGACCTGAAGCCCTTTACGCCCCCGAACAGAACGTGACGCCGGTCCTCTCCGCGAGATCAGCATCCGAAACGCCTTGCGCACGCTCAACCAGCTTCAAGCCTGACGGGGTCACGTCGAACACCCCCATATCGGTAATGATCCGGCTGACCACGCCAACGCCCGTCAGCGGCAGGGTGCACTCGGGCAGGATCTTGTGCTCGCCGTTCTTGGCCGTATGTTCCATCAGCACGACCACGCGCTTGACCCCGGCCACCAGGTCCATCGCACCACCCATGCCCTTGACCATCTTGCCGGGCACCATCCAGTTGGCCAGGTCGCCCTTGTCGGTCACCTGCATGGCGCCGAGGATGGCCAGGTCGATGTGGCCGCCGCGGATCATCGCGAACGAGTCGTGGCTGCCGAAGTAGCTGGCGCCCGGGCGCGCGGTGACGGTCTGCTTGCCGGCGTTGATCAGGTCGGGGTCGACCTCGCCCTCGGTCGGGAACGGGCCGATCCCGAGCAGGCCGTTCTCCGACTGCAGCCACACGTCCACCCCGTCGGGGATGTAGTTGGCCACCAGGGTCGGCAGGCCGATGCCGAGGTTGACGTAGGCGCCGTCTGTGAGTTCCTGTGCGGCGCGCTGCGCCATCTGGTCGCGGGTCCAGGCCATCAGTTCGCTCCTCGCACGGTGCGCTGTTCGATGCGCTTCTCGGGATGGGGGTTGACCACGATGCGGTCGACGTAGATGCCGGGAAGGTGGACGAGGTCGGGATCGATGCTGCCGGTCGGCACCAGTTCCTCCACCTCGGCCACGCAGACCTTGCCGGCCATGGCGCAGGCGGGGTTGAAATTCCTCGCAGTCTTGCGGAACACCAGGTTCCCCGCTTCGTCCGCCTTCCAGGCCTTCACCAGCGCCACGTCGGCCACCAGGGCGGTCTCCATCACATACCAGTGCTCGCCGAACTGGCGGGTCTCCTTGCCCTCGGCCACCACGGTGCCGTAGCCGGTGCGGGTGAAGAAGGCCGGGATGCCCGCCCCGCCGGCGCGCAGCCGCTCGGCGAGTGTGCCTTGGGGGTTGAACTCGAGCTCCAGTTCGCCGCCCAGGTACTGGCGCTCGAACTCCTTGTTCTCGCCCACGTAGGACGAAATCATCTTGCGGATCTGGCGGGTCTCCAGTAGCTGGCCGAGGCCGAAGCCGTCGACGCCGGCGTTGTTGGAGATCACGGTCAGGTCGCGGACGCCCGAATCGCGCAGGGCCGCGATCAGGGCCTCGGGGATGCCGCACAGGCCGAAGCCGCCGACGGCGAGGATCTGGCCGTGGGCAACAAGGTCTGCGAGCGCCGAGTGCGCGTCCGGATGGAGTTTGGAAACGGCCATTACCCGCCCTTGTCGGTAGTCGAGCACATGATTCTAGCGAGGCATGCCTTCGCGCGACACGTACCATCGGGCACTGGCCATCGGGCACTGGCACACCGCGGTCGCCGGTTCGCCAATCACGGCAGGGCCGGTAGAATCTGCGGCCCTGACCGAATCCGGCATCCGATGACCCTTTCCGCCTTCAAGGCCTATGACATCCGCGGCCGCGTCCCGGACGAGCTCGATAGCGGTCTCGCCCGCAGCATCGGCGTCGCCCTGGCAACACAGCTCGGCCCCGGCCCCGTCGTCCTGGGGCACGACGTGCGCCTCACCAGCCCGGAGCTTCACCGGTCGCTGGCCGACGGTCTTCGCAGCCAGGGACGGGACATCATCGACATCGGCCTGTGCGGGACCGAAGAGGTATATTTCCAGACGGCGCACCTGGCTGCGGCCGGCGGAGTGATGGTCACCGCCAGCCACAATCCCATGGACTACAACGGCATGAAGCTGGTCCGGGAACAGGCACGCCCGATCAGCGGCGACTCCGGATTGTTCGCCATCAGGGATTTCGCCGCCGCACACGCCGACGGCGGCACTGCGGGCGAGCCGACGGGACAACTGCGCCGACACCACGACAAGTCCGCCTACATCGAGCACCTGCTCGGCTATGTGTCCCGGGACCGGCTACGCCCGTTGAAGATCGTGACCAATCCCGGGAATGGCGGCGCGGGCGTGGTCGTCGACCACCTGGCGCAACACCTCCCGTTCGATTTCATCCGCATCCAGCACGAGCCAGACGGGAGCTTCCCGAACGGGATCCCGAATCCTCTCCTTCCCGGTAACCGCTCCGCCACCGCGGAAGCCGTCCGACGACATGGGGCAGACTTCGGCATCGCATGGGACGGGGACTTCGACCGCTGTTTCTTCTTCGACGCCGACGGCCGGTTCATCGAAGGTTACTACCTGGTGGGCCTGCTCGCTTCCGCCCTGCTGGCGCACAGCCCCGGAGATAAGATCATCCACGACCCTCGCCTGTTGTGGAACACGGTCGAGATGGTGGGACATTCGGGCGGAATTCCGGTCGTGAGCAAGACCGGGCACGCCTTCATCAAGGAACGGATGCGCGCCGAGAACGCGATCTACGGGGGCGAAATGAGTGCCCACCACTATTTCCGTGATTTCGCCTACTGCGACTCAGGGATGATTCCCTGGCTCCTGATTGCGGATCTGATATCAAGGACCGGCAAGCCGCTGGCGACGATGGTCCAGGACCGCATGCAGGCATTTCCGTGCAGCGGCGAGATCAACTTCCGGGTTGCCGACGCGAAGGCGACCATCGACCGCATACTCGAGCATTTTCGCCATCTATCTCCGGCCATCGACCATACGGACGGACTGAGCGCCGAATTCGATGGATGGCGCTTCAACCTCCGCAGTTCGAACACAGAGCCACTGCTGCGTCTTAACGTCGAATCTCGTGGCGACGCCGCCCTGATGCAGGCGCGCACCGACGAGATTTCGCGCCTGATCGAAGCCTGACTACCAAGGATCCTCCAATGACCGACCTCCTCCCCGTGATCCTGTCCGGCGGCTCCGGCACCCGCCTGTGGCCCTTGTCTCGCGAGTCCTACCCCAAGCAGTTCCTGCCGCTTACCGGGGACCTTACGATGCTGCAGGCTACCTGGCATCGCGTGGCGCCGATCGCGGGTCGTCCGCCGCTTGTCGTGGCCAATGAAGAGCACAGGTTCGTGGCCGCCGAGCAGTTGCAGCAGGTCGGTGCGAAGCCGCAGGCGATCCTGCTCGAACCGGTCGGCCGCAATACCGCACCGGCGATTACCGTGGCAGCGCTGGAAGCCACGCGCAATGGCGACGACGCGATCCTGCTGGTCCTGCCATCCGACCACGTAGTCTCCGATGAACAGGCATTCCAGGACGCGGTCAGACTGGCGCTGCCTGCCGCGGCCGCCGGCAAGCTGGTGACCTTCGGCATAGTGCCAACGGCGCCGGAAACGGGATACGGCTACATCAGGGCTGCCGATGGAGGGGACGTCCGGCCTGTCGAGCGTTTTGTCGAGAAGCCGGACCTTGACGTCGCCAAGGGCTATGTCGCCTCGGGCCAGTATTTCTGGAACAGTGGGATGTTCCTGTTCAAGGCATCCCGTTATCTCGAAGAGTTGAGCAAGTTCAATCCGGAAATCCTGGGTGCATCGAGGCGCGCCTGGGAGGAGGCCAATCGCGATGCCGACTTCGTGCGCTTGGACAAGGACGCTTTTTCTGCCGTGCCCTCCGACTCCATCGACTATGCCCTGATGGAGAAGACTTCCGAGGCCGTGCTGGTGCCGTTGGACGCCGGCTGGAGTGACGTCGGTTCGTGGACGGCGCTGCGCGACGTCTCGCCGCAGGACGATCAGGGAAATGCCCATCACGGAGACGTGATCTCGGTGGACTGTCGAAACACGTACGCTTATGGAGAACGGCTGATCGCGCTGGTCGGGCTCGATGACGTGATCGTCGTCGAAACCGCCGACGCCGTTCTGGTGGGCAGAGGCGAACGCATGCAGGAAGTCAAGGAGGTCGTGGCGAGGATCAAGCGCGAGCGTCGATCCGAGGCCACCTGGCACCGTAAGGTCTATCGGCCTTGGGGCGCCTACGATTCCATTGACAATGGGCAGCGGTTCCAGGTCAAGAGGATCACCGTCAAGCCCGGCGCCACCTTGAGCCTGCAGATGCACCACCACCGCGCCGAACACTGGATCGTTGTCTCAGGGACGGCCGAAGTGACGCGAGGCGATGAGGTGATCCTGTTGACGGAGAATCAGAGTACCTACATTCCGCTCGGAGTCACCCATCGACTCAAGAATCCCGGCAAGTTGCCACTCGAACTGATCGAGGTCCAGTCGGGCAGCTATCTGGGGGAAGACGATATCGTCCGTTTCGAGGACACCTACGGACGCGCCTGAGGCCATGGACCGCCGGTCCCGCAACCGCCTGCGGACGGGCCTGTTCCAGGCAATGCGCACAGCGTTCCGCCTGCTGCCCCTCTCGAACTCGCGGCGGGACCGCTGGCGCAACTGGTTCCTGGACAACCTGCCAGGGCTGCTGCCCGGCCCTCAAGGTGGAACCGTCCTGAGCACGGTGTCCGGTCTCGGACGCGCGGTGCGCGGCGACCATCCGGCGGTCGGCCATGTCCCCTGGCGTCCGGGGCGGCTGCCTTCACCGATGCCCGCGACGGTCGTTGCGTTCTACCTTCCTCAGTTCCATGCCATTCCGGAGAACGACGCATGGTGGGGCAGAGGGTTCACCGAGTGGCGCAACGTAAGCCGGGCGCTACCGCAGTTCGACGGCCACCACCAGCCTCGTCTGCCTGCGGACCTCGGCTTCTACGACCTGAGCAACGCCCAGGTCCTGCGCCAGCAGGCAGCGCTGGCCCGCGAGTACGGCGTCGGGGCGTTCTGCTTCTATTTCTACTGGTTCGGCGGACGTACGCTGCTGGAAGCGCCCTTGTTGAAGTGGTTGGCAGACCCCGCGATCGACCTGCCGTTCTGCCTGTGCTGGGCAAACGAGAACTGGTCGCGGCGCTGGGATGGGCGCGCACAGGACGTTCTCATCGCCCAGGCCCACAGTCCGGCAGACGATCTGGCATTCATTGCCCACGTTGCCCGGTACCTCAGGGATCCGCGCGCACTACGCGTTGGCGGACGCCCTATGCTGCTGGTCTACCGGCCGTCCCTGCTTCCCGACGCACTTGCGACGGCCGCCCGCTGGCGGGAATGGTGCCGGGTCAACGGCGTCGGGGAGATCCACCTCGCTTACGTGCAATCGTTCGATCGCCCTGACCCCGCTGATATCGGGTTCGACTCCGCGGTAGAGTTCCCCCCGAACATGACCTCGCCCCGATCGATCCGATCCCATCAGGGGCTGCTCAACCCGGATTACCGGGGCGAGGTGCTCGATTGGCGCGACATGGCGGAAGCGGCCCGGCGACGCCCGATGCCGTCGTACCGGCTGTTCCCAGCCGTCAACCCCGGGTGGGACAACGAACCTCGTCGCCCCGGAGCCGGCCGCGTCTACCTGCATGCGTCTCCCCGCGGCTACCGAGACTGGTTGCGCGACACGATCACCGGTCGCCTTGCGAACACGCCGGCGCCGGACCGTCTGGTATTCGTCAACGCCTGGAACGAATGGGCAGAAGGCGCTGTGCTGGAACCGGACACTCGACTCGGGCACGCATGGCTGGACGCGACGCGCCAGGCGCTGTGGGACGCGGCGTCGCCGCGTCCACTGGACACGCGACCGTGCGCCGTGGTGCATGCCTGGCATGTCGACGTGCTCGACGAACTGTTGGGCCACCTGAAAAACAGCGGCGTGGGCTGGCGTTTGGTGGTAACGACGGCGCCGGACCGAGCCGAGGCCGTGAGAAACAGCCTACATCGGGCCGGCATGGCCGCTGAAGTGATTGTTTTCGAGAACCGCGGGCGCGACATACTGCCGTTCCTGCATGTGGCAGACCGCTTGCTGGGCGATGGGGTCGACGTTGTGCTGAAACTGCATACGAAGCGGTCCGAACACCGCGACGACGGCGCTCTCTGGCGCCAGGACCTGCTCCGGAAGCTCCTCTCGCCCGCCCGCGCGAAGCGGCTTGTGGAGGCATTCGCCCAGGATCCGCGGCTCGGCATCCTGGCGCCGGAAGGCCATGTACAACCGCTGGGCGGGTTCTGGGGTGGCAACCAGGACAATGTCCGACGTTTGGCGACACGGGCAGGTCTGCCCTCTCCTGAAGGGAGCACGGCCAGGTTCGTCGCCGGCAGCATGTTCTACGCCAGGCTGGAAGCCCTGCGACCGATTCTCGACGCACACCTGGACCCGCAGCTGTTCGAGATCGAGCAGGGTCAGATCGACGGAACCTGCGCCCATGCACTGGAACGTCTGTTCGCCCTGGCTGCAGAGTCCACAGGGTTCCGCATCGACACCGCCGCGGAAACCTGCGGCGAGGGCGCCGTAGGAGACGGGGAGCGGGCGGCCTATCCCTACGCGCGCCGGGATTCCTGAACCCCCAGGGTCGCCCCTGACGACCCGCTGCGGGTAGAATTCGCGACTTGCGCACCTCGCCGCCGCGCGACGCCAACGGCCCATTGTCCCCGGAGTTTCCAGCAAGATGAAGATCCTCGTCGCCTACAAGCGCGTGGTGGACTACAACGTCCGCATCCAGGTCAGGCCGGACGGGTCCGGCGTGGTCACCGAGGGCGTCAAGCTCTCGGCCAACCCGTTCGACGAGATCGCGCTTGAGGAAGCACTGCGCCTGCGCGACAAGGGCATCGCCACCGAGGTGGTCGTAGCCACCATCGCCCCGGCCGACGGCGCCGCGCACCTGCGCAACGGCCTGGCCATGGGGGCCAACCGCGCCATCCACGTGGTCTGCGACCAGGCCATCCAGCCGCTCACCGCGGCCCGCACCCTGCTCAAGCTGGTCGAGAAGGAACAGCCCGATCTGGTGATCCTGGGCAAGCAGGCGATCGACGACGACGCCAACCAGACCGGCCAGATGCTGGCAACACTGTGGGGCCGCCCGCAGGCCACCTTCGCCTCCAAGCTCGATGTCGAGGGCGGCAAGGCCACGGTGGTACGCGAAGTCGACGCCGGCCTGGAGACGCTGGAGGTCGACCTGCCGGCGGTGGTCACCACCGACCTGCGCCTGAACGAGCCGCGCTTCATCAAGCTGCCCGACATCATGAAGGCCAAGAGCAAGCCGATGGAGACGCTGCAGTTCGCCGACCTCGGCGTGGAGTCGGGCGATTTCCTCGAGACCACCAACTATGCGCCGCCCGCCGGACGCAGCAAGGGCGTGATGGTCAAGGACGCGGCCGAACTGGTCGCCGCACTCAAGCAGAAGGGGTTGCTGTAATGGCCACGGTTCTCGTCATCGCCGAACACCTGGACGGCAGGCTCAACGCCTCTACCGCGCGCACCGTGAGCGCCGCGCAAGCGCTGTCCGCGGACACCATCGACATCGCCGTGCTCGCCGCCGACCCGGCCGCGGTGGCCGCCGAGGCCGCGAAGATCGCGGGCGTGGCGCGGGTACTGGCCGTGGCCAACGCCGCCAACGCGCAGCCCGTCGCCCAGGTGCTGGCCCCGCAGGTGGCGAAGCTGGCCGAGGGCTACAGCCACGTCTTCGTGCCCAGCACCACCTTCGGCAAGGACCTGGCGCCCTGCGTCGCCGCGCTGCTGGGCGTGGCCCAGGTCTCGGACCTGATGACGGTCGAGGGCACGCACGAGTTCAAGCGCCCGATCTACGCCGGCAACGCCATCATCAACGTGCGCGCGCCCACCGACCGCACGGTGGTGGCAACCGTGCGTACCGCGTCGTGGCCCGAAGCGGAGACCGGCGGCAGCGCCGTCGTCGAGACCGTGTCGGTGGACGTGGCCCTGCCCACCCATACCCGCCACCTCGGGTTGGCCGCCGCCAAGTCCGACCGCCCCGACCTGCAGAGCGCGCGTCGCGTGGTCTCCGGCGGACGCGGCGTGGGCTCCAAGGAGAACTTCGAGGTCATCTACAAGCTCGCCGACCGCCTCGGCGCGGCCGTGGGTGCCTCGCGCGCGGCGGTCGACGCCGGCTACGTGCCCAACGAACTCCAGGTCGGCCAGACCGGCAAGATCATCGCGCCCGAACTGTACGTGGCGGTGGGCATCTCGGGCGCGATCCAGCACCTGACGGGCATCAAGGACGCGGGCACGATCGTGGCGATCAACAAGGACGCGGACGCACCGATCTTTGAGATCGCGGATATCGGGCTGGTGGGCGATCTGTTTCAGATACTGCCCGAACTGGAACGCGCGCTGGGCTGAGGGCCGGTTGTCCATCAAATGCATAGCCACCCATCGCCCACCCCCGTCGAAGCGCTGGTCTCGATCGTCTCCCCCGTCTATGGTTGCCGCGGCTGCCTGGAGGAGCTGGTAGACGGCATCGCCACCCATGTGCAGGAGGTGGCGGGAGATGGCTTCGAGGTGATCCTGGTGGACGATGCAAGCCCGGACCACGCATGGGAGCGGATCCAGGAACTGGCCATGACCCGGCCCTGGCTCCGTGGTTTGCGCCTGGCGCGGAACTTCGGCCAGCATTCCGCCATCTCCGCGGGAATCGAACACGCGCGCGGCGAGTGGGTGGTGGTGATGGACTGCGACCTGCAGGATCCGCCGGCTGCGATCCCGGATCTGTACCGCAAAGCCCGCGACGAGGGTTTCGACGTGGTTTTCGCGCAGCGGCGGAATCGCAAGGACGGCTGGTCCAAACGGCTGTCCTCCTGGGGCTTTTTCCACCTTCTGCGTTGGCTGACGGGCAATCCACAGGACTCCAGTACTGCCAACTTCGGTGTGTTCCATCGTCGCGTGATCGATGCTGTCTGTCGGATGCCGGAGCGCGATCGGTCGTTCCCGCTGATGGTGAAGTGGGCGGGCTTTCGGCATGGGTTCCAGGAGGTCGAGCACGCGGAGCGCGCGGAAGGGCAAAGCGCCTACACGTTGCGCAGACTGCTGCGCCTGGCCACCGGGATCACTCTCAGCTATTCCGAGAAGCCGCTCAAGCTCGTGGCAGCCGCAGGGATCGCATGCTCGCTTGTATCTTTCCTGCTGGTTGCGATGGCATTGGCCCGTTGGCTCGAGGGAGACGTCGCCGTGGCGGGCTACACCTCGATCGTCGCTTCCGTGTGGCTCGTTGGAGGCATGCTGCTGTCAGTCTCGGAG
>JAEXLY010000340.1 GCA_023444765.1 Pseudomonadota bacterium | reverse complement strand
GCTCTGCGCCGGACCGGACCGCGTGGCGCGCGGCGCCCAGGTCAGCGCCAGTCGGCGTCGCCGCTGGCGCCGTCTCTCGCCGGGGGCGTCGTATGGCGCGGCTCGTCGTCTTCCGGCGCCCCCAGGCCACGCCGGCCCATGTGTTCGGGCTTGTCGGCGACCAGCAGGGCGTCGAACTCGGACAACGGGCTTTCCGCGGGACAGGCCTCGTCCGGGAAGCCGTAGCCCTTGCGCAGGTCCAGGCCGCAGTTGTTAAGCATCTCCAGGTCGGTATTGGGCGACTTGCAGCTCGCGTCGAATGCGCGCACGAAGGCGTCCCGCCTGGCCACGAAATCCTGTCCGCACTTGCGCATCAGGCGCAGCCGGTCGAGGTCGTCCTGCGCCGGATTGATGCCGTCCAGCCCGTACAGGCCGAGCTCGTCGCCGGTGAGCAGGCGCAGGTTGCGGTTGGGCACGGCCATCATCATGTCCGCGACCGCCGTCGCAGCGCCGTTGCGCTCGAGGTAGTCGCGCACCCGGTCGTAGACCACGCGCAGTTCGCGGTTCAGCTCCAGCCGGGTGGACGCGGTGGAACTCATGCGGATGATGCGGTGGATGCCGATGCGGCCGCTGACCATGCGCATGTCGCCGGCGGCGAGGATGAACACGCAGGCGCTGTGGCAGACCGCGTTCTCTCGCACCCACACCGTCCAGCGCGACTCGGCGATACGGTCGCCGGCGCGGATCGCGTCCTCGACCATGCCGCCGCTGGAGTCGATGTCCAGCACCCGCTTGCCGATCCCCAACGCGTCGGCCACGTGGGTCACGCGCTGCATCATCGAGGCGAACGCGGCGTTGACCTTGCCGGCATACCGCAGCCGCATCACCCCGCGTTCGGCGCACGCGCCCAGCGCGACCGCCAGCGCTTCCTGGTCGAAGTGCTCCAGGGCCGGGCCGTCGCCTTCGCGGGCGTAGTCCAGCTCGCAACTGATCGACGCCACTCCCGGCGACAGGTCCAGCGGCGACCAGTCCAGTTCCTGCGGTTCGTCGGGAACCGGCTCCGATGCGACGGCATCCGGGCCCGGCCCGGCGCCCTCGACCACCACCGGCGCGGTGCTCACCGCGCCTCCCTCCTCGGGGCTGGCCACTTCCACCGTGGCGATCGCGGCGGCGCCGTCCTGCGCGCGGCAACCGAGCAGCACCAGGCTCGCCAGCATGGGGAGGAGAACGCGCTTGTACATTGAACGGACATCCGCGGACGGGCAGCCGGGTCGCGACGCGCGGCGCGACTGCGAGGGGGGCGTTCCAGTGTAGGACGCGCCCGCCCGGGCAGCCGAACGCCCGATGAACCCGCCCGGGCCGCCCACCGGCGATCGCGTCGGCGCGGCCTCGTGTCGAAACCGGCCATGCAGCTTCGTCGCAGCCACATGCGGACGCCTCGCGGCGCCCGTTCATTTCGCGGCATCCGCCGCGCGGACTGGAGAAATCCCATGCCTTATGTCGACGGTTTCGTGATCGCGGTCCCCACGGCCAACAAGCAGGCCTTCCTGGAGCATGCGCGCCGCTTCGACCCCTGCTTCATCGAGCACGGCGCCACCCGGATCGTCGAAGCCTGGGGCGACGACGTTCCCGTCGGCAAGGTCACCGACTTCGCCCGTGCAGTGCAGGCGGGCGCCGACGAGACCGTGGTCTTCTCCTGGATCGAGTGGCCGGACAAGGCCACCCGCGACGCCGGCATGAAGAAGGTCATGGAGGACCCGCGCATGGACCCGGCCAATCCCATGCCCTTCGACGGCAAGCGCATGATCTTCGGCGGTTTCGACGGCACCTTCGACCTGCGCGCCTGACCGGTCGTTCCGGCCGGGGACCGACGCGCCGCCCCGTGGGCGGCCGCCAGCGGTTGCCTGCGGGCGGCGCCTGCGGAAGACTGCCCGGCATATCCACCGGGGACATCGCCATGGACCAGCCAGCCGAGGAGTTCCGCCGCGTATTCCTGCCGTACTGCATCGAGCGGGTGGATGGCCACGGCCACGTGGTGCTCAACCGCCTGTACAAGCCCCTCGGCATGCGGACCACTGCGCATGTCGATTACGCCCCGCATGCGGTGAGGTTCCGGGCGCTCAGCCCGACCAGGGCCGAGCTGCTCAGCCACGCCCGCAGCCAGAACACCGACCGCATCCACCTCTACGCCGACGCGAGCGCACCGACCAAGAGCGACCGCGACTGGGACGCCTACCAGCGCCGCCTGCAGATCCTGGCGGCGCTGGAGATCGAGTAGTAGCGCGCATGCGGCGCCCGCGTTTGGCGCGTCCCGGATCGGTCACGGATCGCATGCCGCCGACCGGTCCATGCCCCTGCCGCCGAATGGAGCCCCTGCCCTCTTGACCCGGGTCAGGGCGCGGCCCGTGGTGCGTCCCTACGATGAAGCGATTCCACACGGAGGATCTTCCATGGACGTTCCATCGCGGTCCGCCCCATGCGTCCTGGCCATCGCACTCGGCCTTCTGGCCGCCGGCCCCGCCAGCGCGGGCGCGCAGGCCCCTCCGGCGGCTGCCGCCGCTGGCGAGCACCATCATGTGCCCGCTGTCGCACACGGCGATGCGGATGCCCATGCCCACCACGGCGGGCACCCGCTCGACAGCGTCGGCCTGGAAGTCCCCGACGGTCATGTGCGCTGGATTCCGGATGCCCCCCTGCTCGAGGGCATGCGGCGGGTCCGGACAGCCGTGGCCGACCTGGACGCCCAACCTGCACCGGCCCGCGAGCCCGCGGCCGTGGCTGCCTCCGCGGCGGAGGTGGATGCGGCCATTGCCTACATGTTCGCCAACTGCGAGCTGGCCCCGGAGCCGGACGTTGCCCTGCACGCCATCCTCGCCCGGCTGATGGCTGGCATCCGCGCCCTGCGCGCCGATCCGGCCGACGCCGGGGCCGTCGAAGGGATGCGCGCCGCGGTCGACCACTATCACGCACTGTTCGACGACCCGGCGCACTGATCGCGGGACGCCGCGCGGCACGGCAATCCGCCGCAACCCGACCCGAGCCGGGTTGCGGCTGCGCGGCCCCGGCCGACATGATGCGACCGGCATCCGGCAGGGCAGGTCCTTGGAACAGTCGTCGATCAGCGCCATCGCGGCACCCGCTTCGGACAGGGGCCCACCCCGGTGGAAGCTGCGCACGCTCGCCGCGGCGCACCGGACGACGTGCCGGGCCGCCGCACTGGCGATCCTGCTCGCCCTCGCCGGTTGCGCCACCCGCGCCCCGTCGGTCCCGGCGCCGGATCCGTCCGCGCTGCGCGCCCGGATCGAGCACCGCATTCCGGCTACGGTCGCCGACCGCGCGGGCTGGGCGCAGGAGATCCAGATCGCCTTCACGGCCCAGGGAATCGACCCGGGCGTGGAGAACATCTGCGCGACGCTGGCCGTGATCGAGCAGGAAACAGGCTACAGGGCCGATCCGCCGGTCCCGGGCCTGGCCCGGATCGCCCGCGCCGAAATCGACCGTCGCGCTGCAACCCTCCACGTCCCCTCGCTCGTGGTCGATGCCGCGCTCAAGCTGCGCTCGGTCGATGGGCGCAGCTATGGCGAGCGCCTGGCGACGGTCCGCACCGAACGTGAACTCAGCGAACTCTACGAGGAGCTGATCGGGCGCGTGCCGATGGGCCGGCGGCTGTTCGCCGGTCGCAATCCTGTTCAGACCGGCGGACCGATGCAGGTGTCGATCGCTTTCGCCCAGGCCAACGCCGACGGCTATCCCTGGCCTGTCGCGGGCACGATCCGCGACGAGGTGTTCAGCCGGCGCGGCGGGCTGTACTTCGGCATCCAGCACCTGCTGGACTACGAGACTCCGTACACGCGCAAGATCCACCGCTTCGCCGACTACAACGCCGGGCGCTACGCCAGCCGCAACGCCGCCTTCCAGGCGGCCGTCAGCCGCGCCAGCGGCCTGCCGCTGGAACTCGACGGCGACCTGCTCCTGCCGGGTGCGCCCCTGGATCGACCCGGCAGGACCGAGGCGGCGGTGCGGACGCTCGCGCCGCTGCTGGGCATGGACGCGCAGGCGATCCGCCGCGACCTGGAACGCGG
>JAEXLY010000260.1 GCA_023444765.1 Pseudomonadota bacterium | reverse complement strand
CGGTGATCCGGTCCACCGTGTCGGGCACCGTGCTGGTCCGGGCCGTCGAGCCGGGCGACACCGTGACCCATGGCGAGGTGCTGCTAGAGATCGCGCGCGACGCGCCGGGCGAAGTCCTGCTGGCGCTGGACGAGAAGAATCTGGACCGCCTCGAGACCGGCCAGTCCGCCACCTGCATCGCCGACGCGTTCCCGGAGCGCCCCTTCGCAGCGACCGTGCACCACATCGCGCCGGGGGTGGACCCGGCACGCGGCACGATCGACGTGCGCCTTCGCATCGACCCGCAGGCGGACTTCGTGCGCCAGGACATGACCGTTACCGCCACCATCGAGACCGGTCGCAGGGAGCGCGCGCTCGCGGTCCCGAACGATGCACTGCTGGATGCTTCGCCCGGTTCGGCCCGGGCGCAGGTGCTGCGGGTGCGCGGCGGACGCGTGCAGCGCGTCCCGGTGCGGCTGGGACTGCGCGGCCTGGCCACGACCGAGGTGCTGGACGGGCTCGAGGAAGGCGACGGCGTCGTCGCGGCCGGGGCGCTCGCGCCCGATGCGCTGCCGGAAGAGGGCACCCGCGTCCGCATCGCCGACCAGCCGGGGCCGGAGGCCGGCGACCGGCGCAGCGGCGAGTTGCCCGTCCAGTTCGACTGACGCCCATGTGGATCGAGTCCACCATCGCGATGCGCTTCCTGCGCCAGGGCCGCGCGCAGACGCTGCTGATCCTGTTCGGCATCGCGGTGGGCGTGGCGGTGATCGTGTTCGTCACCGCACTGATCGCCGGCCTGCAGGACAACATCATCGAACGCACGCTGGGCACCCAGGCGCACCTGCGCGTGGAGGCGCCGCGCGAGGCGAACCGGATCGCGCCGGTGCCGGCAGGCGTCCTCCAGCTGGTGCTGGAGGATCCGCGCCCGCAGGCGCTGCGGCCGATCGACAACTGGATCCAGGTGCAGGGCGTGCTCGACCAGCTACCCGGTGTCACCGCGGTTTCGCCGCTGGTATCGGGCCCGGCGTTCGGACGTCGTGGCGAGGCGGTGCAGTCCGTGGCCCTGGTGGGCGTGGACCTGGACCGCTACCTGCGCGTGATTCCCCTGGACGAGAACATGATCGAGGGGCGGCTGGACGTGGGCTCCGGCAACGCCGTGGTGGGGCGCAAGCTGGCCGAGGACCTCGGCCTGCGCCTGGGCGGCAAGCTGCGGCTGGACGCCGGTGGCGGTCGCGATGCCGTGGTCAACGTCGCCGGCGTCTTCGAGCTGGGCGTGCGCGAGCTCGATGCGCGCTACGTATACGTGGACCTCAAGCAGGCGCAGTCGCTGCTCGCGCTGCCGGGCGGGGTGACGGTGATCGACGTGACCGTGGAGGATCTGTTCGCTGCCGATCGCATGGCCGCGCGGGTACGCGGATTGACCGGCCTGCAGGCGGAGAGCTGGATGGAAAGCAATGCGCAACTGATGAATGCGCTCAGTTCGCAGAGCCTGTCCACGCGCATGATCAGCTTCTTCGTCGCCATCTCGGTGGCGCTGGGCATCGCCAGCGTGCTGGCGGTGAGCGTCGCCCAGCGCACCCGCGAGATCGGCATCCTGCGGGCGATGGGCACGCGCCGCGCGCAGATGCGGCAGGTGTTCCTCGTGCAAGGTGCGGTGCTGGGCCTGGCCGGCTCGCTCGTCGGTGCGCTGGCGGGCCTGGGCCTGGTCTCGGCCTTCAACAACTTCGGACCCGGGCTGTTCACGATCCCGCTGCCGCCCGCGCTGGTGCCGGCCGCGATGGCGCTGGCCACCTTCGCCGGCATGGCCGCGGCCTACGTGCCGGCCTCGCGCGCGGCGCGCCTTGATCCGGTGGAGGCGATCCGTGGCTGAGACGCGTGAAGTCCTCCGCCTCAAGGGGTTGCGCAAGTCCTACAACCTCGGCCGGCCCAACGAGGTGGAAGTGCTGCATGGCATCGACCTGCGCCTGGACAGCGCCGACTTCTCCGCCCTGGTGGGGCCGTCGGGCTCGGGCAAGAGCACCCTGCTCAACCTGATCGGGCTGCTCGACTCGCCGACTGCGGGCGAGCTGTACCTGCGCGGCGAACCGACCTCCGCGATGGACGACGAAGCGCGCACAGCTCTGCGCGGCCGCCACATCGGCTTCGTGTTCCAGTTCCACCACCTGATCAACGCCTTCACCGCGCTGGAGAACGTGCTGATGCCATGGATGGTGGCAAGGGGGAGGCCGGACCGGGAGATCGTGGACACCGCGCGGGGGCTGCTGGCGGACGTGGGGCTGGAGCAGTTCGCCGACCGCCGGCCCGACCAGCTCTCCGGCGGCCAGCAGCAGCGCGTGGCCATCGCCCGGGCCCTCGTCACCAGGCCCGCGCTGCTCCTGGCCGACGAACCCACCGGCAACCTCGATACGAAGACCGCCGCCGACGTATTCGGCCTGCTGCGCCGCTTCAACGAACGCAACGGCTGCGCGGTGCTGGTGGTGACGCACGACCCGCGCCTGTCGGAAACCTGCGACCGCACGATCAGCCTGGTGGACGGCTGCATCGTGTCCGACACGCACAGGTCGCCGCCAGCCTCCTGAAGGGCGGCGCGCAAGCCGGTTTTCCGGGGGCGCAACGACGAAACCCGGCGCAGGGCCGGGTTTCGCGCGAGGATCTGGTGGGCGGTGCAGGGTTCGAACCTGCGACCCTCGCCGTGTGAAGGCGATGCTCTACCGCTGAGCTAACCGCCCGGTTCCGCAGCCGGCTCATGGCGGGCAGGCTGTCGTCGCGGTCCCTGCGGGGGCGACGGTGAAACGGGACGCGAATTCTACGTGGGAGTGCCGCCGCGGGGCAAGCCTCTGCGCGGGTGCGACTGCCCGGCCGCCACGTCCGCACGGCGGCCCGACCGGACGATGGCCCCGCCGCCGTCAGTCCGCGCCGGTGCGGATGAGTTGCGCCAGGTGTGCGCGTTCGGGCGCGGCGAACAGGGGCGAAAGCAGCATCATCACCTGGACGATGCCATCGCGGATCGCCGCGCGCTCGTCCCGGTCGCCGCGGATGGCGGCATAGTTCAGCCAGAAGGTGGCCAGCACCAGCAGGTTGGTGGCGGCCGCGTCCAGTTCGGAGGGTGCGGCGCGCATCACCCCGGCCTGCGACAGCCCCTGCATGACGTAGCGCACGCGATCGTCGGCACGGTGCAGGATCCGGGCGAAGCGCAGGCGCAACCGGCGGCTCCGACTGAGGATCTCGAGCAGGTCGCGATAGAGGAAGCGGTAGTCCCAGATGCACTCGAAGACCTGGTGCAGCTGCATCCAGATGTCCTCAAGCCCCGGCAGGCGGTTCCCGGGCGGGCTGAGCACCTCGTCCATGCGCGCCTCGTAGCGCGCGAACAGATGCTCGATGATGTCGTCCTTGTTGCGGAAGTGGTAGTACAGGTTGCCGGGGCTGATCTCCAGCTCCTCGGCGATATGGTTGGTGGTGACGGTGGGCTCGCCGCGCGCGTTGAACATCGACAGGGCGCAGTCGAGGATGCGCAGGCGGGTGTCGCGGGCCATCGGGGGTACGCGGCTCAACCCTTAAGGCTGGCGACAAGATCGATGTACTGCTGCCGGGCCGCTTCGCCGGGCATGCCCTTGAGCCGGCTCCACGCCTCGTACTTGGCGGTGCCCACGAAGTCGAAGAAGCCCGGCTTCTCGCCGCTGGCGTCGCCCTCGGTGCCCTGCTTGTAGAGTGCGTACAGGCGCAACAGGGTTTCGTTGTCCGGCCGCCGCGGCAGCGACTGCACGTCCCTGGCCGCCTGTTCGAATGTCAGCCTGGCGCTGCCCATGTCGCCGATCCGCATCCACCGGAGGTCATGACACCATGCGGGTCCGGACCGGTCAACACGCCGACGCGGCGGCGATCAGTAGGATCGGCACTGGCGGAAGCGCACGTTCGCTCCGCTCCCGGGCGGCGGGGTGAGCTGGATGCGCGAGGCGGCGAGTTCGTCGTGGCGAAGGACCAGCGGGCAGATGCGACCGAAAGGATCGTCCTGGACGGTCGAGAGGAACACCTGCAGGGTCGACTCGCTGGACCATATGGCCCGATCGACGTCGGCGAGCGTCGAGACCGCGGCGGCGATCTCGGCGCGCTGCCGCTCGGTATCGGGCAACCCGTTCTGCGCCACCGGCTCCGGGGCTGCCTGTGGTGGCCGCGCCTCCATGGCCTGGGGCTGCGCTGGAGGGGGCGTCGTCCCGTCGCCAGGCCGTTCGTCCGCCGCCACCTGCGGCGCATCGCGTCCCGCGCCGGCCACCGATGCAGGAGCGGAGGGCGCCGGCAGGGCCAGCCACACGGCCACGCCCGCCAGCAGGGCCACGAGCCAGGACAGCAGGATGCGCTGGCGGGCGGCCTGCGCGGCCTTGCCGCGGATGCCGGCCAGCTGCCCGGGCGGGAGCAGGTCTCGCAGTTGCGGCCAGAGGGCGGGCCCGTCGAGCAGCTCGATGCGCTGCAGCGCGGCAACCGGCCGCACTTCCTCGGCGATCCTGCCCTGCGTGACCAGGAAACCGCCGGCGGCGCCCTTGAGCTCGATCGCCCGCGCCAGTTCGTTGACCGTCAGGCGGCCGAGCACGAATGCGCTGCCGTGCTTGCACGACAGCAGCCACTGCTCGCCATTGCGTTGCAGGACGTAGTCGCTGTCGCCGGACGGGTGTTCCGCATCCACCACGCGCGCGAAGCCGCGCCGCGACAGCGCGTCCAGCACCATGTTCAGGAACGAGCGCCACGAAACCGCCGACAGCGCGGCGATCCCTGCCTGTGTCTCGTCGCGACGCAGTTGCACGGTGCGGAAATGGAACGTGGCCGCGCTACCGACCAGCAGCGCCGCGCCGATCGCGATCAGCCAGTTGAACATCGGTTACCGGAATGGCGGAAAGCGCAGAAGGATAGCGGAATCGCCCGTGCGGTCCGCCGCCCGGTCAGGCCCGGCCGTGAACGGCGTGCGCACGTCGCGATGGCCGTCGCAGATCGGGCGCGGTCCGGCGCGGAAGGCGGACCGGCGCCGGCCGGAAGCGCGCCTCGCCGTTCAGTTCCGGACCGGCCGTCACGGCCGCTCAGGGCCGTCCGTTCTCGCCGAAGCGCTCGGCCAGCACGCGGCGGATCTCGGCCTCGATCGGCCCCTTCATCGCGGAGAGCAGGAAACCGAGTTTCGCCGTGACATGCACCTGGCTGGGCTCCAACGCGATCCGGCCATCCACGCCGCTGCGCGAGAAATGCAGGGCGTCGTGCCGCCACTCGGATGCGACCTCGAACCGGTCGGCCAGTTTTCGCGCCACTTCGTCCAATGCCTCGCGGGCCTGGTCCATGGACAAGGAGTGGGCGTGGCGGATATCGATGCCGGACATGGCGTGGCCTGGGCGGGAGGGGGCGCCATTCTGCGACGTCAGCCCGTGACGGCCAAGCATTGGCGCAGGAGGCGCATGCTAGATTGCCGCGCCATGGAATCCGTCAGACTGAGAATCGCCGACCAGCCGCGTGACGACCGTCCGCTGCTCGTAGGCGTGCACGGCATCGCGCGCAGCGGCCGGGCCGGCATCGAGGTCGTCGACGGCGGCGGAGACTGCCCCCTGCGGCTGTGCGTGGACCGCCGTGGCGTCTGGCTGACGGTCGACCCGGACGCCTGCGGCGTCCATGTCAACGGACGCCGGGTGCAGCGCATGGCGATGCTGCGTGCGGGCGACGCGATCTACGTGGATGGCGTCGAGCTGCGCCTGGTCTCGGCGCAGCCGGCGAGGCTCCCGGGGGCGGGGGACGAGGCGGGGCCTCCGGAGGAGACGCCCAACCTGCGCGTGGTCCTGCGTGGCGTGGGTGGGCGCTTCCATGGACGCTGTTTCACCCTGGAACGTCCGCGGCTGGTCGGCCGCCATCCCGAAGCCGACATCCGCATCGACGATCCCGCGTTTGCCGACCGGCATGCGCGCCTGGAACTGGTCGGCGAACAGGTGGTGCTGCGCGACCTCGGCTCGGCGGAAGGCAGTGTGGTGAACGGCGAAGCCGTGCGCGACGCGCTGCTCGAGGCCGGCGACCAGATCGTGTTCGACAGTCATCACCGGTTCGTGGTCGAGGCCCCGAGGCGCAGGCCCCGGCCCGGGGAAGAGACGGCCGCTCCGGAACCGGACGTCTCCGGCGGGCTGGCCGCCGGCGAGCACGGCCAGGCTTCGCGGCTGCCCTGGCTGCTGCTGGCGGCGGCAGGCCTGGCCGCGCTGCTGGCGGCCCTGCTCCTGTTCGGCCAGGGCTGACGCTGCCCTCGCGAACGGCAGCCGCCGCAGCGTCCTAGGGGCGCGGCCGCGTCCGCACGGGACCGGCCTGGTGCGTCCCGCGCTTCCATACGCGCCAGCCCAGCAGCGCCGCGAGGATCGCCGCGTAGAGCAGTGGTTCGCGGTAGTCGGATTTCACGATCCACCAGAAGTGCAGGACCGCGAGCACCGCGACCGCATAGACCAGGCGATGCAGGCGACCCCAGTGGCGGCCGAGACGGCGCATCCAGCCGCGGGTCGAAGTGAGCGCGAGCGGCACCAGCAGCAGCCATGCGGCGAAACCCGCGGTGATGTAGGGGCGCTTGACGATCTCCTCGAAGACCAGCGTCCACCAGCCGCGCAGGTCGAGCACCAGGTAGGCCGACAGGTGCAGGCTGGCATAGGCGAACGCATACAGGCCGAGCATGCGCCGGAACCGCATCAGCGCCGTCTGGCCGGTGAGCTGGCGCAGTGGCGTGACGGCGAGGGTGAGCAGCAGCAACCGCAGCGCCCACAGCCCGAGTTCGTGCTCGATCGCGGCCACCGGATCGGGACCGAGGGCATCGATGTCGGTGCCGCTCCAGACCCGCCACACCCCCCACGCCAACAGCGCCAGGGGCGACAGCGCCAGTCCGTGGGCGGCGGCCTTCGCCAGGACCAGGCCAATGGGCGACTGCGGCATGGACGGACGCTTCTGCCCGTGCCGGGTGTTGCCGCCAGCGGACCCGTCATGGCGCCGCGCCCGGCTCAATACCACTTCTTCAGGTCCATCCCGGCGTACAGCGACGCGACCTGGTCGCCGTAGCCGTTGAACATGCGCGTGGCGATGCGTTCGGCGAACAGCCGGTTGCCGCCGCCGGCGATGCGGCGCTCGGTCTTCTGGCTCCAGCGCGGATGGTCCACATCGGGGTTGACGTTGCTGTAGAAGCCGTACTCGCCCGGTTGCAGGCGGTTCCATGCCGTGGCCGGCATGCGCTCGGTGAAGCGGATCTCGACGATCGACTTGATGCTCTTGAAGCCGTACTTCCACGGCACGACCAGGCGCAGCGGCGCGCCGTTCTGCTGCGGCAGCGGCTTGCCGTACAGGCCGGTGGCCAGGAACGCGAGCGGGTGCATGGCCTCGTCGATGCGCAGGCCCTCGCGATACGGCCAGTCGATCGAGCGGAAGCGCAGTCCGGGCATCTGCTGCGGGTCGGCGAGAGTGGTGAAAGCCACGTACTTCGCCCGGGAGGAGGGCTCGAACTTCCTCAGTACCGAGGCCAGCGGAACGCCCAGCCACGGAATCACCATCGACCAGCCTTCGACGCATCGCAGGCGGTAGATGCGCTCCTCCTTCGCGATGCCCGCGAGCAGGTCCTCGAACGACAGGTTGCCCGGCTTCGCGCACTCGCCCGAGACGGCGATGTTCCAGGGCGAGGTGCGCAGGGTCCTGGGCGCGCGCGACGGGTCCGACTTGTCGGTTCCGAACTCATAGAAGTTGTTGTAGCCGGTGATGTCCTCGTAGCGCGTCAGCGCTTCGTCGGTGCGGAATCCAGAGCGCGCCTGCCCGGGTGTGACCACCGCGCGCGAGGGCGGCGCCTCGGCTTCGGCGCATCCGGCCAGCGGCAGCACCGAGGCGCCGGCCAGGGCGCCGAGCAGCCGCCGTCGCCCGCGATAGACGGTTTCATCGGTAACGTCGGAAGCGGGAATCGCGAGCACGCTGCGCAGCGACATGGGATGGTTTCCTGTGGAAGCTTGGCTTGGACGCCAGCGGCGCGCGAAAAGTTGCGTTTCACCGGCGGGAATCGCTGTTGCGCTGCGGCATACTAGGCCCTTCATTCCACGATCCGTGAAGCACGATGGCGCGCGCATACAACTTCAGCCCCGGTCCTGCCATGTTGCCCGAGTCCGTGCTGCGCCAGGCGCAGGCGGACATGCTCGAGTGGGGTGATGCCGGCGCCTCGATCGTGGAGATGAGCCATCGCGGTCCCGAGTTCCTGCAGGTCGCGCGCGAGGCGGAGGCGGACCTGCGCAAGCTGCTCGCCATTCCCGACGACTACGCGGTGCTGTTCCCGGCCGGCGGTGCCACCACCCAGCAGGCGCTGATCGCGCTGAACTTCGCCAGCGCCGGCCAGCGCGTCGACTACGTGGTCAGCGGGCATTGGGGGCGAACCGCACTGAAGCAGCTGGTGTCGGTGGACGTGAACATTGCCGCCAGCGGCGAGGCGGACGGATTCCGCACGATCCCCGCGCGCGGGGACTGGGCCCTGTCGGACGATGCGGCCTATGTGCACATCACGGCCAACGAAACGATCCATGGCGTGGAGTTCCGTCCTTCCTGGGGGCAGGTGCCGCCGGACACGGGCAAGGTGCCGCTGTTCGCCGATTTCAGTTCCAGCATCGCGTCGGAACCGATCGACGTGTCGAAGTACGGCCTGATCTATGCAGGCGCGCAGAAGAACCTGGGGCCGGTGGGAATCAGCGTGGTGATCGTGCGCCGCGACCTGCTCGAGCGCACCGGCCAACCGCGCGCCGACATCTTCGACTACCGCTCCCAGCTCAGCAACGAGTCGATGCTCAACACCCCGCCGACCTGGAACTGGTACGTCCTCGGCCTGACCGTGCGCTGGATGCTGGAGCAGGGCGGCACTGCCGAGTTCGACCGCCGCAGCGACGCCAAGGCGCGCCTGCTCTACGAGGCGATCGACGGATCCGGCGGGTTCTATCGCAACGACGTGCACGCCAGCGTGCGATCGCGCATGAACGTGCCGTTCTTCCTGGTCGATCCCGCGCTCGATGGCGCCTTCCTCGAGGGCGCACGCGAAGCCGGGCTCATCGGCCTGAAGGGACACCGCGTGCTGGGCGGCATGCGCGCCTCGCTCTACAACCCGATGCCGGTGGCGGGCGTGCAGGCCCTGGTGGACTACATGCGGGAGTTCCAGAAGCGCCATGGCTGAACGCAACTCCCGGGCCCGGGCGAAATCCGCGGCCGGCAACAACAGGCCCAAGGCCGCGGCGGCCGTGCCCGACACGAAGCCCGCACGCGCGACCCAGGCCGCTTCCGTGCCCCGACGCAAGCCGGCCGCTGTCGAAGCCTCGGCACGCAGCCGTGGCGACTTCGCCCGGCAGGCCGCCCCGGACCTGGCCGCGGTGCGCGTCCAGATCGACGGCATCGACCGCGAAATCCAGGCGCTGATCGCCGAGCGCGCGCTGTGGGCGCACCAGGTCGGCAAGGCCAAGGGCAAGCTGGCCGCCGCGATCGACTACTACCGGCCCGAGCGCGAGGCGCAGGTGTTGCGGCGGGTGGTCGACCGCAACGACGGGCCGCTCAGCGACGAAGTGCTGGTGCGCCTGTTCCGCGAGATCATGTCAGCCTGCCTCGCCCAGCAGGAACCGCTCAAGATCGGTTACCTGGGACCGGAAGGCACGTTCTCGCAGCAGGCGGTGCACAAGCATTTCGGCCACTCCGCCAAGGGCCTGCCGCTGGTGAGCATCGAGGAGGTCTTCGACGAGGTGGCTGCGGGCAGCGCCGACTTCGGCGTGGTGCCGGTGGAGAACTCGGGCCAGGGCACCATCCAGTCCACGCTCGACATGTTCCTGACCTCCCCGCTGAAGATCTGCGGCGAAGTCGAACTGCGCGTGCACCAGTACCTGCTCTCGCGCACCGGCCATCTCGAGGACATCGAGCGCGTGTACTCGCACGGCATGTCGCTGGCGCAGTGCAAGAACTGGCTGCGCCAGAACCTGCCGGCGGTCCACAAGGAAGCGGTGTCGAGCAATGCGGAAGCCGTGCGCCGGGCGAAGAAGTCCGACGATGCCGCCGCCATCGCCGGCGAGAACGCCGCGCATGTCTACGGCATGCAGGTGGTGGCCGGACCGATCGAGGACCGCAACGACAACACCACGCGCTTCCTGGTCATCGGCCGTGCGTCGTTTCCACCGTCGGGCAACGATCGCACTTCGCTGATGGTGTCGATCCGCGACCAGCCCGGCGCGCTGTACCGGATCCTGGAGCCGCTTGCGCGGCGCGACATCAGCATGAACCGGATCGAATCGCGCCCTGCGCACGGGGCCCTGTGGCAGTACGCCTTCTTCATCGACGTGGCCGGCCACGTCGACGAGTCTCCGCTGAAGGACGCCCTGGCCGAGATCGACGATTTCGCCGGGGACGTACGCGTACTGGGCTCCTATCCGGTCGCCGTGCCTTGAGCGGCGGCGTCGCCGGCCGCCCGGAACCGGCGGCCGCAGGCACGCGCGCGTCGAACACGCGCGTCATGGATCTACCTGAACCTTTTGCACGGGAGACGCGATGAACAGCGGGACGCTGATGCACTGGATCGCATCGAAGGGGGCGCCCTTGCGCGGCGAACTGGCGGTGCCGGGCGACAAGTCGGTTTCGCACCGCGCGATCATGCTGGCCTCGCTGGCCGACGGCACGTCCCGCGTCGACGGCTTCCTGGAAGGCGAGGACGCGCGCGCGACCGAGACGATCTTCCGCCGCATGGGCGTGCGCATCGAAGACCCGCAGCCCGGTTGCCGCATCGTGCATGGCGTCGGCATCGACGGCCTGCGTGCACCCGATGGGCCGCTCGACTGCGGCAACGCCGGCACCGGCATGCGTCTGCTCGCCGGCCTGCTTGCCGGCCAGGCGTTCGATACCACCCTGGTGGGCGATGCCTCGCTGTCGAAGCGGCCGATGCGCCGCGTCACCGTCCCGCTCGCGCGCATGGGCGCGCGCATCGACACGGGCGAAGGCGGGGTGCCGCCGCTGCGCATCCACGGCGGCAGCGCACTGCAGGGCATCGAGATCGACACCGAGGTCGCCAGCGCGCAGGTGAAGTCGGCGCTGCTGCTGGCCGGGCTGTATGCCAGCGGCACCACCACCGTGCGCGAGCCGCACCCCACCCGCGACTACACCGAGCGCATGCTGCACTCGCTGGGGTGGCCGATCGAGTTCTCGCCCGGCTACGCGCGCCTGGAAGGCGGCCATCGCCTCGTCGCGCGTGACATCGTGGTGCCGGCCGACTTCTCTTCGGCCGCGTTCTTCATCGTCGCCGCGACCCTGGTGCCCGGTTCCGAACTGCGGCTGCGGCGGGTCGGGGTCAATCCACGGCGCACCGGGCTGCTGCACGTGCTGCGCCTGATGGGGGCGGACATCGTGGAGGAGCCCGCGGGCGAGCAGGGCGGCGAGCCGGTAAGCGACCTGCTGGTGCGCCATGCGCCACTGCGTGGCATCGAAGTGCCCGAGGCCCATGTCGCCGACATGATCGACGAGTTCCCGGCACTGTTCATCGCCGCGGCGTGCGCGCAGGGCGAGACCGTGGTGCGGGGCGCCGCGGAACTGCGGGTCAAGGAATCCGACCGCATCGCCACCATGGTGGCGGGGTTGCGCGCACTCGGCGCATCGGTCGCGGAAACGCCGGACGGTGCGGTGATCCAGGGCGGGGCGGACCTTGGCGCCGGCAAGGTGCAGAGCCATGGCGACCACCGCATCGCGATGGCCTTCGCCGTCGCGGCGCAACTGGTGCGGGGCGAGGTGAGGATCGACGACGTGGCCAACGTGGCGACTTCGTTCCCCGGATTCGAGACGCTGGCCACCGGCGTGGGTTTTGGATTGCGCGCCGGCTGAAGGACGGCGCGGAGGGGGTGGGGCGCACGGGCCTGCCGGCCCCGGCGAATGCCGGTCCCCGACAGGCGTGGCGCCCCGGCGAATGCGTTCGCCTACCGCCGCTCCACGCTGAAATCGACCGGCACCTGCACCGAGGAAGGCACCGGCTTGCCGTCGCGCGTCGCCGGATGGAACGTCCACTCGCGCACTGCCCGCTCCGCCGCGCGATCGAGCTCGCTCGAGCCGCTGCGCTCGACCACCTGCACGTCCGTCGGCCTGCCGTCCGCACCGACGTCCACGCGCAGCAGCACGCGTCCCTCCACCCCGGCGCGCAGGGCGGTCGGCGGATAGTCGGGCTGCCTGGGGTCGATCGGCTGCGCTGGGCGCTCGACCGGAGTGGCCGGCGCAGTCCGTTCCGGCGCCGGTTCGCGTTCGGCCGGCGCGCTGGAAACCGGTGACCGGGAGGGGGCTGGCGCGACTTCGTCGATCGGAGGCGGGACGGCGTCGGGGACATCCCCGCGGCCGGCGAAGTACCAGACGGCGGCGATGAGCGCCAGCAGCACCAGGATCCAGATCAGCGCACCACTGCGCTGCCGGGGCGCGGCCTCCTCGTGCGCAGGCGGCCGGGTACGGTCGCGGGTCGTCGGGTCGGACATGGCCGGATCTCCTGGGTGGACACGTCCAAGCTTCCACGTGCCGCGTGCAGGCGGCGTGCCCCCGGAGTCGCGGGTGCGTGAACCTCAGCGGGGCGCGTCGAAGCGGATCGTCTGCTGCACCGTGCCGGGTACCGCCACCCCGTCGCGCAATGCGGGCTCGAACCGCCACTGGCGGATCGCCCGTACCGCTGCGCGATCTAGCGCCCGGTTGCGGCTGCCGCTGAGGACGCGCACGTCCTGCGGACGTCCGTCCGCGCCCACCTCGATCCGCAGTACCACCTCGCCCGACACGCCCGCCCGCAGCGCGGAGGCAGGGTAGTCCGGCGCCGGTGCCGAGACGATCCTCGGCTCGCGCGTGCCGGCGGCGTCAACAGGCGACGAGGCCGGGGCCTCTGTCCGGGCCACGCTCTGGGCGGGAGGGGCGCCGTGCTGGTCGATGCGCGGCGCCTGGCCGTCGTCGGGCGCGGCGGTATCCATGCCGCTGGCGGCGTCCTCGCCCGCGGGCAGCGGTGCCGGCAGCGGGTCGAACACCTGGCCGGGCGCGCCCGGGCCCGCATCGCCCTGGGCCCGATAGAACTCGAACTCGTCGCGCTTGCCCGACAGAACGAGTGCGAACAGCAGCAGTCCGGCCACGAGAGCACCGCCGATGAGCCACCAGGCACGGCCGGTTGGGAGGAAACGGGCGAAACCGCGTGCTGCGGGTGTCGTGGGCGTGGACATGCGCGGGAAAGGGCGGGGGAGCGCCCGATTCTGGCACAGCCGCCATCGGGGCCGAAGCGCGAGGCCGTCCGGGAGCATCTCGGGCGATAATGGGGTTTGTCCCGCGACAGCCGCCACGCCATGCTCGAACCGAACCTGCTCCGCCAGCACCTGCCCGAAACTGCCGTCCGCCTGCGCGAAACCCGCGGCTTCGAGGTGCCGGTCGAGCACCTGCAGACGCTCGAGGCCGAACGCAAGCAGATCCAGGTGCGCACCCAGGAGTTGCAGAACCTGCGCAACACCCGCAGCAAGGCCATCGGGCAGGCCAAGGCGCGTGGCGAGGACGTGGCGCCCCTGCTCGCCGAAGTGGCCGGGCTCGGCGAAGAACTCAAGGCCAGCGAGGCGCGGCTGGACGCGATCCGCGGTGAGCTCGAGGCGATCGCGCTGGGCCTGCCCAACCTGCCCGACGCCTCGGTGCCCGTCGGTGCCGATGAATCGGGCAACATCGAACAGCATCGCCGGGGCACCCCGCGCACCTTCGATTTCGAGGTCAAGGATCACGTCGAACTCGGCGCGCGCCACGGCTGGCTCGATGGCGATACCGCCGCCAAACTGTCGGGCGCGCGTTTCACCGTGCTGCGCGGGCAGCTGGCGCGGCTGCACCGCGCGCTCGCCCAGTTCATGCTGGACGTGCACACCGGCGAGCATGGCTACGAGGAGACCAACGTCCCGGTCATCGTCAACGCCGAGAGCCTGCTGGGTACCGGGCAACTGCCGAAGTTCGAGGACGACATGTTCGCGACCGGACTGGGCGACCATCGCCGGTACCTGGTGTCGACTGCCGAGATCCCGCTCACCAACACCGTGCGCGACGAGATCGTCGATCCCGCGCGCCTGCCGTTGCGCATGACCGCGCATTCGCTGTGCTTCCGCTCCGAGGCCGGCAGCGGCGGGCGCGATGTGCGCGGCATGATCCGCCAGCACCAGTTCGAGAAGGTGGAGCTGGTCTCGATCACCCGTCCGGAGGACAGCGACGCCGAGCTCGAACGCATGACCCGTGCCGCCGAGACCGTACTCGAGCGCCTGGGCCTGCCGTACCGGCGCATGCTGCTGTGCTCGGGCGACATGGGCTTCGCGGCGCGCAAGACCTACGACCTGGAGGTCTGGCTGCCCTCGCAGCAGACCTATCGCGAGATCTCGTCGTGCTCGAACTGCGGCGATTTCCAGGCCCGGCGCATGCAGGCGCGCTGGCGCAACCCCGACAGCGGCAAGCCGGAGCCGGTGCACACGCTCAACGGGTCCGGCACGGCGGTGGGCCGCGCGCTGATCGCGGTGATGGAGAACTACCAGCAGGCCGATGGCTCGATCACGGTGCCCGAAGCGCTGCGACCCTACATGGGTGGAGCGGAGCGCATCGCCTGAGGATCGCGCGGGCGAGGTGTCGGCGGTCTACAAACCGCCGGTGAACTGGGCCACATCGCCCGGGCGTGCGGAGAGCGATGCCGGATCGCCCGCCGCGGCCCGGCTGCGCTCAGGCAACGCGCGGCAACGGCGCGGGAAGCAGGTCCAGTGCGTTGGCGATGGCGGCTTCGCGATGCGCAGGGGAGAGGCCGACGCCGTCGGCACGCACGACCTCGATGTCGGTGATCCCGAAGAATCCCAGCACCTGCCGCAGATAGGGCTCGACGAAATCGGTCGGCTGGCCGCCGTGCGGGCCGCCCGCCGCGAGCGCCAGGACCACGCGCTTGCCTCCCGCCAGTCCCACCGGTCCGGCCTCGGTATAGCGGAAGGTGCGTCCCGCGACCGCGATCCGGTCGATCCACGCCTTCAGAGAGGAGGGCACGCCGAAGTTGTACATGGGAGCGCCGATCACCACCACGTCGGACTCCAGGAACTGCTCCAGCACGGCGGCACCGCGGGCCGCGCCGACCTCGTCGCGGCCGGACACGATGGCGCCGGACAGATGCGGCAGCGGGTCCTGGTCCAGATCCCGTGCCTGGACCTGCAGCCCGTCCACCTCGGCCCGCCAACGTGCGACGATGGCGGCGGTCAGCTGGCGGGTCACCGAGCCGTCCCCCAGTACACTCGAATCGATCTGCAGCAGTTTCATGGCATGTCCTCTTTCTCGGAACTCCGGGATGCGGACAGCCTAGGTTGTTGCGCTGATAGGATAAATGCGGTCAAATGTGACGCATTGTTCCAATAATGGAGGATCCGGTGCAGGATCTCAACGATCTGTACTACTTCGCCATGGTGGTCGAGCACGGCGGCTTCGCCGCTGCCGAACGCGCGCTGGGCATTCCCAAGTCGCGGCTGAGCCGCCGGATCAGCCAGCTTGAGAACGATCTGGGCGTGCGGCTGCTGCAGCGTTCCACGCGCCGCTTCGCGGTCACCGACGTGGGCCAGAGCGTCTATCGCCATGCACAGTCGATGCTCGCCGAGGCCACGGCCGCGCGCGAGGTGGTCGACCGCCTGAGCGCAGAGCCGCGCGGCGTGGTCAAGGCCAGCGTCCCGGTGGGCGTGGCGCAGCAGTTGATGCCGAAGCTGCTGCCCGAGTTCCTGGCACGCTATCCCGAGGTTCGCGTGCAGTTGCACGTGAGCAACCGTCGGGTGGACGTGATCAACGAGGGCTTCGATGTGGCCATCCGTGTGCGCACGCGTTTCGATGACGACGGCAGCCTGGTGATGCGCAGCTTCGGCCAGATCCAGGAGCTGCTGGTGGCGAGCCCGAAGTACCTCGACCGCGCCGGCCGCCCCTCGTCGCCGGAGGAACTCACCGAGCACACCACGATGACGATGGGCGAGGACGAAGGCCGCCAGCGCTGGGAACTGCAGGGAAGGGATGGCGAGGTACGTCGTGTCGAACTCAAGGCGCGCGTGTCGGGATTCGATTTCCCGATGCTGATGGCGCTGGCGAGGCAGGGCCTGGGCATCACCATGCTGCCCGAGACCATGTGCGCCGAAGCCGTGCGCAGCGGCGAACTGGAGGTGGTGCTGCCCGACTGGCGCCTGCCGCAGGGTGTCGCCCACGCGGTGTTCGCCTCGCGTCGCGGCATGCTGCCGGCGGTGCGCGTGTTCATCGATTTCCTGGCCGAGAAGCTGCCGCCGCTCATCGAGGAATCCAGCCTCAACTGCCGCAACTGCGGCAAGGACCGCGATGCGCCCGCGGCCATGGCTCCCGCGCGCCCGGGAATCGGCAGCGCCGGTGCGCGTGCGACAATGCGCTGAGGGTTGGCTGCCGGCGAAGGCGGCGCGCAAGCGCCGTGGTGGTGGGATGACGAATCGGAGAGATGGCCGAGCGGTTCAAGGCACCGGTCTTGACCCGGAGGCCGCAGGCCGGAGGGAACAGCGGCGCAGCCGCTGGTCAAACCGGCGAAGGCGGCGCGCAAGCGCCGTGGTGGTGGAATGACGAATCGGAGAGATGGCCGAGCGGTTTAAGGCACCGGTCTTGAAAACCGGCGAAGGGTCAAACCTTCCGTGGGTTCGAATCCCACTCTCTCCGCCATTACCCGACCGGGATATCGAAATGGCACACGTCCTCCCGCGTGCCGAGCTTCGTGTACAGGGCCATTGCCGGCGCGTCCGGCGGATCGGCCTGCACGTAGATCACCCAGGCGCCGCGTTCGCGCGCGATCGTGCGCAGTTCCCCGATGAGTGCGGTGGCGATGCCGCGGCGCCGCCATGCCTCGTCCACCGCCAGGTCGTAGATGTACAGCTCGCTGCGTGCCTGTTCGAACTTCTGCAGTTCGTAGGCCGCCAGGCCGCCGACCACCTTGCCGCCCGAGACTGCCGCCAGTGCGATGAAATGCGTGCCCGACAGCAGCCGTCGCAGGTACGCGTCGTCGGGTTGCGCGCGGGTGTAGGTCCCGACATCGTCGAACGCCGCGCCCATCATCGCCAGCATGTCGCGCATCGTATCGACGTCGCCGGCGCGGATGCGCTCGATCCTCGCGTCGCTTGCCTTCATGTCCGGGGCCTCGTCCTGCGGGGGTCCGGCCGCAGCCGCAGGCCGGGTGCCGCCGGCTTGCACGCGCGGCGCGCATGGCGCTAGCCTCGCGGGAGCAGGGGCGCGACACAAGGGGACAACAGGGATGGCGATCCGGGTGTTCATGGTCGATGACCATGCGCTGGTCCGCGCAGGGATGCGCATGATTCTTTCGGGCGAAACCGATATCGAGGTGGTCGGCGAGGCCGACTGCGGCGAGAACGCGTTGCCGCTGATCCGCTCGTTGCGGCCGGACGTGGTGCTGTGCGACCTGCATCTCCCCGGCGTGAGCGGATTGGAGGTGACCGAGCGCGTCGTCAGGGGCGGGCACGCGAAGGTGATCGTGGTGTCCGTGCTGGAAGATGGCCCGATGCCGCGGAAGCTGATCGAGGCCGGAGCCTCCGGCTACGTCGGCAAGGCGGGGGATTCGTCGGAGCTCGTGCGCGCCGTGCGCGACGTCGCGCGCGGCAAGCGCTTCCTGGCCAACGGAATCGCGCAGAAGCTGGCGCTGTCGGGGCTGGGGGGCGAGGGCACGCCATTCGACGAACTGTCGCCGCGCGAGCTGGAGATCGCGATGCTGCTGGTGCAGGGGCTGCGCCAGGAAGAGATCGCGCGCCGCCTCAGCCTCAGTCCCAAGACGATCAACACGCACAAGTCGCGGCTGTTCGCCAAGCTGGGCATCGAGGACAACATCTCGCTGGCGCGCCTGGCCAGCCAGTACGGCCTGGTCGATCCCTCGCAGGTGATCTGACACCTGCGAGGGCGCCCTGCGACCCGGGCGGCGGGGTCAGGCGTTGCGGCTGCCCTGGTCCGCGCCTTCGCCGTCTTCCCGTGCGGCGGTTTCGTCGACCGGTACCTCCTGGTTCGCCGCCGCGGTCTCCTCGATGGCGACGGCGGCCTCGTCGGCAGGCGATTGCGGCGTCGCATCCTCGTCCGACTGGAGCGGCGCATCGAACAGGCCAGGCGCACGTTCATCGACCGTCACGGCCGGCTGCGCGGCGATCGATGCCGCCTGGGCCGGCTCGGGAGCGGCCCGCTCCGGCGCTGGTACGTCGGTAGCGTCGTTGGCGTCCGCCACCGGGTCCACGCCCGCGCCAGCCGGCGCAGGGGCCGGCGGGGCCGCCGCCTGCGCGGGCTCGACGGC
>JAEXLY010000257.1 GCA_023444765.1 Pseudomonadota bacterium | reverse complement strand
CCCCAACCCTCCCCCGCGAGCGGGGGAGGGAGTCAGCGCGGTCGGGATAGCTGGCGCGGCTTCGATCGTGGGGCGTGCGCCCGCAGCACCTGCCCCTTCCCCCGCCTGCGGGGGAAGGCCGGGATGGGGGCGCGTGCCGAAGGCGCGCGTTGAAGCAGCAGGCGACCTGCTGCCTCCACCCCAACCCCGCAAGCGGGCGAGGGAGTCAGCGCGGTTCGGACGGTCGCGGTGGCGCGCACCGCATCGGCATGCGAGCCGTTGTAGCATGTGAAACCAATTCACAGGGAGCTCGGCATGCGGACTTTTCCCCTCGGCGAAGACATCGACTCGCTGCGTGATGCGGTGCGCCGCTTTGCCGAGGCCGAGATCGCGCCACGTGCCACCTCGATCGACGAGGACAACGCCTTCCCGCAGGACCTGTGGCCCAAGCTTGGCGAGCTCGGCCTGCTGGGCATGACGGTGCCCGGCGAGTTCGGTGGCAGCGGGATGGGCTACCTCGCCCACCTGGTGGCGATGGAGGAAGTCTCGCGGGCGTCGGGCTCGGTGGGCCTGAGCTATGGCGCGCATTCGAACCTGTGCGTGTCCAACCTCTACGCCAACGGCAACCAGGCACAGCGCGAGAAATACCTGCCGAAGCTGTGCAGCGGCGAATGGAAGGGCGCGCTGGCGATGAGCGAGCCGGGCGCGGGTTCGGACGTGGTCGGGTCGATGGCCTGTCGGGCCGAACTCAAGGGCGATACCTGGATCGCCAACGGCAACAAGATGTGGATCACCAACGGCCCCGAGGCCGACGTGCTGGTGGTCTACATGCGTACCGCCAGCCGCGAGCTGGGCAGCAAGTGCATGACCGCCTTCATCGTCGAGAAGGGCATGAAGGGCTTCTCCACCGCGCAGAAGCTCGACAAGCTCGGCATGCGCGGCTCCAACACCTGCGAGCTGGTGTTCGAGAACTGCGAGATCCCGAACGAGAACGTGCTCGGCGAGGTCAACAACGGCGTCAAGGTGCTGATGAGCGGCCTCAACACCGAGCGCCTGGTGCTCACCGGCGGGCCGCTGGGCCTGATGCAGGCCGCGCTCGACATCGCCCTGCCCTACGTGCGCGAGCGCCGCCAGTTCGGCCAGGCGATCGGCACGTTCGGGATCATGCAGGCCAAGATCGCCGACATGTACACCGCGCTGCAGTCATCCCGCGCGTTCGCCTACCAGGTGGCGCGCGACTACGACGCGGGCCACCGCTCGCGCATCGATGCGGCCAGCTGCCTGCTGCACGCTTCCGAGGCGGCGGTGCAGGTGGCGCTGGAGGCGATCCAGGCCCTGGGCGGCAACGGCTACATCAACGAGTACGCCACCGGGCGCATCCTGCGCGATGCGAAGCTCTATGCGATCGGCGCGGGCACCAACGAGATCCGGCGGATGCTGATCGGGCGGGAGCTGTTCGCCGGCAACCACTGAAGCGCGTCCTCGATGGCGCCGCACCCGCGATTGCGGGGCGAGCCCCGTCGTCATCGGCGCGAGCGGGCCGCACGCCGCCCTGCATCTGCTTCCAGGCGTGGCTGGAACTCCCGCCGTCTTCTTTCCCGCGCACAGTTGGGAAGCCGGGCCTGGTCATCCTCCGGATCTCTGGGGCCCAGGTCGTCATCCCCGCGAACGCGGGGACCCATCCCGATCATGCGTGGACAAAGGACGGCACCCCTGTACAGCCCGCCTCGCGACGCCGCGAGCCGCTCCGCGACCCCGACGATGGATCTGGGCATTCGCGGATGACGGGTTCTCGCGGCGAAGCAGAAATGGCTGACCCGCGCGCCCGCCACCGCGTCTGGCCGTGGGGCGGGCTTCTTCGCGGCGTCGGGGTTGATCCCCGCGTTCGCGGGGATGACGGTTTCCCGCTGCTGCGCCGAGACTGACCGGCCAACGGTGCCGGTTGCTCAGAATTCCGCGACGTATCTCAGCGATGCCATCCGCTCGTCGCCCCGCGGGCCGAAGCGCTGGTCGACATCGAGCGACAGGCGCGCGTCGCGTCCCAGCCAGGCCTCCAGCCCGAAACCCAACAGCCCGCCCGATCGCGCCGCGTCGGCCATCGGCAGCGGCGACCAGGCGTCGATGCCGGTGAAGCTCGCCAGCGTCCCGAAGCCGTCGGCACGCAGCGTCTGCTGCCATTCCGACCAGGCATGCAGTCGCGCGCCGTGCCAGTCGCGGCTGGCGCGCAGGCCCGCGATCGCCTGGGTGCGGGTGAGCGTGCTGCCTTCGGCGCGCAGCGCGAAACCGCTGCCCCACTCCTGGAAACCGTCGTCGCGCAGGCGCACGTGGTCGGCGCCGGCATGCGGCGCGAGCTGCCATTCGCCCAGCCGGTATCGACGCCCGAATTCCAGCCCGACACTGGTGTAACGCCCGGAATACCCGGTGAATGCCCCCGCCCGGGCGTCGGCACCGTCGAACAGCCTGCGCTCGACATCGCGGTCGAAGCGGCCGCCGGACACCTGGGCGGCCACGTACCGGTCCGGCCACAGGTGCCCGAGGTACAGGCTCGCAGCCGTCTGGCGGTCGCGGCTGCGGTCGCGGTTGCCGCCCACCCGGCCCTCGGCGCGGGTCTCGCCGAACGCGAAGCCCGACACCAGGCCGTCAGCCAGCGCCTGGTCCTGGCCCATCCTCCAGCCGTCGAGCTGGAAACCGCCGGCGGCGATCCCGCTACCCGCCCCGCCGGCGCCAAGCGCGCGCCGCCAGGCGCCCTGCCCGCCGGGCTGGAGCTGGTCGAGTCGCGAAGACAGGACGCGCCGGCCCATGTCGATCGCATCGAAGGTCAGCGTGGTGGCCAGCGAATGCGACTCGCCGGCCAGGCTGTCGAGCGCCGCGGTGGCCTGGGCCTCGTCGCCCAGTTGCTGGAACCCGGCCGCGACGTGCATCAGTGCATCGGACAGCGGCGCGTCGTGCGCCAGGCTGCGGTCGATCCGGTCGAAGGCCAGTTCGACGCGACGCGCCGACGACAGGGTCGACGGCGTGGCGTTGGCGAAGGACCTGGCCGCGGAGGCCACGTCCAGCCGGGTGATGTCGAGCCAGACTTCGCTCGGCTCATAGTCGAGGCTGCCCTGCAGGAACAGCGTCGAAGCCCAGGTCAGGCGGTCGAAGGTGCCGGTCAGGCTGGCCGCCTCGATCAGCAGCTCGCGGCTGGCGGTCACGTAGCCGGGCTTGATGCCCATGACGTGCAGGTCGCCGCCCTCGAGCGTTGCGGTACCGCCCACCCCGAGCACCTGGCCCAGGTCGAGCGCGAGCGTGGCGTCGTCGCGATGCAGGTAGTCGCCGCCGATCGAGGACACCGCGCGCGCCTGGCCCTGGCCGATGACCTCGAGCCGACCCGCGTTGTCCACGCTGCCGTGGACGTCCGTGCCCGCCGCCATACCGGCCATCGCATACGTCCCCGCCCGGCCGACGCGCACGTCGCCGCCCACCCCGCCTTCGGCCCGCAGCCTGCCGCCGCGCACCTCGATGCCGCCGGCGTTGCCGGCCTCGCCCGCCAGCACGAGCGTGCCGGTGCCGTCCTTGACCAGGGTGCCGTCGCCGCCGAGGTCGTTGCCCCAGACCGAGGTGATGCCGTTGAAGCGGGCCACCACGTCGCCCCAGTCCAGCCGCGCCGGCCCGCGCACCGCCGCCGCGATGTCGACCGCGCCATAGCCGAACACCGGATCCACGCCGGCCGCACCGAGATCGGTGGCGGTCCCCAGCAGGGTCTGCCGGACGAGATCGTTGTCGAAGTACGGGAAGGCCTCCCAGACCAGCGCCGCCGCGCCCGACACGATGGGCGCAGCGAACGAGGTGCCGTTCCAGCGGTAATAGGTGGGCGCATCCGGTGCGTTGTCGGTCCCGGTGACCACCACGGTGCCGGGCGCCGCCAAGCAATAGCGCATGGCGATGCCGCAGGCGTTGGAATAGACGGCAAGCCTCGTCGGGTCCGCCGCATCGAGCGCGGCGACGGTCAGCCAGCCGCGTTCGAGGTCGGCCGCGGGCGTGCTGCCGCCGGTTCCTGGCTGGCTCGGCAGGGCGGCCGTGTCGGAAGGACTCGCGAATCCGGAATTGCCCGCCGAGAACACCACCAGTCCGCCGTGGTCGCGGATGAAAGGCCGGTACTCGGCGGCGATGGGCGCGGTGGCGTCCGGATTGGTCCAGTACAGGCCGCCCCAGGAGTTGTTCATCACCCGCACGCCATGGCGGATGAGGTCGTTGTGGATGGGCGCGAGGCCGAGCGCGCCGTCGACCTCGTTGCCACGCCCGCTGCCGTCGTCCACCGGTGGGCTGTCGTTGATGATGCGTGCCGAGACGATTTCCGCGCCCGGGGCGATGCCCCCCGGCCAGCGTCCGAAGGGCTTGCCGGCCGCCGTCTGCGCAACCGCCGTCCCATGCCCCACCACGTCGTCGACCTGCAGGTTGTTGGTGCCCGGGTTGATGTAGGTGAGGTTGGCGACCACGCGACCATCGCGCAGGGCCGGATGGTCGCGGTTGACGCCGCTGTCGACGATACCGATGCGCACGCCCGCACCGGACAATCCCCTCGCATGGGCGGAGGCGGCGCCGGTCCAGGCCAGATGATCGCCATAGGCCGGATCGGGGGTCTCCACCGTCACCGGCGGTGGCGACGACGGAGGGGGACTGGTGGGAGGTGGCGCCTGTGGTGGCGGATCGGCCCGCGTGCCGCCACCACCGCCTCCGCAGGCAGGAAGCGTGCAGACCGCCAGGATGCCGACCGCCAGCAGCGTCGGCCTCCAGGGTCCGCGGTATCCGTTTGCTCTCCGTTCCATCGCACTCCATCCCCGCCTGCGCCCGGAGGCGTCCCCGGCCTCTATAGCGCCATTCGCCGGCTCGCGCCAGCGCACCTGCGGCCGTTTGCCGGTCCGCTCCAGCGGGAGCGATAATCGGAACTCCCACGCGCGGTCCACGGAGATCCCCATGAGCGACGTCGTCATCGTCGGTGCCAAGCGCACCGCCATCGGTTCCATGCTCGGCCAGTTCACCGGTGTGCCGACGCCCACGCTCGGCGCCGCTGCGATCCGCGCGGCCGTCGAACAGTCCGGCGTCAGCGGCGAGGACGTGTCCGAGGTCATCATGGGTTGCGTGCTGCCGGCCAACCTCGGCCAGGCGCCCGCGCGCCAGGCGGCGCTGGCTGCCGGCCTGCCCAAGGGCACCGGCTGCACCACCATCAACAAGGTCTGCGGTTCGGGCATGAAGGCGGTGATGCTCGGACACGACCTGATCAGGGCCGGTTCGGCCAGCGTGGTCGTCGCCGGCGGCATGGAGTCGATGACCAACGCGCCGCACATGGTGTCCGCGCGCCCGGGCCTGCGCTATGGCGATGCCAAGCTGGTCGACCACATGGCCTGGGACGGGCTGACCAACCCCTATGACGGCCAGTCGATGGGCGTGTTCGCCGAGGCCACCGCCGACAAGTACGGCTTCACCCGCGAGGAGCAGGACGCCTTCACCATCGAGTCGGTCAAGCGCGCGCAGGCGGCGATCGCCTCGGGCGCGTTCAAGGACGAGATCGTCCCGGTCAAGGTGGCTACCCGCAAGGGCGAGGTGGAGGTCGACACCGACGAGCAGCCTGGCAGGTCCGACATCGCCAAGATCCCCACCCTGCGCGGCGCCTTCCGCAAGGACGGCACGGTGACCGCCGCCAGCTCGTCGAGCATTTCCGACGGCGCCGCCGCCACCGTGCTCACCAGCGCCGAACATGCGGCGAAGCTGGGCCTGAAGCCGATCGCGCGCATCGTCGGCCACGCCACGTTCTCGCAGCAACCGGAGTGGTTCACCACCGCCCCGGTGAGCGCGATCCGCAACCTGCTCGACAAGGTCGGCTGGTCGGTGGACGAGGTGGACGTGTTCGAGGTCAACGAGGCGTTCTCGGTCGTGGCGATGGCGCCGATCCGCGAGCTGGGGATTTCCCACGACAAGCTCAACGTGCATGGCGGTGCGACGGCGCTCGGACATCCGATCGGCGCCAGCGGTGCGCGCCTGCTGGTGACCCTGCTCTATGCGCTCAAGGCGCGTGGCGGCAAGCGCGGGGTCGCCTCCCTGTGCATCGGTGGCGGCGAAGCCACCGCGGTCGCGGTGGAGCTGGCCTGAGTGCTGAACGCTTAACCGCGTATTGACATTTTTTGCCCCGGCGCCCGCTTGACAGCGGTCACGGGCTTGTCATCATTGTTATGGCGCGCAACTTTGCGCGTTGCCAAACTTCAGACGAGGAAGAACGGATATGACCATCAACAAGGCTCTGCTTGCGCTGGCTCTGGGCTTCGCCCTGGCCGCCTGCAGCAACCAGCAGCAGGCCGAGAACGCCGCTGCCGACGCCGCCGACGCCGCTGCTGACGCCGCGACCGCCGCTGCCGAGGCCGAAGGCACCGCCACCGCCGACGCCGCCCAGGCTGCTGCCGAC
>JAEXLY010000217.1 GCA_023444765.1 Pseudomonadota bacterium | reverse complement strand
CCCGTGGCCGCACGCAGGAGGCGCGCGAGCGCAGGCGCGGCGGACGGGACGCGCGGCAGGACAATGGCCCCGACGACAACAGCCCTGGCGGGCATCGGCCGGGCGCGCACCCGACGAAGCACGGCATGCCGGGAGCCGAGGGTCGCGGCGGCCCCCACTCCGCCGCGATCGCCCCCGTGGGCGCGGTCGATGGATCGGGAGGCCCTGCTGTCGTTGCGACGGCGGCACGGGCGTCTTCCACTGCCGCAGCGTCCGCGCCCCCCGGTGAGGCTGCAGGGTCTTCGGCGTTGGGAGCGCCGGCGGCGGTGATGTGCCGGGCAGCCGGACGCGGGTACGCAGGCCCGGCGGCGACCGCTGTCCCGACCATGCCCACGTCCCCTCCCGCGGACGATCGGCGTCCGCGTCACCGCCAGTGGCTCTACTGGTCGCTGATCGCGTTGAGCTACGGCTGTCTCGGGTTGGCGCTTGCGACCGTCGCCCCCGGGCTGACCGGACTCCCCCTTCCCGCCGAGTCGCTGGGCACCTGGCGCAACGCCTCTACCGGGGCCGGCCTGCTGACGGGACTGTGGGCCTGGCTGCTGGCACGTCGAATGCGCTGAACCCGCGGCCGGATGAGGCCACCGCGCAGGAGCCACGGTGCGGCCTGCGCGGTCGGGGCGATACGCCCTGCACCCGTGTGTCGCGAGGGAGTCTGACCGCTCCGGCAGTCCATCCTTTGCGCCACAGCGGCGGATGCCCTCGCAGCGAAGGATCCTCCCCGGGCGCCATACAGCGTGGCGCGGCTGGCGCAACGTTCGCCAGCCGACTGCCGGATGCTGGCCGGGACGCCCATCGCCGCGCCGCCCGCGCCGGAGGCTGCGCGTGGCGAGCCACCGAGCCGGGGGCCACCGGGGCGGCTCGCCCCACCACGGGCAACCGATCCCGCGAGGTACGGATCGCGCGTACTCAGTCGCGGGCGCGTCCGCGCTTCATGGTGGCCGTGAGCGGGCCGGCGCGCAGGTCGATGCCGTAGCGTTGCCGGAACTCGGCCGCCACCAGGTCGCTGTGTTCACGGGCCGCTGACGCGTCGCCGAGCTCTACGAGCCGCGCGAACCGACGTGTGTGCAGCGCCGCGCGAACGGCCGCCTGGTCGGCGATCCGCCGCTCCTGCGCCATCCCACCGCCCACGGCCCGAGCCGCCGCCTCGCCGCCGATCGCCGCGCGGATCAACGGCAGGTCGGTCTGTGCCACCCGATCCTGGTTGGCGACGCCCCAGAGCAGGGCGTGATGGAGCGTCATGACGTCGACCGGATCGGCTGGATCGAGCTGCAGCGCGCGCATCTCGCGCCGGAACACCTGCAGAGCGTCCGCCGCGTCGACCGCGTCATCCACATGTCCAGCCGGCCGTGCGACCTGCTGCCCGCCCGGACCCGGCTCCATGGCATGGTCCGCGTCGTCCGCGGCGTCGCGAACCCTGGCTACGTATGCATCCGCGAACAGGGCGTCGAAGCGCGCGTCGGTCGCCTCTCCCGACCCCGTCGAAGCCGGGGTACCGCGTCCGACGGCGTCCGGCTGGCAGCCGGAGCCACCTGCCAGCAGCGCCAGTGCGGCCAGGACCGCGCCGGACCTGCCGATCCGGACCGCTCCCGCAGTGGTCCGCTGCAGCGACATGCCGACCCGCGGCATGGTCCGATCACCGGCGGCCGTAACGGGCCCGGATCTCCGCACCGTCGCGCCGGCCAAGCTCGTGGGCCGCACGTCGCAGCCAGTCATCGGCGCTTGCGCGGCCATCGTTGCGCACGCGCCGCTCGTACTCGGGCAACAGTTCGCGACGGCGCCGCTCGATCATCCGCTGGATGTCGGCCTTCATCGCCGACTCGTCGAATGCCGCGCCCCGACCGACCGGTGCATTTCGATCCGCCTCCGTCGCCGGACCGTCGTCCGGCGGATCGCGCAGCGTCTGGTCGCGCAACAGGTCGTGCTGGTGCATCTGGTTTGCCATGCCGCCGGCATCGATCCACTGCGCATGCACCGGCGGAACGATGGCTGCGGCGGCCAGGACGCCCGCGACACCCAGCAAGCGCATTCCGATTCGCGGCTTGTACCGTTGCATACCCTGCCTCCGGTTGATGGCGCCACGGCACCCTAGCAACGGTGGCGTTAATCCACCGCAAACCGCCGCGATCGCCGGAAACGCAACACGGCGGACCGGAGTCCGCCGTGGCGAAAACGCGCCGGGTAACCCGGCGCGCGGTTGGGGCCGCTTACTGCTTGCGGCCGATCTGGGTCAGGCCCTCGCCGATGGCCTTGATCGCGGTGGACGCGATCTGGCTTTCCATGCCGAACAGCTGCGACTGCACCTGGAAGTCGGTCATGGCCTGCATGTAGGCCTTCGACTGCTGCTCGCCCTTCTTGACGTTCAGCGTTTCCTTGTAGTTGTCGACCATGCGGTTCTTGGCATCCAGCAGCGCCATGACGCGGTCGCCGAGAATGCCGCCGAGGGCCGCACCCAGGGCCTCGAACCACGAACCGCCGGTGCCCGACTTGACGCCGGTCTTGCCGTCGGTGGAGCGTGCTTCGCCCGTCTCGATGCGGGCGATGATCATGTTGATACCGAAATCCTGGCTCATTGTGTTGTCCTCGATCCGTAGAGTTATTCAGGGCGTGCGGGCAGAGGCTGGCGCTTCCTCATGCTCATGCCCGCGCGGGAGGACCACGCAGACGCCTTGAACGGGATCGGGTGATCGACTGCTTGCCGGTGACCTCCACCAGGCTCGAGACGAGGATGCCGCCTGCGTCGCCAGTCTCCTGGGTCACCAGCCATTCCATGGCCCGCTCGTGGCCATCGCGCTCGATGCGACGGGCCAGTTCCAGGGCCAGCATGGCGTCGCGCGTGTGCAGCGGGCCGGTGGCCTCGCCGAACTGGCGGATGAGGACGTCGCACTCGTCCCGGGACAGCAGGTCGCCCTCGACCAGCGCGTCGAGCGTCTGCACCCAGGCGTTGCGATCGGGGCCGGCGATTTCCGGCTGGAACTCCATCTCCTGCACACGCTTGCGCATGTGGGCGATGACGAACTCCAGTTCGTCGCCCTCCAGTCCGGGCTGCTGCCGCAAGCTGGCCTCGAACGTGTCCAGGACCGCCTTCTTCTGCGCATCCACCGCACTGCTCCCGGTGGCCGCCACGGCCTCGGGCGCGGTCACACCAGCCGGCGACGTGTCACGCACGGCGGGAGACGAGGGGGTCGTCTGCCGGGGGCCTGTCCTGCGGGGTGGGCGGATCGCCATTACGGGAGTTCGTGGGAAGGTGATCGAACGGGATGGATCGAGTGTCGGGAAACGCGCCCCGGGCAACAACTGGGGCGTACCCTAGCCGGCGTTCCCGGCGGGAGTCTGCTGGTTGGCGAACGCCGGAATGGTCGCGAGCAACTGCCGCATCTGCTCGCCCTGGCGGCGCCCGAGGGACTCGGCCGCCTCCCTGAGCCAGGATTCGGTTTCCTGCTGGCCATCGCGCGGGAGCCGCTCGCGGAACTCCTGTTCCAGCCGGCTCCGCTCCGTGCGCAGCTGCGCCAGCAGCACGTCGTACTCGCGCATCACCGCCGCTTCGTCCGTCACGCTCAGCTGGCCCTGCTCGCGCAGGCCGCCGAGAAAGCCGGTGAGCTGGTCGCGGTTGCCGGCAAGCTGGAGGGGGTCGGGCATCGGCGGCGCGCCTGCTTCCATGGAGACGCTCCGATCCCCGGCAACGGGGGCCACGGACAGGCCCGGATCGCCTGCAGGCCGGCGTTGCGAGGCACGTTGCGGAGGACGTTTTGCCATGGTGGACGATCCCGCTGTCTGGGTGCCCGTCCGCGGCCCTCCTGGGC
>JAEXLY010000298.1 GCA_023444765.1 Pseudomonadota bacterium | reverse complement strand
GGCGAGGACCACGGCAGGACGGCCGGGGCTGTCCCCATGGCGGCCGTGCCGCTGCCGGAGGCCGGAGCGGCTGCATCCGCGCCGGCCGCCCGCAGCCTGCAGATCGTCGCCACGCCCGAGACCGATCCGGCCATCGCCGCGATGCGCGAGGAAATGGCGCGCATGCGCCAGCTGATCGAGACCCAGATGGAGCAGCTCTCGCTGGAGCGCCTGCGCGGCTCGCCGGCGCGCGCGGCGGTGCTCGACGCGCTGGCCGGCTACGGCTGCGAGGAATCGCTGGCCCAGGCCGTGGCCGAGCGCATCGACCCGCGCCTGCCGGTCGACGCGATCCTGGAGCCGATGCTGGCCGAGCTGGCCGCGCTGGTCCCCGCCCTGCGCAGCGAACCGCTGGAAGACGGTGGCGTGATCGCCCTGGTCGGCCCCACCGGCGCCGGCAAGACCACCACCGCCGCCAAGCTTGCCGCCCGCTTCGCCGCCCGCCACCGCGCCCGCGACGTGGCCCTGGTGACCACCGACTGCCAGCGCCCCGGCGCCCGCGAGCAGCTGCAGGCCCACGGCCGCCGCCTGGGCATCACCGTGTGCGAGGCCGAAGGCCCCGAGCGCCTGCAGGACACCCTGGCCCAGCTGGTCGACTACCCGCTGGTGCTGGTCGACACCACCGGCCACGCGCCGCGCGACCGCGCCGTGTTCAGCCAGATCCTGTGGCTGCGCGCCGCCAAGCGCGTGCGCAGCCTGCTGGTGCTGCCGGCCAATGCCCATCCGCACGACCTCGGCGAGGTCATCCGCCGCTACCGCCCGGCCAAGCCCGAGGGCGTGGTGCTGACCAAGCTCGACGAAGCCGGCCGCCTCGGCTCGGCGCTGTCGGTGCTGGCCCGCCATGGCCTGGGTCTTGCCTATACCGCCCAGGGCCAGGAGGTGCCGTCGGACATCGACGCCGCCGATCCGGCCCACCTCGTCCAGTCACTGGAGAAATCCCGCCGTGCTGCCGATAACCCCCTCGCCACCGAGGATCGCCATGCAGTCGCCTGACCCCACCGTGCCCGTTTCCGCCGCAGACCGGGCCCCCGGCCCCGTGCGCGTGATCGCCGTCGCCAGCGGCAAGGGCGGCGTCGGCAAGACCTCGGTGTCGGTCAACCTGGCCACCGCCCTGGTCAACGCCGGCCAGCGCACCCTGCTGCTGGACACCGACCTGGGCCTGGCCAACGTCGACGTGATGCTAGGCCTGGCGCCGCGCCACACCCTGGCCGACGTGTTCGCCGACCGCTGCGAGCTGCGCGACACCGTGCTGGAGGCCTCCAGCGGCCTGCTGGTGGTGCCGGCGGCCTCGGGCAAGCGCCACATGACCGAGCTCAGCCCCGCCCAGCACGTGGGTCTGGTGCACGCGTTCTCGCAGCTCGACCTCGACCTCGACGCGATGGTGGTGGACAACGCCGCCGGCATCGCCGACGGCGTGCTGACCTTCTGCCAGGCCGCGCAGGACGTGATCGTGGTGGTCTGCGACGAGCCGGCCTCGGTCACCGACGCCTATGCCCTGATCAAGGTGCTCAGCCGCGACCGCGGCGTGAGCCGGGTGCAGGTGCTGGCCAACCAGGTGCAGGATCCGGCCGAGGGCCGCCAGCTGTTCGAGAAGCTGCAGCGGGTCAGCGCGCGCTTCCTCGACGTCACCCTCAACTACCTCGGCGCGATCCCGCGCGACGAGTGGCTGCGCCGCGCGGTGCAGCGCCAGGAGGCGGTGGTCGACGCGTTCCCGTCGGCGCCTTCCTCCATCGCCTTCCGCGACATCGCCCGGCGTTCGCGCCAGTGGCAGTCGCCGCCCGGCGCGCGCGGCCACGTCGAATTCTTCCTCGAGCGCCTGGTGTCGGCCCCGGCCGCCACGGTGCGGGGGGCGGCCGCATGAACGCCACCGCGACCGCGCGCTACCGCGCCAACCAGCAGGGTTCCACCGCCGAGGTCGTCGAGAAACACGCCGAGCTCGTGCGCCGCATCGCCCACCACCTGGCCGCGCGGCTGCCGGCGAGCGTGGAGATCGACGACCTGATCCAGGCCGGCATGCTCGGGCTGATCGACGCGGCGCGCAACTTCCAGTCCGACCAGGGCGCGGCTTTCGAGACCTACGCCTCGATCCGCATCCGCGGCGCGATGATCGACGAGATCCGGCGCGGCGACTGGGTGCCGCGCTCGGTGCACCGGCGCTACCGCGACATCGTCGCGGCCACCCGCGAGGTCGAGCAGCGCACCGGGCACGCCGCCACCGCGCAGCAGGTGGCCGAGACGATGGGCGTGCCGCTGGACGAGTACCACGCCATGGTCGAGAACGCCGCGCGCGGGCAGCTGGTGAGCCTGGACGCGCATATGGACGAACACGACGGCGAGCCGCGACTGGCCGCCGACAGCCACGCCAATCCGGCGCGCGAGTTCGAGCACAGCGCCTTCCGCGACGCATTGGCCGAAGCGATCGACGGCCTGCCCGAACGCGAGCGCCTGGTGCTGTCGCTGTACTACGAGCAGGAACTGAACCTGCGCGAGATCGGCGCGGTGCTGGGCGTGAGCGAATCGCGCGCCTGCCAGATCCACGGCCAGGCCGCGGTGCGCCTGCGCGCACGCCTGGCCGACTGGCGCCGCGACGACGGCGAAGACGACGACTACCTCCCCTGAGCACACCCGGTGCGGCCCCCGCACGCAACCAAGAGGTCCGCATGGACAAGAACATCCGCATCCTGATCGTCGACGACTTCTCGACCATGCGTCGCATCGTCAAGAACCTGCTCAACGACCTGGGCTTCTTCAACACCACCGAGGCCGACGACGGCTCGACCGCGCTGGTGGAACTGCGCAAGGGCCCGTTCGACCTGGTGATCACCGACTGGAACATGCCCGGCATGCCCGGCATCGACCTGCTCAAGGCGATCCGCGCCGACGCCGCGCTGGCCAGGACCCCGGTGCTGATGGTCACCGCCGAGGCCAAGCGCGAGCAGATCATCGAGGCGGCGCAGGCGGGCGTGAACGGCTACGTGATCAAGCCCTTCACCGCGGCCACGCTCAACGACAAGCTCGAGAAGGTGTTCGAGCGCATCGGGGCGACGGCATGAGCGGGGCGCCCGCCGCCACCGCGCCGGGCGCCGGCGTGGGCGAGGAACGCGCCGCGCTGATCGAATGCCTGCACGCCGCGCTGGCCGCGCTGGAGAACGAGGACGACAGCGCCTGGCGCAGCAATGTCGACGAACTGATCCAGTGGCGCAGCCAGCCGCTGGTGCAGGGCCTGGTCAAGCTCGCGCGCGAGCTGGAGCAGGCGCTGGGCACCGGCAGCGGCGGCGGGTCGCTGGCCGAGGCCTGCCTGCGCCTGGAGCACGTGGTCAAGGTGAGCGAGGACGCCAGCCACCACACCCTGGACCTGATCCAGGAGTGCGCCGGCCTGCTCGCCACCCTGCCCGGCGCCGAGGCCGCCGCGCATGCCGCGGCGGTGGCGGGGATCCGCAGCCGGCTGTCGGAAATGACCGCGGCCCAGGGCTACCAGGACCTCACCGGGCAGATCATCCGCCGCGTGGTCGACCTGGTGCGCACCATCGACGAAGGCCTGGGTGGCTACGGCTCGACCGGCGACAGGCCGCTGCATCTGTCCAGCCACGGCTACGGCCCTTCGGTGCAGGGCCTGGACGCGCCCGCCGCCAGCCAGGACGACGCCAACAACCTGCTCTCGTCGCTGGGGCTGTAACGCCATGTCATCGGCCGCCTCCGACATCTGCGCCGACTTCCTGGTCGAGGTCGGGGAGATCCTCGACCAGCTCGGCGAGCAGATGGTCGCGCTCGAGGGCGCGCCCGCCGACCGCGAGTGCCTCAATGCCGTGTTCCGCGGCTTCCACACGATCAAGGGCGGCGCCGGCTTCCTCGACTTCACCACCATGGTGTCGGTCTGCCACGCCGTCGAGGACCGGCTCAATGCCGCGCGCGACGGCAGCGTGCCGCTGGATCCGGCCGCGTTCGACGGCGTGCAGCAGGGCATCGACCTGCTGGTGGACATGCTCCACGCCATCTCCGGCGGGGTCGAGCCCGAGCCTGCGCCGGAGGCGCTGCTGGCCGCCCTGCGCGCCGGCGCGATGCCCGGC
>JAEXLY010000052.1 GCA_023444765.1 Pseudomonadota bacterium | reverse complement strand
GCCGTGCGCCGGCTGATCGACCTCGGGCTGCCGGTGGACGCGGTCGACACGCAGGGCTGTACCGCGCTGCTGCGCGCCTGCGGCGGCGGTCATCGCGCCGTGGTCGAACTGCTGCTGGCGCGAGGCGCCGATCCGCAGCACGTGGCCCACACCGGCGCCACGCCGCTGTCGGCCGCGGTGAGCATGCGCCATGCCGAACTGGTCGACCGCCTGCTGGCCGCCGGCGCCAGGCTCGAACAGCGCCTCCCCGGCGAGGTCACCGTGCTCATGCTCGCGGCCGCCCTCGGCCTCCCCGACCTGTGCGCCAAGCTGATGACCGCCGGCGCCAACGTCCACGCTACCGATGCCCAGGGCCTGACCCCGCTGCACTGCGCCGCGCTCTACGGATTCACCGCGCGCGACCGCACCCGCCTGGTGGCGCTGTTCGACACCCTGCTGCTGGCCGGCGCCGAGGTGGATGCCGCAGCCGCGGGCGGCGTCACCCCGCTGCTGCTGCTGCTCGGAGCGCGCGCCGAGCCGGGCACCGCCTGCGACGAGGACGTGCTGCTGGCCGTGCTCGAACACCTGCTGGACGAGGACGCCTCGCTCGAGGCGCGCGATCCGCGTGGCTTCGGTCCGCTGCACCTGGCTGCCCTGCACGGCCTGCTGCGCCTGACGCGCCGCCTGCTCCGCGCCGGCGCCGATCCGGAGGCGCGCGACGCGCTCAATCGCACCCCGCGCGAGATCGCGGTGATGCGCGGCTTCGTCGACGTTGCCCACGAGTACGTCCCGCTGCAGCCGGGCGTGTCGATGGCGCGGTTCCTGCGCGACCGCGGCTGAGCGGCGGCAGGCGCTGGCCGCCTGCGGCAGCGCTACGATCGGCGCAGGCGTCTGCCTGGAGGCGGCACGTTGGCAGGGAATGTCGGGCCGTCACTCCCCGGGTACGGGGTCGGACGCCGTGCACTGCACGCGCTGCTTGCGCGCGCACCGTGCGGCGACCGGGTCGGGGCGGACCCATGATCGGCGCTTCCGTGCGCGCCGTCGCTGCCATCCGCGTGCCCACTCGCGGCGTCGTGGACAACGGCCGATCCGGGATTTCGCGTCGCGCGGCGGATGCGCATGGCCCTACTTCTGCGTTCGGTGTGTGCACCGTCCGGGCAGCGGCGCCTGCGGGCCGGTCGCCCAAGCGGGTGCGGGCGCGCCGGCCTGCGAGACGCTGATTCCATCCACACCCAGGGACAGGAGGAAAGATGAAGACCATCCAGGCACTGCCGGTATTGGGGTTGGCCATCGTGCTCGCATGTTTGGCGTCGGTCGCGGATGCCCGGAATGCCAGGGCGGTGCGCAAGCAGGCCGAGGGCAGCATGCTGGTGACCGGGCGGGTCACCATCACCCGGGAGGGCAGGGTCGACGGGTGGACGATCGACCGCCGCGACGACCTGCCGCCGGCGGTGGTCAACGTGATCGACGCGTCGGCGCCCGGCTGGCGTTTCGAGCCGATCCTGCTCGACGGCAAGCCCGCGCACGGTAGCGCCCGGATGAGCCTGCGGATGGTGGCCGAACGGATCGACGACGAACGCTTCCGCGTCTCCATCCGCGATGGCTATTTTGGCCGCGAGGCGGTGCGGATGGCCAAGCGGGTCGACGGTTCGCCGGACGCGCCTGCCGACGAGGCTCCCGGAGACCAGGTCGGCAAGGCGCGGATGGGCGCGCCGCGCTATCCCGATCTGGCGTTGCGCGCGGGAGTGACCGGGACGGTCTATGTGGTCGTGCGCATCGGCCATTCGGGACAGGTCGAGGATGCCGCGGTGGAGCAGGTCAACCTGCGCGTGGTGGGGCCGGAGCGCGAGATGGCCCGCATGCGCGACATGCTGGCGCAGTCGGCGCTGGCCGCTGCACGACGCTGGGAGTTCCACCCGCCGACGCACGGGGAGGCTGCAGACGAGCCGTTCTGGTCGGTGCGGGTGCCGGTCGACTACCGCATTCACGGCCTGGGGCAGCCGGCGGAGTACGGGCGCTGGGAAGTCTACGTGCCGGGGCCGCGCATGCCGGTGCCCTGGCAGATGGAGAGCCTGGAGGGCAGCGATATCGCACCCGATACCCTGGTCGCCGGCGAGGTCTACCAGGCCGGCACGGCGCTGAAGCTGCTGGGTCCGCTGGAAGGCGGCTGATCGGTCAGGCGCCGGTGGGTGCCGCCTGCGCCAGCGCGCGCAGGCGCCGCGCGCCCCGGTCGGCGATCGCCTGCAGCGCATGCTCGTGCGCGAGGCTGTAGTGGTGGGCTTCGGGGTGCTCGCTGTCGAGCACCCCGAACAGGCGCCCGCCGCACTGGACCGGCACCGCGAGTTCGGACAGGTTGGACTGGTCGTCGGGCACGTAACGCGCGTCGAAACGGGCGTCGCCGGTGCGCTGCGGCAGCCGCGCCTGCGCGCAGCGGCCGACGATGCCCTGTCCCAGCACGAGCGTCAGTCGCGATTCCAGCATCCGGCTGGCCGCGCACCTGGGCCCCCACGCTGCCTGCTGGGTGAGCGTGTGGCCGCAGGGATCGCACAGGTAGACGATCACGTCGACCAGCTCCAGCTCCTGGCCGGCGTAGCGGCACAGCGTCCACGCGACGTCGTTGGGCGACTGCGCGTGCGCCAGCGCCTCATCCAGCGGTGCGAGCCGGCGTGTGGCGTTCGCCAGGAAAGCGATAGCGATCGCACCCATCGCACCGGCTCCCTCTATGCGACCGGACTCCATGTTGCGACCGGTGGCAGACGAGCGCAAACCCCGCGTTCCTGCGCCGCGAACCAGGCAATCCAGCGTCATGTCCAGGGCACCGGCGCCAGATGCGCGGAAGGCCCGCATGGCGGGCCTTCCGGGATCGCGGGACGACGGGATCAGCGCTTCATCGATGCGAAGAACTCGTCGTTGGACTTGGTGCTCTTCATCTTGTCGAGCAGGAACTCCATCGCCGCGATCTCGTCCATCGGGTGGAGCAGCTTGCGCAGGATCCAGATGCGCTGCAGCAGGTCGGGTTCGATCAGCAGGTCCTCGCGGCGGGTGCCGGAGAGGTTGACCGCGATCGCCGGGTACACGCGCTTCTCGGTGATGCGGCGGTCGAGGTGGATTTCCGAGTTGCCGGTACCCTTGAACTCCTCGTAGATCACCTTGTCCATCGCGCTGCCGGTATCGACCAGGGCGGTGGCGATGATGGTCAGCGAGCCGCCTTCCTCGACGTTGCGCGCCGCGCCGAAGAAGCGCTTGGGGCGATGCAGGGCGTTGGCGTCGACGCCGCCGGTGAGCACCTTGCCGCTGGAGGGCACCACGTTGTTGTAGGCGCGGGCCAGGCGGGTGATCGAGTCGAGCAGGATCACCACGTCCTTCTTGTGCTCGACCAGGCGCTTGGCGCGCTCGATCACCATCTCGGCGACCTGCACGTGGCGCGCGGCCGGCTCGTCGAAGGTCGAGGAGACCACTTCGCCGCGCACGGTGCGCTGCATTTCGGTCACTTCCTCGGGCCGTTCGTCCACCAGCAGCACGATCAGGTGCACTTCCGGGTGGTTGGTGGTGATCGCGGTGGCGATCTGCTGCATGAGCATGGTCTTGCCGGCCTTGGGCGGCGAGACGATCAGGGCGCGCTGGCCCTTGCCCTGCGGTGCCATCAGGTCGAGGATGCGGCCGGCGATGTCTTCCGACGAGCCGTCGCCGCGCTCGAGCTTGAAGCGCTTGCGCGGGAACAGCGGGGTCAGGTTCTCGAACAGCACCTTGCCCTTGCTGGCCTCGGGCGGCTCGCCATTGATCGTGTCGACCACGTTCAGGGCGAAGTAGCGCTCGCCATCCTTGGGCCAGCGGATGCGGCCGGACAGGTGGTCGCCGGTGCGCAGGTTGAAGCGGCGGATCTGGCTGGGCGAGATGTAGGTGTCGTCCGGGCCGGCCAGGTAGCTGGCCTCGGCGCCGCGCAGGAAGCCGAAGCCGTCGGGCAGGATCTCCAGCACGCCGTCGGCCTGCACGCCCTCGTTGGTCCGGGTGAGTACCTTGAGCAGGGCGAAGATCACGTCCTGCTTGCGGGCGCGGGCGACGCCTTCGTGGATGTTGAGCTGCTCGGCGATGTCGAACAGCTTGTGCGCCGGCATCCGCTTCAGGTCGCCCAGCGAGTACTGCGGGAAGCCCTCGGGGATGTTCGGCGGCGGCAGCCGGTGCGCCTGCTGGTCGCCACCGTTGCCATCGTCCTGGGGCAGGCCGCCGTCGCGATGACGGTCGCGCTGGCGGTCGCGGCGGTTGCGGAAGCGATCGCGGCGGCCGCCCTGGCCACCCTGGCGGTCCTGTTGCTGTTGCTGTTGCTGCTGCTGTTGTTGCTGCTGGCGCTGTGGCTGCCCGCCCTCGGCGGGCTGCGATTCGCCGCCGCCGGCGTGCTGGAAATCCTGCCGGACGGCTTCGGCTTCCTGCGTGCGGCCGAA
>JAEXLY010000282.1 GCA_023444765.1 Pseudomonadota bacterium | reverse complement strand
TGGGTTACCGAGGGATGGCGGGGCGGGGGGGGGGGGTGGGGGCGGGCGACGGCGGAGAAATGGTCCTTGAACGCCGACTGCGTCATGCCGCCAGCTTAGCCGGCCGATGACCCGCTGCGCGCAGTCGCGCGCCTGCCGCTCAACAGCCGGCCGGGCGCAGCAGCAGCCGCAGGTCCTCGCCGACGCGGCGGCTGTCGATGGTGCGCATGTGCAGGCACTGCGCCATCTCGGTGAACCCGAGGCCGCCGAACAGCGGTCGCGCCTTGTCGCCCAGCAGCACGGGTGCGACGTACAGCAGCAGTTCGTCCACCAGCCCGGCCTTGAGCAGCGCGCCGGCGAGGGTGGCGCCGGTTTCCACATGCGCCTCGTTGACGCCGCGCTGCGCCAGCAGCGCCAGCACGGCCTCCAGGTCGAAAATGCCGGCCTTGACCGGCACCGGCGCGCGGTCGGCCACCAGGTCGCGCGGCGGCTTGATGTCCGGCGCGTGCAGGTACAGCGTGGGCGCATCGCCTTCGCGTACCCGCCCGCGCGCCACCGTGGCCAGGCCGGGATCGAGCACCACGCGCAGCGGCGGCACGAAGTCGCGCACCTCGTCCAGGCGTACCGTCAGCGAGGGGTTGTCCGCCAGCACGGTGCCTGCGCCGGTGAGGATGGCACCGGCACGTGCGCGCCAGCGCATCACGTCCGCGCGCGCGGCCTCGCCCGTGATCCATTTCGATTCGCCGCTGGCCATGGCGGTGCGGCCGTCGAGGCTGCAGGCCAGCTTGACCCGCACCCAGGGACGCCCGCGCTGGACGCGCGACAGGAAGCCCACGTTCAGCGCCTGCGCCTGCGACTCCATCAGCCCCGCCTCCACCGCGACGCCTGCCTCGCGCAGGCGCGCGAAGCCGGTGCCGTCGACCTGCGGGAACGGATCGCGCATCGCCGCCACCACGCGCGCCACGCCGGCCTGCAGCAGCGCCTCCGTGCACGGCCCGGTCCGGCCGGTGTGGTTGCACGGCTCGAGCGTGACGTAAGCGGTGGCGCCACGCGCCCCTTCCCCGGCCGCCCGCAGCGCGACGATCTCCGCATGCGGTCCGCCCTGTCGCTCGTGCCAGCCTTCGCCCAGCACCTGGTCGCCCCGCGCGATCACGCAACCCACCATCGGATTGGGCTTGGTCGTCCAGGCGCCACGTTCGGCCAGGCGCAGCGCGCGGGCCATCATCGCGTGGTCGGTGGCGGAGAACGTCATGCCTTCATCTCTGAGCGTCATCGGGAATCCATGGTCATGCACGCCTCACGCGCACTCGACGGCGTGATGCGGCCCTCGTACCGATGGGCGCAGCGGGTGCGGATCATCCCGCCTCAGCGCTTCTTGCCCTTGCCGCCGGGCTTGCCGAAGGGAACCACGTCGCCGCCGCCGAGCAGCGGCAACTGCCCCTCGCCCGGCAGCTCGCGCTCGAGCCGGTCGAGCTCCTCGCGGAAATCGGTGATGTCCTCGAACGAGCGGTATACCGAGGCGAAGCGCACGAATCCGACGTGGTCGAGCTTGCGCAGCTCGGCGATCACGAACTCGCCCACGCGGCGCGAGGGCAGTTCGCGCTCGGTGGTCATGCGCAGCTGGTGCACCACCGCGCGCACCGCCGCCTCGATCTGCTCCTCGGACACCGGGCGCTTGTGCAGCGCCCGATCCATGCTGGTGCGCAGCTTGCGGGCATCGAACGGCTCGCGACGGCCGTCGCCCTTGATGATCGCCGGCAGCTTGAGCTCGATGGTTTCGAGGGTGCTGAAACGCTCGCCGCAGGCCTCGCATTCACGGCGCCGGCGGATCGTCGCGCCGTCGTCCGACGCGCGCGAATCGATGACCTTGGTGTCCTGGTGCTGGCAGAAGGGGCAGTGCATCGGGAGACGTGATCAGTGATTGGTGATGTGGTGATTGGTCGTCGCTGCGTGAAGGGGGTTGGCGAGGTCCTGTACTTGCGAATCACCAATCACGGATCACCAATCACCGCTCCTCAACCATAGACCGGGAACTTGCGGCACTGGGCGGTCACGTTCTCGCGCACGCGCGCCAGCACCGCCTCGTCCTGCGGCGCGTCGAGCACGTCGCAGATCCAGTTCGCCAGGTCGATGCAGTCCTGCTCGCCGTAGCCGCGGGTGGTGACCGCCGGCGTGCCGATGCGCAGGCCCGAGGTGACGAAGGGCTTGCGCGGGTCGTTGGGCACGGAGTTCTTGTTGACGGTGATGTGCGCCTTGCCCAGCGCTTCCTCGGCGTCCTTGCCGCTGACTTCCTTGCCGATCATGTCGACCAGCATCAGGTGGTTCTCGGTGCCGCCCGAGACGATCTTGTATCCGCGCCCGACGATCGTCTTCGCCATCGCCTGCGCGTTCTTCACCACCTGCTGCTGGTAGGCCTTGAACTCCGGCTCCAGCGCTTCCTTGAAGGCCACGGCCTTGGCCGCGATCACGTGCATCAGCGGGCCGCCCTGGATGCCCGGGAAGACGATCGACTGCAGCTTCTTGGTGATCTCGTCGAACTGTTCGCCGGCCCCCTGCCTGGAGGCCACGATGATCCCGCCGCGCGGGCCGCGCAGGGTCTTGTGCGTGGTCGAGGTCACCACGTGCGCGTGCGGCACGGGGTTGGGATACACGCCCGCGGCCACCAGTCCGGCGACGTGCGCCATGTCCACGAACAGCAGCGCGCCGACCTTGTCGGCGATGGCGCGGAAGCGCGACCAGTCGATCTTCTGCGAGTAGGCGCTGAAGCCGGCCACGACCATCTTCGGCTTGTGCTCCACCGCCAGCCGCTCGACTTCGTCGTAGTCGATCAGGCCCTGGTCGTTCACGCCGTACTGCACGGCGTTGAACAGCTTGCCCGAGGCGTTGACCTTGGCACCGTGGGTGAGATGGCCGCCGTGCGCCAGCGACATGCCCAGGATCGTGTCGCCGGGCTGCAGCAGGGCGAAGTACACCGCCTGGTTGGCCTGCGAGCCCGAATGGGGCTGCACGTTGCCGTAGTCGGCGTCGAAGAGCTGCTTGAGCCGGTCGATGGCCAGCTGCTCGGCCACGTCCACGTATTCGCAGCCGCCGTAGTAGCGCTTGCCCGGATAGCCCTCGGCGTACTTGTTGGTGAGCTGGCTGCCCTGGGCCTCCATCACCCGCGGGCTGGCGTAGTTCTCGCTGGCGATCAGCTCGACATGATCCTCCTGGCGGCGCGCCTCGTCGGCGATCGCCCGGGCCAGTTCGGGATCGTAGGTTTCGATGCGGGCGTCTCGCGGGAACATCGGCACTCCGGGGGCGGGGATGTGAGGCGTCGATTGTAGCCCGGAAGCCCCGGCCGGCCCCGCGCGTTCCGGGCCGCGGGCGTGCCGGGGCCGGGGGCCCGGCTTGACCGGGAACAGTGCGCGCGGCCCCGCCGTGGCCGAGAATCGCCGCATGGCCACGCCTTCCGACACCCCTGCCCCGCCGGTCTTCCGCGCGCAGGGCCTGAGCCGGACCTTCCGCATGGGCGAGGTCGAGGTGCACGCCTTGCGCGGCGTGGACCTGGAGCTGTACGCCGGCGAGTTCGTGGTGCTGCTCGGCGCATCGGGCAGCGGCAAGTCCACCCTGCTCAACATCCTCGGCGGACTGGACGCGCCGAGCGGCGGTACGGTCGAGTGCCGCGGCCACCGCCTGACCGGCGCCGGCGAGGAGGCGCTCACGCGGTTCCGGCGCGAGCACGTGGGCTTCGTGTTCCAGTTCTACAACCTGATCCCCAGCCTGACCGCGCGCGAGAACGTCGCCCTGGTGACCGAGATCGCCAGCGATCCGATGACGCCGGAACAGGCGCTGGCGCTGGTCGGGCTGGAGCAGCGGATGGACCACTTTCCGGCTCAACTGTCCGGCGGCGAACAGCAGCGGGTGGCGATCGCCCGGGCCATCGCCAAGCGACCGACGGTGCTGCTGTGCGACGAGCCGACCGGCGCACTGGATTCGAAGACCGGCGTGCGCGTGCTGCAGGCACTCGAGCGCAGCAACCGCGAAAGCGGCGCGCTGACGGTGGTCATCACCCACAACGCGGTCATCGCGGACATGGCCGACCGGGTGATCCGGCTCAGCGACGGGCGCGTCGAGAGCGAGCAGCGCAACGCGCGCCGCGCCGATCCGTCGGAACTGCGCTGGTGAAGGCGCTGCACCGCAAGCTGCTGCGGGATTTCGCCCAGCTGCGCGGCCAGGTGCTGGCGATCGGCGCGGTGATGGTGGCCGGCATCGCCACCATGGTGATGGCCCAGGGAAACTACCGCGCGCTGGCCGACACCCGCGCGCTGTACTACGGCGAATACCGGTTCGCCGAGGTGTTCGCCCCGCTCAAGCGCGCGCCGCTGTCGCTGGCCGACGCGGTGCGCGCGATCCCCGGGGTGCGTGCGGCCGATGCCCGCGCGACGGGCGTCGCCAGCATCGAGCTCGCCGGCTACGGCGAGCCGGTGTCGGCGCGCATCGTCTCGCTGGCCGAACCGGGCGATTCGGGCCTGAACGCGGTGTTTCTGCGCGAAGGCGGGCTCCCGGCCGCCCGCGACGAGGTGGTGGTGGCCGAGATGTTCGCCAGGGCCCATGGCCTGGTTCCCGGCGACGGCTTCGATGCCGTGCTCAACGGCCGGCGCCAGCGCCTGCGCATCAGCGGCATCGGGCTGTCCCCGGAGTTCATCTACCAGATCCGGCCCGGCGAGATCTTCCCCGACTTCGAGCGCTTCGGCGTGCTGTGGATGCAGCGCGCGCCGCTTGCCGCCGCCTTCGACCTGGACGGGGCGTTCAACGACCTGGTGATCGCGCTCGAACGCGGCGCGCGCGAGGCAGACGTGATCGACGCGCTGGATGCCCTCCTGGCGCCCTATGGGGGCAGCGGCGCCTACGGACGGGACGAGCAGATATCGCACCGGTTCCTCGACGAGGAGCTGACCCAGCTGCAGGCCATGACGCGGATGTCGGTGGTGATCTTCCTCGGCGTCGCCGCGTTCCTGCTCAACGTGGTGATCGGACGCCTGGTCGGCGCGCAGCGCGGGCAGATCGCCCTGCTCAAGGCCTTCGGCTACACCCGCCGGGAGGTCGCCCTGCATTATGGCCAGCTGGCCCTGCTGGTGGCGGGCGCGGGGGTGGTGCCCGGGATTGCCCTGGGGGCCTGGCTGGGCCGCGGCATGGCGGGGCTGTACATGGAGTTCTATCGCTTCCCCTACCTGGAGTGGTCGCTGCATCCCGGCGTCGTGGCGCTGGCGCTTGCGTTCGCACTGGCCGCGGCCGCCATCGGGACCGCGGGCGGGCTGCAGCGCGCA
>JAEXLY010000203.1 GCA_023444765.1 Pseudomonadota bacterium | reverse complement strand
CGCGCGGCCAGCATCTCGGCCGCCGATTCCCGGTCCACGGCCTTGTCGTACTTGCCGCCGACCGGACTGCCCGCGCGCACCTGCGCCCGTTCGGCCTCCGTGATCGCGCCCATGCGGCAGCGTGGCGGCGCGACCAGGGTGTGCTCGACCGCCATCGGAATCCCCTTCTCCTGCAGCGTCGACACCAGCGCCTCGCCGGTGCCCAGCTTCGACAGGGTCTGCACCACGTCCAGCGCCGGGTTGGCGACGAAGGTCTCGGCCGCGGTGCGCACCGCCTTCTGGTCGCGCGGCGTGAACGCACGCAACGCGTGCTGCACGCGGTTGCCGAGCTGGCCGAGGATCTCGTCGGGCACGTCGTCGGGGAACTGGGAGCAGAAGTACACGCCCACGCCCTTGGAGCGGATGATGCGCACCACCTGTTCGATGCGCTGGCGCAGCGCCGGCGGCGCATCGTCGAACAGCAGGTGCGCCTCGTCGAAGATGAACACCAGGCGCGGCTTGTCGAGGTCTCCCACCTCCGGCAGGTGCTCGAACAGTTCCGACAGCAGCCACAGCAGGAAGCTGGAGTACAGGCGCGGCCTGAGCACCAGCTGGTCGGCGGCGAGGATGCCGATCACGCCGCGGCCATCGGGCGTGGTGCGCATCAGGTCGGACAGTTCCAGCGCCGGCTCGCCGAAGACGTGGTCGCCGCCGTCCTGCTCCAGCCGCAGCAGGGCGCGCTGGATCGCACCGATCGACTGCGGGCTGACCAGCCCGTACTCGGTCGAGATCGCCTTGCGCTCGTCGGCCACCAGGCCCAGCAGGGCGCGCAGGTCGGCCAGGTCCAGCAGCAGCAGGCCGCGGTCGTCGGCCAGCTTGAACGCGATGTCGAGTACGCCGGCCTGGGTGTCGTTGAGTTCGAGGATGCGCGAGAGCAGGGTCGGCCCCATCTCGCTGACCGTGGTGCGCACCGGATGGCCGAGCTTGCCGTACAGGTCCCAGAACACGACGGGGCTGCCTTCGGGCGCGTAGTTCTCCATGCCGATCTGCGCGGCGCGCGCCTGCAGCTTCTCGTTGAGGGTGCCGGGTACCGCCAGTCCCGCCACGTCGCCCTTCACGTCGGCCATGAATACCGGCACGCCGATGCGCGAGAAGCCTTCCGCCAGCGTCATCAGGGTGACGGTCTTGCCGGTGCCGGTCGCCCCGGCGACCAGGCCGTGGCGGTTGCCGTAGCGCGGCAGCAGGTGGACCTGCGCTCCGCCATCGCCGCTGGTAATGGCCTTGCCGACGAGAATGGGCTGCATGCGTATCGGTGTCCCTGCGGGAATGCGGAGATTCTAGCCCTGCCCGGGGCGCCCCGTACCCGCATGCGGCGGCGCGGTGCGGCTGCTGCTTTACCGTGGGCATGTTCCTTGTGGCACCCGTCGGCAGCGGCTAACCTGCCGGCCCGTTCCGTGGTCCCGGTGGTCGATGTCGTTCATCTCCATGCCTGTCCTGCGCGGCCTGCTGCTCGCCGGCGCGATCCTGGTCGCCGCCGTTCCTCCGGCCGCACAGGCCCAGTCCAGGCGCACCGCCGCCATCGAGGCCCTGAACCAGCGCATGGCGGACGCCGAGACGCGCTGGCGCGAGGCCCTGGTGAAGATCGGCAACAACGACCCGGCCGGCCTCGACGAGAGCAATGCCGCACTCGAGGACATGGAGGACGTGATCGTCGACTGCGGCAAGCTCAAGGGGTGTGGCACCGGCAACCTGCTGGCCAGCTACAAGCGCCTGCTCAAGGCGCAGGCCGACGCCGCGGCCGGGGTCGGCGGCGACGGTGTCGAGGACGCGCCGGGCGAGGACGGCGGATTCCTGACCGGGGACGTGCCCGACAGCGCCACCGCCGCCTCGCTGCTGGCGGCCGAGGACCGCCGTTTCCTCGAGCTGGTGCAGATGAACCCGGCGGTGCAGGCGGGCATCCGCCGCTGGCTGACCGACATGCGCGTGGCGCTGATCACCAGCCACGAGAACTTCCAGTACATGCAGCACCTGATGTCGCCGGCGTTCAAGCGCCGCGGCCTGCCCGAGGCGCTGCTGTTCGGCATCCTCGCCAAGGAATCCAACGGCCGCGTGCATTCGCGTTCGCGCGCAGGCGCGGCGGGACCGCTGCAGTTCATGCCGGCCACCGGCAGCCGCCTGGGCCTGGGGCCGGACGGTCGCGGCTTCGACACCCGCTACGATCCGCGTGCTTCGGCCGATGCCGCCGCCATCTACCTCGGCGAGCGCTATGCCGAGCTGGGGGGCGACAATATCGAAATGTGGCTGGCCGCCTACAACGGCGGCGAAGGCCGGGCGCGCCGGGTGCATCGCGAGTTCGGCGGACGCAGCTTCTGGGACCCGGACGTGTTCAACCAGTTCCCGCCCGAGACCCGGGACTACGTGCCGATGGTGATCGCCGCGGCCTGGCTGTACCTGCACCCGCGCGAGTACGGCCTGGCGTTCCCGCGCGTGGACGCGCGTCCGGCGACGATCGAGCTCAAGCGGCCGGCGTCGATCTACGAACTGACCATCTGCCTGGGCAACGGCAACACCCGCGACGGATACATGCGCGTGCTGCGCAACCTCAATCCGCAGTACGAGGCCGAAGCCTGGATTCCGGCCGGCACTCGCCTCAACGCCACCGTGCGCATGGCCGGCCTGTACGAGCGCTGGTGTACGCGCGGCGCGCGCGCTGACCTCGCGCGGCAGCTGGTGAACAGCGATCCCTCGACTGCGGTCGTGCGCGTGGGGAACATCGAAACGGTGACCCTGCCAGACGGCACCGTGGTCCAGCAGGCGGTCGCCGGCGCCCCGGCGGCTCAGGCACCGGCGCCTGCGCCTGGGCCCGCCGCGCCCCGCACCCACCGCGTGGCCCGGGGGGAGACCCTGGTGGCCATCGCGCGTCGCTACAGTTGCGACACCAGGTCGCTCGCCGCGGCCAATGGCCTCAAGCCGCCGCGTTACGTGGTGCGGGCAGGGCAGACGCTGAAACTGTCGGGTTGCCGCTGAGGACGGCGGCAGGGCGCGGCGTGCGCCTCAACCGGCGCTGCTGCGGCGTGCAAGCGCCTGCCCCAGGCGCACAGCGGTTTCCGCCTGCAGGCCCGGATCCAGCTCGGCGACGCCGTCGGGCAGCAGCACGACGACCGTCGAGCCGTAATTGAAGCGCGCCATTTCCTCGAAGCGCTCCAGCACGATCTCCTCGCTGGTCCAGTTCTTCGAGGTGATGCGGTCGCCATAGGCAGGGATCTCCTCGCCGCTCCAGACGGTCTCCACCCCCGACACCAGCAGCGCACCCACCATGACCACGGCCATCGGGCCGAAGTCGGTGTCGAAGTGGCACACCAGGCGTTCGTTGCGCGCGAACAGGCGCGGGACGGACGCCACCGCATCCGGCCCCACCGAGAACAGCCGGCCGGGCACGTGCACGGTTTCGCGCAGGCGCCCGGTCCAGGGCATGTGCACGCGGTGGTAGTCCTTCGGCGACAGGTACACGGTGGCGAACCGGCCCTCGGCGTAGGGGCGCGCGGCCTCCTCGCTGCCCAGCAGTTCGGCGGCGGTGAACGAGCGGCCCTTGGCCTGGAAGATGCGGCCCTGCTCGATGCGTCCGCACTGGCTCACCCGGCCGTCGGCCGGCATCAGCAGCGCCTGCGGGTCGGGATCGGGCACGCGCGCGCCGGGCCTGAGCGCGCGGGTGAAGAAGGCGTTGAAGGTGGCATAGGCGCGCGGGTCGGACTCCTGCGCCTCGGACAGGTCCACGCCGAACTTGCGCGTGACCGTGTCGATCAGCCAGGCCCGGGTGCGCGGGTTGTCCGAGTACGCCAGCGAGCGGGCCAGCGACGACAGCAGCCGGTGCGGCAGCACCCAGGTCAGGGCGGTGACCAGGTTCATCGGCTCCCGTCCCCGCTCAGCGCCAGCAGATCGGCGGCGATGGCGGCCGGGTCGTCCACCGCGCTGCCGGTGATCACGCCGGCCATGCGGCCGCGCGGGTCGAGCACGGCCATCGACGCGCTGTGGTCGATCGAGTACTGGTCGGCCGACGCGCCATCCGGCGGCGGCACCTTGGCGAAGACCATCGACAGCGAACGGGTGAAGGCTTCCAGCGACGGAATGTCGGCGGTCGCGGCCAGGGTGTCGCGATGGAAGGCGTGCGCGTACTCGCCGATGCGATCGGGCGTATCGCGCTCGGGGTCGACCGAGACGAACAGCACCCGCGGGCGGGTGGACTCGGGCAGCGCCTCCCACTGCCGCTGCGCCTGCGCCAGTTGCGTCAGCGTCATCGGGCATACGTCCGGGCAATAGGTGAAGCCGATGAACACCACGGTCCAGTGGCCGTGCAGCTCGCCCGGCATCAGCCGGGTGCCGTCGGACTGCTGCAGCGCGAAGTCCGGCAGCTCGCGCGGCTGCGGGAACAGCTTGACCGCCTGCAGGGCGGGCTGCTGCACGGCCGGTTCGGCGAAGAACTTGCGCGAGGCCAGCAGGCCCAGGCCCGCGAACAGGGCGACCAGCAGCACGACGATGACGGTGCGGTTGAACATCCGGAGATCCAGGCGGCCAGCGGGCCATGATACCCGGCCATCGCTATACTTGCCGGCCGGCGTCGTGCCGGCACGGGCCCGCCATGACCGACGAACTGCAGACGATCATCGACCTGATCCGCTACGGCGCCAGCCGCTTCAGCGCGGCCGGGCTGACCTTCGGGCACAGCTACGACAACGCCATCGACGAGGCGACCCAGCTCACCCTGCACGCCCTGCACCTGCCGCACGACCTGGGGCCGGCCTATGGCCAGGCGCGCGTCACCCTGGCCGAGAAGGAAGAGGTGCTGGGGCTGTTCCTGCGCCGCATCGAGGAGCGCGTGCCGGCCGCCTACCTGACCGGAGAGGCGTGGTTCGCGGGCCTGAGCTTCAAGAGCGACGCGCGCGCGCTGGTGCCGCGTTCCCCGATCGCCGAACTGATCCTGTCGGGCTTCGAGCCCTGGCTGGGGGGGCGCGAGGTGCGGCGCGCGCTGGACCTGTGCACCGGCTCGGGCTGCATCGCCATCGCCATGGCGCACTACAACCCGGACTGGCACGTGGACGGCGCCGACATCAGCGACGAGGCCCTGTCGCTGGCGCGCGAGAACGAGTCGCGCCTGCTGGTGGGCAACACCCGCTTCGTGAAGTCCGACCTGTTCGCCAACCTGCAGGGCGAGCACTACGACCTGATCGTCACCAATCCGCCGTACGTGACCAACGACGAGACGGACGCGCTGCCGCAGGAGTACTCCTACGAGCCCGAACTGGGCCTGCGCGCCGGCGACGACGGCCTGGACATCGTGCTGCGCATCCTGCGCGACGCGCCGCTGCACCTGACCGAGGACGGCCTGCTCATCTGCGAGGTCGGCGAGTCCGAGCGGCATCTGGTGAAGCTGCTGCCGGAGCTGCCGCTGGTGTGGGTGGAGTTCAAGGTGGGCCAGATGGGCGTGTTCGTGGTCGAGCGCCACGACCTGGTCAGCCACCACGCGCGGATCCGGGCGCTGGCGGATGCGCGGGAGGGCACCACGGCGGCGTCGCCGTCCGCGGGTCTTTTCTGAAGTTCCTTCCGCCTGGACGGAGTCGCCGGGCGGTTCAGCGAACGGTCCAGGCCTCGGGTCGGATCGTCCCGGGCGTCGTTCCCGTCCGACCCCTGACAGGGCCCGCGACCCGGGCACGCGGTCGAACAGGCTCCGGTCAGACCGGTTCGCGGTCCGGCCCCTCGCAGCGCGACGGGCGTTCGCGCGCCGGTGCGGCAGGCCGCGCATGCGCGCTCACTGCCTGGCCGAATCGTTCCCGCAGCGCATCCATGCGGCTTTCCGCGGCCCCGTCCCGGATCGACCATCTCTCGCCACCGTGGTGGCTTCGGGTCGCCGGCGATCGGGGGCATCGCTGCACGGGCACTGGGGCGTCGGACCGAAGACATGCCTCTGGTTCCTGACCAGCTTCCTGTGCCTGTTCGAACGGGGACAATCCCTTCCCATGCCTGCACGGGGCTGGATGGTGGTGGCCTCCGGAGTTCCGCGTCCGAAGTGGGAGCCGCTCCCGCGTATGCCATGGCGCGTCGTCCTGCACCGGCATGGCGGTTGCGCCTGAAACCGCGGCGCCGCGCGGTCTGCCGGGTTTGAAGGCGGCACGGAGGGTGCGACACTGGCGCTGCGCCGCAGCACGGCGTGCGGGCCGCGATCCAGCCGCCGGTCCGCGTCCCGAGGCAAGCGAGGCTCCGCACCCTTGAACACGTTCGGCCACCTGTTCCGCGTCACCACCTTCGGCGAGTCGCACGGTCCGGCGATCGGCTGCGTGATCGACGGCTGTCCGCCCGGCATTGCGATCGCGCCGGAGGATTTCACGCACGACCTGGCACGCCGCGCCACCGGCAAGACCCGGCACACTTCCGCACGGCGCGAGGCGGACGAGGTGGAGATCCTCAGTGGCGTGTACGAGGGCGTCACCACCGGCACGCCCGTCGCGCTGCTGGTGCGCAACACCGACCAGCGCAGCAAGGACTACAGCGCCATCGCGCGCCAGTTCCGCCCCGGCCACGCCGACTACGCCTACTGGCAGAAGTACGGCATCCGCGACCCGCGCGGCGGCGGGCGCTCGTCCGCGCGCGAGACCACGATGCGCGTGGCCGCCGCGGTGATCGCCAAGAAGTGGCTGGCACAGCGCGGCGTCAGCGTGCGCGGCTGTATGGCGCAGATCGGCGACGTGCTGCCGCGCGGCCATGACTGGCGCGTGGTCGAGGACAATCCGTTCTTCTGGCCGGACGCCGCGCAGGTGCCCGAGCTCGAAACCTACATGGACGTGTTGCGCAAGTCCGGCGATTCGGTCGGCGCGCGCGTCACCGTGGTCGCCGACGGCGTGCCGCCGGGCTGGGGCGAGCCCGTCTATGGCAAGCTCGACGGCGAACTGGCCGCGGCGATGATGTCGATCAACGCGGTCAAGGGTGTGGAGATCGGCGACGGCTTCGCTTCGGTCGCGCAGAAGGGCACCCGGCACCGCGACGCGATGACGCCGGCCGGCTTCCTCAGCAACCACGCCGGCGGCGTGCTCGGCGGGATCAGCACCGGCCAGCAGATAGTGGTGTCGGTGGCGTTCAAGCCGACCTCGAGCCTGCGCCTGCCAGTGGAAGGCGTGGACGTGGACGGCAACGTGGTCGACATCGTCACCACCGGCCGCCACGACCCCTGCGTCGGCATCCGCGCCACGCCGATCTGCGAGGCCATGCTGGCCCTGGTGCTGATCGACCAGGCGCTGCGCCACCGCGCCCAGTGCGGCGACGTGGGCGAGGTGCCGCACCGCATCCCCGGCAGTGCCGGTGGCTGAGGCGCGTCCGCGCGTCTGGGTCTCGCAGCCGCTGTTCGACGACATCGTCGGGCGGCTCGAGGCCGATTTCGAGGTCGACGCCACGCGCGAGGCCACCGCGTGGACGCAGGCGGAGATCGCGGCCCGGCTGCGCGGGGTTGACGGCGCACTGGTGACGCTCAACGAGCGCATCGGTGCGGAGGAGATCGCCGGCGCCGCGCGCCTGCGCGCGATCGCCAACGTCGGCGTGGGCTACGACAACCTGGATGTCGCGGCGCTTGCCGCGCGCGGCATCGTCGCCACCAACACGCCGGACGTGCTCTCCGAAACCACCGCCGACATGGGCTTCGCCCTGCTGCTGGCGGCTGCGCGCCGCATCACCGAGGGCGAGCGCTGGCTGCGCGAGGGACGCTGGTCGCGATGGTCGTTCGACACCCTGCTGGGCCACGACGTGCACGGCAGCACCCTGGGCATCCTCGGCATGGGACGGATCGGGCAGGGCATCGCCCGGCGCGGTGCCCACGGTTTCGGCATGCGCGTGCTCTACCGCAACCGCAGCCGGCTGCCTGGCGGTATCGAAAGCAACTGTCGTGCGACGTTCGTGGACTTCGATACACTGCTGCGCGAGTCGGACCACCTGGTACTGGTCCTGCCGTATTCCCCGCAGACCCGCCACGTGATCGACGCCGCCGCCCTCGCGAAGATGAAGCCGACCGCGACGTTGACCAACATCGCGCGCGGTGGCCTGGTCGACGAGGAGGCCCTGGCCGACGCACTGGCGGAAGGCCGGCTCGCCTCGGCCGCGCTGGACGTGTTCGAGGGCGAGCCGGCGGTCAACCCGCGGCTGCTGGCGCTGGACAACATCGTCCTGACCCCGCACGTGGGCAGCGCCAGCCGGGCGACACGCCGCGCGATGGCGGCGCTGGCGGTCGACAACCTGATCGCCGCGCTCGGCCGCGGCCCGCGGGCCGGCGCCCCGCCGCCCCCCCTTACCGGTAAAAACGCCGCGC
>JAEXLY010000170.1 GCA_023444765.1 Pseudomonadota bacterium | reverse complement strand
CGCGCGGCCGGCGAGCTGCGCCTGCCGCTGGCTTCGAGCCTGCAGGCCAGCCTCGCCGGCCGCTACGACCGCTATTCCTACGGCGACCAGGATCCGGGCAAGTTCACCTGGAGCGGCGGCCTGGAATGGCGCCCCGCGGACACGCTGCTGGTGCGCGGCTCCTACGGCACCGGCTTCCGCGCGCCGGACATGCACTACCTGTTCGCAGGCGAGGACTACTACCGCACCCGCTTCGCCACCGACTACTACGACTGCCGCACCGCCGAGCCGGGCGCAACCGACGCCTACTGCTACGACGACGGCAGCTACGACGTCAGCACCTTCGACGTGTACAGCGGCAACATGGCGCTGGACGTCGAAACCAGCCGGTCGTATTCGGCCGGCTTCGTCTGGTCGCCGCTGGCCGGCCTGGACCTGTCGCTGGACTACTACAGGATCCGCGTCGAGAACCAGGTGCAGACCCAGGACCGCGAACGGCTGCGCAGCGACGAGGCCAGCTGCCGCCTGGGCGTGACCGACAACGGCATGCCTGTCGACATCGACTCGCCGACCTGTCGCGACGCCATCGCCCGCGTCGTCCGCGACGCCGACGGCGTGATCACCAGCGTGCACTTCGGCCCGATCAACATCGCGCGCGAGGAAACCGCGGGCATCGACGCCAGCGCCAGCTACCGGCTCGAGACCGCCGCCGGCGACTTCCGCTTCAGCGGCAGCTACACCTGGGTCGACCGCCACAGCCGCCAGCAGTATCCGGGCGATCCGGACGAGGACATGCTGCACTACGACACCTTCAGCCCGGCCCTGCCGCGGCGCAAGGGCAACCTCGGCCTGGCCTGGGACCGCGGGGCCTGGGGCGCCAGCGCGTTCGGCAGTTACCTGGGCCGCGTGCCCAACTACGACGACGACGCCTGGATGCCGGCCACCTGGCGCTTCAACGCGGGCGCGCGCTACGACGTCAGCGACCACCTGCGCCTGTCGCTGTCGGTCAACAACCTGTTCGACAGGATGCCGCCGAAGGATCCGACCTGGGCGAACTACCCGTACTACGACACCGCGTGGTTCGACAGCGTCGGCCGCAGCTGGTTCCTGCAGGTCACCTGGAAGCTCGGCGGCCGCGCGCTCTGATCCACGCCACGCGATGCGTACCGCGGCACGGCCGGTTCACACCGTGCCGCGGTTCCTGCCCTGCCACGGGCGGTACCATTCGCGGATGCGCCGCATGTCCGCGTCCGTGTCCTCGCCGACGTGGAACAGCGGGCCGATGCCGATAACCCGCTCGGGATAGTGGAAGTACACCGGCAGCACCGGCACGTCGGCGGCGCGCGCGATCTTGAGGAAGCCGCTCTTCCAGTGCTCCACGCGCCTGCGCGTGCCTTCCGGCGCCAGGCCGACCCAGAAGCGTTCATGGCCGCGGACCGTCGCCGCCACCTGCTCGACCACGCCCGACGAACGCCCGCGGTCGATCGCCACCACCCCCAGCTTGCGCAGCAGCACGCCCAGCGGCCACCAGAACAGCTCGCGCTTGCCGAGGATGCGGATGTCCAGGCCGAGGCCGAGCTTGGCCGCGAAGCCCCAGATCCCGTCCCAATTGGACGAATGCGGCGCGCCGATCAGCACCACGCGCGGCACGTCCGGGAACTCGCCCACCAGGCGCCAGCCGCCCAGGCGCAGGATGCTGCGCCCCAGCCACCGGGTGAAGCGGTTCGGCCGCACCTGCGGCACCTGCGGCGGCAGCCGCGGGAGGATGTCGTCGCGGCCTCCGGTCATGCGTCCCCTGCGCGCATTCAGTCCCAGTCGCGGCCGGCCCGGCCGCGCTTGATCGTACTACGCTCGCGCTTGGCCTCCAGCCGCCGCGCCTTGGCCGCGCGCGAGGGCCGCGTGGCGATGCGCGGCACCGGCGCACGCAGGCCGGCGTCGACGAAGGCCTGCAGGCGCTCGCGCGCATCCTGGCGGTTGCGCTCCTGGGTGCGGAAGCGCTGGGCCTGGATCACCAGCACGCCCTCGTCGGTGAGGCGCCGGTCGCGCCTGGCCAGCAGGCGCTCGCGCACCGCCTCGGGCAGCGAGGGCGAACCGGCGACGTCGAAACGCAGTTCCACCGCGGTGGCCACCTTGTTGACGTTCTGCCCGCCGGCGCCGCTGGCGCGGACGAAGCGTTCGACGATTTCGGCTTCGGGGATCTCGATGCTCATGGGCCACGCGGCCTGCCGCTGCGTCTAGAATCGGCGGCTTTCCAGCCAGACAGGGACGCCGCAATGTCGCACAGAATCCTCCTCGCCGCCCTCATCGCGCTGTGCGCCGCCTTCCCCGCGCATGCACAGGGCGAGCCGGCCGACGATGCCCGCATCGACCGCCTGCTCGAGGTCACCCGGGCCCGGCAGATGCTCGATGCGATGCTGCCGCAGATCGAGGCCTCGCAGCGGCAGATGGTGGCCCAGATGACCGGCGGCCGCGAACTCGACGCCGCGCAGCAGCAGCGCCTGGACGCCATCCTGGCCAGCAGTGCCACGACGGTCCGCAAGACCCTGGCCTGGGAGAACCTCGAACCCATCTACCGCGACATCTACCGGCAGACCTTCACCGGCGAGGACGTCGACGCGATCGTCGCCTTCTACGAAAGCCCCGCCGGCCAGCGCATGCTCGACAGGATGCCGGAGCTGATGCAGAACACGATGGCCGCGATGCAGCGCCTGGTGGTGCCGATGCTGCAGCAGATGGAGCGCGACCTCGCGGCGGAGATCCCGCCGGCGGATTGAGCCGTCCGTCCGGTCGCGGATGCGGCCTGTACGACGCTTCGGACCGGCTGCGACGGACTGGCCGCAGCCGGTTGCAGCGGCACCGGTCACGGTCGCCCGCTTCGGCGCGAGCATGCCTGCAAGGCAACGCGTCGCAAGGAAACGGTCCTGGGCCGCCCGGGCCGGGTCCGGCGCGCGCGGTCGACCACGCCCGATGCCGGCGCTACCGCGTCGCGATGGACGTTTTCCGGGCTGCATCGGCGGCGAACAACGCCATTGCCCTGGCGAACTGCGGATCAGGGGGCGCCTCGATTTCAAGCCGCACGCCGCTGGCGGGATGCACGAACCCGAGCGCGGCCGCGTGCAGCAGCATGCGATGGATGCCCAGCATGCGGAAATGACGGTTGTGGCGGCCGTCGCCATGGCTGGTGTCGCCCACCAGGTGATGCGAGGCGTGCTTGAGGTGGCGGCGGATCTGGCGGAAGCGCCCGGTCTGCGGCACGGCCCGCAGCAATGCGTAGCGCGAGGTCGGGAAGTTCGCCGAGGGCAGGTCCAGTTCGCAGGTCGCCAGCCGTTCGAAACGGGTCAGCGCCGGCTTCTTCAGCGGTTTGCCCGGGCCGCCATCGAGCGGGTGGTCGATGGTGAACCGTTCCTCCGGCCATCCGCGGCATACGGCGAGGTAGTGCTTGTCGACCCCGCCGGCCATCAGCGCCCTGCCCAGCGCCGACGCGGTCTCGCGATCGAACGCCAGCAGCAGGCAGCCGCTGGTGGCGCGGTCGAGGCGATGGACCAGGAACACCGGACGGCCGAACTGCGCGTGCAGGCGGTCGGCCAGGAAGTCGTCCTCTCCGCGCGCCAGGGCGCTGTCGTGGACCATCAGTCCGGCCGGCTTGTCCACCACCGCCAGCCAGGCATCGGCATGCAGCACGTCGATCCGTGCATCGGGCGGTGCGTCCGGCGCCGGTGCGGCATCGCCTGCGGCACCGGCCACGGCAACCGTTTCCGCATCCGCGTTCATCGCAGCACCCGCAGGCCCTTGAGGTTCGGGATGCCGCCCGCCACGTCGGTCCACACCACATGGGCGCCACCGCCGGCCAGCGCGAGTTGGGGGAAGCCGGTGGCGCGTCCTTCGCCACCGATCTTCGCCAGCTCCAGGCGTTCGTGCTCGGTGGCCAGGTCGTGGCTGCGGCGCGACAGCCAGATCGATTGCCGGCCGGCTTCCTCGCGCACCCACAGCACCCAGGCCTGGCGCGCGTCCATGGCCATGGCCACGCGCCCGAGCACCTGGGGGCCACGGTCCAGCGTCACCGGCGCGGCGAAGGCGTCGCCGGCATCGGCACTGGCGGCCAGGCGCACTTCCGGCTCGCCAGCGGCCTCGGTATACCAGCCCACGACCACCGCTTCGCCCTGCGCGGCGACGTCGGGACCGTTCACCGGGCAGGCCGGCATGATCCAGCCATCGGCATGCACCGGCGCAGGCGCACGCCACTGGCCGCCGTCCAGGCGCGTGGCGAGGATGTCGCGCACCTCGTCCTCGGTTCGCCCGCGGTAGACCAGCAGCGGCCCCCGCGGGGTCATGGCCACGGCGGTCTGGCAGCAATCGCAGACGCGCGCGTCGATCTCCGTGTCCAGGCTGCGCTGCAGCTGCGCATCGAACACCGCCGCGCGCAGCGTCATGGGGCCCGCGGGGGCGTCAAGGCCGCCCGCGCCCGGGGGGGTGTTGG
>JAEXLY010000091.1 GCA_023444765.1 Pseudomonadota bacterium | reverse complement strand
ATCCGGAAGGGGTTGCCCCAGCGGGTCGGGCGCGCGACGCTCACCGCATTGTCTGGCAGGCGCCAGCCGCGCCGGCGGCTGAGCTGGATGCGCGAGGGCATCGCCCTCAGCCCGGAGGCGGCATCAGCGCATCGTCGGCGGCCTTGGCGCGGCGATAGCCTTCCCTCTCGCGCAGGCGCGCGGCCCAGGCGGCGAAGGCGGCGCGGTCGGGGATCGACTTGAACGCCAGGCCGAAGTCGACCTGGCTGCCGACGTAGACGTCGGCCGCGCTGAAGCGCTCGCCCAGCAGCCAGGGCGAGGCCGAGGCGGCCGCCTGTTCCAGCACGTCCATCGTCTGCTCGTAGCTGCCGTAGCCGACGAAGCCCGCCTTCTCCGGCGGCGGCAGGCGGTCGAGGCTGCGCGCGGTCACCGCCGCCTCCACCGGGCCGGCGGCGAAGAACATCCAGCGCAGGTAGGGGCCGCGCAGCGGGTCGTCCAGCGCCGGGGCCAGCCCGGCCTGCGGGAAGGCGTCGGCGAGGTAGGCGCAGATCGCGGCGGCCTCGGTCACGACCACGCCGCGATGCTCGATCGCCGGCACCTTGCCCATCGGGTTGATCGCCAGGTACTCCGGCGATTTCATGCCGCTGCCGTAGGCCTGCACCACGGTACGGTACGGGATGCCGGTTTCCTCCAGCATCCAGCGCACGATCCGGCCGCGGGACATGGGGTTGGTATGGAAAACCAGTTCGTCTTCAGCCATGGCACCGTTCCGTCGGAAAGCGCCGACGATACGCCTCCCTTGGCGCCGGCGCCCGTGCCGGATCAGCCGGTGTTCTGGATCCCTGCGGAGATGCCGTTGACGGTGGACACCAGCGCGCGCAGCAGATCCCCGTCCTCGCGCCCGCCCTCGCGCCAGCGCTGCAGCAGTTCCACCTGCAGCAGGCTGAGCGGATCGACGTAGGGATTGCGCAGGCGGATCGACAGGCGCAGGCGGTAGTCGTCGGCGAGGATGGCGTCGCGCTGCTTGAGCATCAGGATCGCATCGCAGGTGCGCAGGAACTCCTCGGCGATGCCGGGGTGGAACTCCTCGTGCAGCGGCCCGGCCAGTCTCGAATAGCGCTCGAAGATGGCCAGGTCGGACTTGGCCAGCAGCATCTCGACGTCGTCGATCACGGCGGCCAGGAACGGCCAGTCGCGCGCCATCTCGGTCATCGCGTCCTGGCCGAACCGCTGCACGCCGGCGCACAGCGCGTGGCCGATGCCGTACCAGCCGGTCAGGCCGGAGCGGTTCTGCGACCACGAGAACACCCATGGAATGGCGCGCAGGTTGTCGATGCCGCCATCGCGCCGGCGCGATGGACGCGAGCCGATCTGCAGGCGCTCGATCACGTCCACCGGCGTGGCCGCGCGGAAGTAGTCGGGGAACCGCGGGTGTTCGTGCACCAGCGCGCGGTAGTGCGCGCGCGAGGTGTCGGCCAGGAAGCGCGCGATCTCCTTCCAGGCCTCCTCGCGCGGGTCGCGCGGGCGCGGGCGCAGCGTGGCGCGCAGTACCGCGCCGGTGGTCTGCTCGAGGTTGCGCAGCGCCAGCGCGCGGATGCCGTACTTGCGGTGGATCACCTCGCCCTGCTCGGTGACGCGCATCGAGCCGTTCACCGAGCCGCGCGGCGCGGCCATGATCGCGCGCTCGGTCTTGCCGCCACCGCGGCTCACCGAGCCGCCGCGGCCGTGGAAGAACATGATGCGCACGCCGTGGCGGTTGGCCAGGTCGGTCAGTTCCACCTGGGTGCGCTGCAGCGCCCAGCGCGAGGCGAACAGGCCGCCGTCCTTGGCGCTGTCCGAATAGCCCAGCATCACCGTCTGCTCGTTGCCGCGGGCGTCCAGGTGGGCGCGGTAGGCCGGATCCTCGAACAGCGAGCGCATCACCGAAGGCGCGGCCTGCAGGTCGTCGACGGTTTCGAACAGGGGCGAGACGTCCAGCGGCACCGCACCGTCCTCGATGCAGCCGGCCACGCGCGCCAGCGCGAGCACCGCCAGCGCATCGGCGGCGCTGCGGCTCATGCTGATGATGTACAGGCCGATCGCATCGACGCCGTGCGTGCGCCGCAGCTCCAGCACCGCGCGGAACACGTCCAGGGTCGAGGCCAGCACCTGCGCCGGCGCATCGGGCGCGACCGGCGGCGCGGCCAGAATCTCCTGCAGCCTCGTGGTGCGTTCCGCGGCATCGTGCGAGGCCCAGTCCGCATCGCCCAGCAGCTGCGACAGCGCGGTGTCGTGCACCGCCGAGTCCTGGCGCAGGTCGAGGGCGGCGAGGTGGAAGCCGAAGGTACGCGCGCGCCACAACACGCGCTGCAGCGCGAAGCATCCGGCGTGCTCGCCGCGGTGCGCGCGCAGGCTCGCATCGATCAGCTCCAGATCGTCGATGAAACCGCGCGCCCCCGCGTATCCGCGCCCGTCGCCCTGGGCCGTCAGCGCCAGCCGCGCCTTCATCAGGTCGAGCAGGCGCCGATAGGGCATGTCGGCCAGGCGCGGGCGCAGCTTCTTCGCCGCCTGCGGCAACAGCGCGACGTACTCCTCCGTGCGCGCGATCACCGCCGGATCGACCTGGATGCGCCCCAGCGACTGCGTGAGCAGGTTGCTCAGCGCGCGCAGGTCGGCGCGGTAGCGCTCGATCGCCTGGGCGCGCTGCGCGTCGAGCGCGGCGCGCACGGTGTCGGCGTTGACGTTGGGATTGCCGTCCATGTCGCCGCCCACCCAGGTGCCGAAGCGCAGCACCTGCGGGAGGTGGATGCGGCGGCCGTACACCGCCTCCACCGCATCGGCGAAGGCTTCGTAGTACACCGGCACCACGCGGTAGAGCATGTGCGCCAGGTAGTAGCCGACGTGTTCCACCTCGTCGGCCACGGTCGGCTTGTGCGCGGGGGCGTCGCTCGTCTGCCAGCCGGCCGTGAGGGCCACGCGGATGCGCTCGAGGTCGGCGCTGCGCTCCACCGGGGTGCGCGTGCGGTCGATGTCGTCGACCAGGCGCTCGACGATGTCGCGCTCCTTCTCCAGCATCACCCGCCGCACCGCTTCGGTGGGATGCGCGGTGAACACCGGCTCCACCCACAGCCGCGGCAGCGTGGCCTCGAGTTCCTCGAACGTCACCCCGTCCTCGCGCAGGTCGCGCAGCACCGCCTCGAACCCGCCAGGCTGCGGCAGTTCGCTGATGCGCTCGTAGTCGCGGCGGCGGCGGATGCGGTGCACGCGCTCGGCGAGGTTGATCGCGCCGAAATAGGTGGAGAACGCGCGTACCACCGCCTCGGCGTCGGCCAGCGGCACCCGCGCCATCTCCTCGGCCAGTGCATCGACCGGCAGTCCCTGCTCGCGACGCGCGATCGCGGCGCGCCGGATGCCCTCGACTTCGGCCAGCAGCGCCGGCGACCCCTGCTCGGCCAGTACCTCGCCCACCAGCGCGCCCAGCCGCCGCACGTCGTCGCGCAGCAGGGTGTCGGTTTCGGCGAAATCGAGCTGGTCGCGCAGCGGGCCGTCTGGAATGTTCATCGCCGGAACACTACACGGATTCCCTGCGGCAGTGCAGCAACCGTTGCCACGGCAACCTTGGCGCGCCGGTACAGTGCGCGGCTGTTTCGACCCCTGCCACAGGAGCATATGGAAATGTTGTCGACATACCGCCAGTCCCGTCCGGCCCTGCTTGCCGCCGTTACCGCGTTCTCACTGGCCGCCTGCGGCGGCGGCGCGCCCGATGCCGCCGCCCCGGCAGCGGCTCCTGCCACGCCGGCCCCGGACAGCGCCGCGCCCGCGC
>JAEXLY010000296.1 GCA_023444765.1 Pseudomonadota bacterium | reverse complement strand
GAGCGCAGCGGGGCCAGGAAACGGGTGGCGCGGGCGGCCGCGTCCCCTGCACCGGCGGCATCCGCCATGGCGGCGACCAGGGCACTGCCGACCACCACGCCGTCGGCATCGACCGCCATCGCCGCGGCGCCCGCGGCATCGCGGATGCCGAAGCCGGCCACCACGGGCACCGGGCTGCCGCCGCGGATGCGCCGCAGGTGGGCGGCGGCCGCCTGCGGATCCAGGCGCTCGGAAGCGCCGGTGACGCCAGCGAAACTCACGTAGTACAGATACCCCTGGGCATTGGCCAGCAGCACCGAAAGCCGCGCGTCGGGCGTCGTGGGCGAGGCCAGCAGCACCAGGTCCACGCCCTGCACGGCGAAGGCCTCGCGGAACTCCGGGGATTCCTCCGGCGGCAGGTCTACCAGCAGCACGCCGTCCACGCCCGCTTCGGCCGCTTCGGCCGCGAAACGGGACGCGCCGCGGATCTCGACCGGATTGAGGTAGCCCATCAGCACGACCGGGGTATCCGCGTCGTCCCGCCGGAACTCGCGCACCGCCCCCAGCACCCAGCCCAGGCCCGCGCCGCGGGCCAGCGCGCGCTCGGAGCTGCGCTGGATGGTCGGGCCGTCGGCCATCGGATCGGAGAACGGCACGCCGAGCTCGATCACGTCGGCGCCCGCCGCCACCAGCGCGTGCATCGCGGGTACGGTCGCTTCCAGCGAAGGGTCGCCGGCGGTGAGAAAGGGAATCAATGCCTTGCGGCCGCGTGCGGCCAGCTGGGCGAATCGGGGCTGGATGCGGCTCATGGGGACACCATCGGTTCGGAAGAGAATGCAGGCGGCCGCGCACTCACGCGCAGCCCTCGCTCGACTGCACCGCGTCGACGCGCCCCCACAGGATCGCCTCGATCCGGGCATCGGGCAGTTCGGCGCGGAGTGCACGGTCGCGCGTCGCGTCGCGCCAGGTGAGGTAGAGCCCAGGGGGCCAGGCGTACTTGTGGAGATCCAGGTCGAGTCCTCCGGCAGGCATGCGGGCGCCCGCTTCGGCCAGCGACATGCCGCGGCGCAGCCCGAACGGAGCCAACGGCGGCGTGGCTTCGTCGCCACCCGACAGTCCGATCTCGAAGCGGGCGATGCGCCCGTCGAGCAGCATCATGCCGATGCCAGCCGGCAGGCTGCCGCCGGACACCTGGGAGCAGCTTGCGGGATCGGGCCAGTCGGCGACCTGCCAGGCACCTTCGGCCTCGTCCGGTGCGAACGGCCGGCCCACGCAGTATCCGGCCACGCAGTCCAGATCGTGGCCGGTGGCGGTGCCGGCCATCGCGAGCAGCAGGCATGCGGCCGGCACCGTCCCCCGCATCAGACCTCCACTCCCTCGCGCGCGGCGATGGTATGCACATCCTTGTCGCCGCGCCCCGACAGGTTGCACAGCACCAGCGCATCCTTCGGCAGCTCGCGCGCGAGCTTCATCGCCTGGGCGACGGCATGGCTCGACTCCAGCGCCGGGAGGATGCCTTCGGTACGGGTGAGCCGATGGAACGCGGCCAGCGCTTCCTCGTCGGTGACACCCACGTACTCGGCGCGGCCGGTGTCCTTGAGGAACGCGTGCTCCGGGCCGACGCCGGGATAGTCCAGGCCGGCCGAGATCGAATGCGTTTCGGTGATCTGGCCGTCGTCGTCACAGATCACGTAGGTGCGGTTGCCGTGCAGCACGCCGACGCGGCCGGCGGCCAGCGAGGCGGCGTGATGGCCGGTCTCGATGCCCTCGCCCGCGGCCTCGGCACCGACGATGCGCACCGACGCGTCGTTGAGAAAGGCGTGGAACAGGCCGATCGCGTTGCTGCCACCGCCAACGCAGGCGGTGATCGCGTCGGGCAGGCGGCCGTAGTCCTCCAGCATCTGCGCCCTCGCCTCGCGCCCGACCACGGCGTTGAAGTCGCGCACCATGCGCGGATAGGGGTCGGGACCGGCGACCGTGCCGATGATGTAGAAGGTGTCGCGCACGTTGGTCACCCAGTCGCGCATCGCTTCGTTGAGCGCGTCCTTGAGCGTCGCCGAACCGCTGGTCACCGGCACCACCGTCGCGCCCAGCAGCTTCATGCGATAGACGTTGATCTTCTGGCGCTCGATGTCGGTGGCGCCCATGTAGACCACGCACTCCAGGCCCAGCCGCGTGGCGACGGTGGCGCTGGCGACGCCGTGCTGGCCCGCGCCGGTCTCGGCGATGATCCGCTTCTTGCCCATCCGCGCGGCCAGCAGGGCCTGGCCGATGGTGTTGTTGATCTTGTGCGCGCCGGTATGGTTGAGGTCCTCGCGCTTGAGCAGGATCTGCGCCCCGCCCACCTCCCGGCTCAGGCGCTCGGCGTGGTAGATCGGGCTGGGCCGGCCGACGTAATGCTTGAGGTCCTTGTCGAACGCGGCCAGGAAGGACGGATCCACCCGCGCGGTGTCATAGGCCGCCGCAAGCTCCTCCAGCGGCCCCATCAGGGTCTCGGCGACGAAGCGCCCGCCATGCCGGCCGAAGTGGCCGCTGGCATCGGGCCAGGCGTGGAAATCCTGGGGGGCGGTGGCGTTCATCGGGCGGCACCTGTACGGGGACGGCTCGCACTCTAGCGCACATGTCTGTCCCGAAAAATCGATAATATCTGGCATATTCGTCAGGAAATCTCACATGTCAGGCCGTGACCTCCCCGCCCTCAACGCGCTGCGTGCCTTCGAGGCAGCGGCCCGGCTCGGGGGCCTGGGGCGCGCGGCCTCCGAGCTGCACGTCACCCACGGCGCCGTCAGCCGGCAGGTGAGACTGCTGGAAGAGGAACTGGGCACGGCCCTGTTCCGGCGCGAGGGACGCGGCCTGCGCCTGACCGATGCCGGCCTGCGGCTGGCCGAGGCCACGGGCACGGCGTTTGCCCAGATCGAGGCCAGCGTGCGCGGCCTGCGTCGCGGCGCCGAACCCGGAACCCGTGTCGTCGGCCTGCCGGCCAGCGTGCTGGCACGCTGGATGATCCCGCGGCTCGAACGGCTTCGGCGGGACCTGCCCGCCCTGCAGCTGCATCTCTCGCCCCACGAGGGCGCGTTCGCCCCCGCCCTGCCGGGCCTCGATGCCGCGCTGCTCATCGGCGAACCGCCGTGGCCCGCGCACTGGCGCGTCCACGTGCTGGCGCCAGAACGCATCGGACCGGTGATCGATCCGCGCCATCCTGCCGCCTCGCGCCTGTCCGGCCAGGGCCCGGCCGCGCTGCTCGACGAACCGGTACTGCATACGGCGTCGCGCCCGCAGGCCTGGCCGCAGTGGATGCGCCACCACGGCCTCGACCCCGCGGCACTGCGACCCGGCACCGGCTTCGAACACCTGTACTACCTGCTCGAAGCCGCCGTGGCCGGGCTGGGCGTGGCGATCGCGCCGGAGCAGCTGGTGGCGGCCGACCTGGCCAGCGGCCGGCTCGTCGCGCCCTGGGGATTCATCGCCACCGGCGCGCACTGGTGCCTGTGCACCCGAGGCGATGCCGATCCGACGATCGACCAGCTGGCCGGATGGTTGCGCGCGCAGCTGGCGTCCGGCTGAGGGCGCGTACGCGGCAACGGCGGGCCGGGTGCCGCGAGTGGCGCGGGCGCCGGCAGCGCGTCCGGTCAACCGCAGTCGGCGCGGCGCACTTCCTCGACGAACCTGCGCATCCGCGCGCCGTCCTTCGCGCCGGGCACGCCGTCCACGGCCTCGATGCCACTGGACACGTCCACGCCCCAGGGGCGGGTGGACACCACCGCCTCGTGCACATTATCGGGAGTCAGGCCGCCGGCCACGAAATACGGCTTGGTGATGCCCCTGGGCAGGCGCGTCCAGTCGAAGGCGAGCCCGCTGCCGCCCTCTTCCCCCGGGGCATGTCCGTCCAGCAGGAACCCGGCCGCGCTCGGCCACCGCGCATGCAACTGCAGGGCATCGTGCATGGCGTTCCCGCCCATGGGCACCGCCTTCAGGTAGCGCAGGCCGAAGCTGCGACAGAACGTCTCGTCCTCGTCGCCGTGGAACTGCAGCAACGCCGGGCGCACGCGCGAGATCACTTCGCGCACCTCGTCGGCCGGGTTGTCCATGAACAGCGCCACCGCGTCGACCATCGGCGCCAGCGCCTCGAGCATCGCGGCCGCCTGCTCGGCATCGACGAGGCGCCGGCTGCGCGGGGCGAACACGAAGCCGACGGCGTCCACGCCGAGCTCCCCGGCCAGGCGCACGTCGCCGGCGCGGGTCATCCCGCAGAACTTGATCCTGGTGCGGAACGGAGGCATGGACACGGAACGCGATCCCCTGGGTCGATGGCGCATTGTGCGCGGTTCGCAGCACGGCGGACAGATCGGACCTGCAGTCGCGCCGTCATGCAGCCGCGGACGCGGTTCATGCGGCGCGGCCCGCCCCTTCCGCTCAGTCGAGCGTGACCTCCGCGGGCAGGCGGTGGGCGGCCGGATACAGCGGCCCGACGAATACCAGGCCGCTGGCCGGCGCCGTCGGGCCCGCCAGCCGACGGTCGCGGCCGGCCAGCAGCTCGCCGATCCATGCCTCGCGCTGCGCGCCGGCGCCCACCTCCAGCAGCGAGCCGACGATGTTGCGGACCATGTGGTGGAGGAAGGCGTTGGCCTGGACGTCGATGGTCACCAGCTCGCCCTCGCGGGAGACGGCGATGCGCTGCAGTTCGCGGCGGCCATGGCTGGCCTCGCATTCGGCAGAGCGGAAGGCGCCGAAGTCGTGCTCGCCCAGCAGCGCCTGCGCGGCACGGTGCATGGCGTCGGCCTGCAGCGGACGCCAGTGCCAGGACAGCCACTGGCGCCCGAGGGCCGGACGCACCTGGCGGTTGAGGATGCGGTAGCGGTAGCGCCGGGCCACGGCGGAGAAACGCGCACTGAAGTCGTCCGCGACCGGGCGGCACCAGGTCACGCTGACCGACGGCGGCAGGCGCGTGGTGGTGCCCAGCGTCCAGGCGCGCAGGTCGCGTCCGGCGTCAGTGTCGAAATGCGCGACCTGGCATTGCCCGTGGACGCCGGCATCGGTGCGCCCTGCGCAGACGGTGTCGATCCTGGCATTCGCCACCGAGGACAGCGCCGTTTCCAGGACGCCCTGCACGGTCGCGCCGTCGGGCGTGCCCGGCTGGGTCAGGCGTTGCCAGCCGCGAAAGCCGCCGCCGTCGTACTCGACGCCGATCGCGTAGCGCACTCAGGCCAGTTCGCGCAGCAGGCGCTCGGCCTCGCCGCGGGCGTCGGCATCGCCGGCAACCGCGACTTCCTGCAGCAGGCTGCGCGCGGTCTCGACGTCGCCCAGGTCGATGTACGCACGCGCGAGCTCGATGCGCTCCTGACCTGCGGCGGCCGGTGCCTCGCTGGCCGCATGCCAGGTCGGCGACCCGCCCGTGGCCGCGGCCGGCGCAGCGTTCCAGGACATGGCCGAGGCCATGGGCAGCGGAGCGTCCTGCCTGGCGGCGGGGGCCGTCCCGGCGATCGGCGCTGCCGGCTCCACCGGTGCGTCCGCGGCCCGCGCCGGAGCCGGCCCGGCCGCCGGACCCGGCCTGTCCGCCGGTGCCGGCCGGGCTGGCGCCTGCGTGGATGCGGAGGCAAAACCGTAGCCCTGCTTGCGCGCCGGCTTTGCCGCCCGGCGCCTCGACCACCACCACGCCAGCCCCGCCGCCAGCAGCAGGCCCAGGCCAAGCCAGATCCATGGCAGGCCGCCATCGGATTGTGTCGGGGCCTGCGGATCGGTCTGCGCCGGCTGCGCGGTGTTGCTCTCGGCCAGGCGCTGCTGGGCGGCCGCCAACTCGCTGTCCTTCATCTGGATGAGCTGCTGCTGCTGTTGCTGCAGTTGCTCGAGTTCGGCCAGGCGCGCCTGCAGATCCTGGATCTCGGCCTCGCGTGCGGCGAGCGTTTCCCGCGTCTGGACCAGTTCCTGTTGCTGCAGCATGTCGCCCTCGCCCCCGGCAGCGGCGCCGGTCCGTGTTCCTGCCTGTTCGCCACCGCCGCCGCCGGGCGGCACGATTTCCAGGCGTGCGTCGGTTGTGCGCGCACCGCCCTGCGCAGCCCGGTCGGCCGCCGTCGCCGCCGACGCGGCGCTCGCCTGCCCTGTGTCCTCGACCGCGGACGGCTGCGCCACAGGGCGTCGCATCTCGCGCCAGCGCGCTACGTGCTCGCGCACCAGCGCGTTGGCTTCGGCGACGCTGGCCTGCGACCACTCGGTCTGCGGCGGCACCCGCAGCACCGCACCCTGGCGGATCAGGTTGATGTTGCCGCCGATGAAGGCCTCCGGGTTGGCGCGCAGCAGGGCCAGCATGACCTGGTTCAGGCTCTGGCCGCTGCCGGCCGACAGTTCTGCGGCAATCCGGCCAAGCGTCTGGCCGCGCTGCACCGGTCCGTACTCGCCGGGCACGGCTGTCTCCGCCGGCGCGGGAGGTGCAGGGGGTGCGGGCGCCGGCGCCACGCGCTCCGGTTCGGGTGCCTGCCCGGCCGCCTCGACGGGTGCCTCCTCGGCCACCACGGGCTCCGGCACCGTTGGCGGACGTGCGATGACGTTCGACGGCGCAGCCTCCGGCGCCTGGATGGGCGGCTGCGCAGGCGCCGCCACAGTCTGCGGTGTATCGACCAGGGCCGAGTACTCGCGCACCAGACGGCCCTGGCCCCAGTCCACTTCCACCAGGAAGGTCAGCAGCGGCTGCTGCACCGGCGCGGCACTCGTGATGCGGATGACCGGGCGGCCCCGCGGATCGAGCGCGATCGCGAAGTCCAGTTCCGATACCAGTCCGGCCGGGGGCTCCAGCCCGATGCGGCGGAAGGTCTCCGGCGAAGCCAGGCGCGCCTGGAGATTCTCCAGCTCGGACGGATCGGCCGAAATGATCGGGATCTCGGCGAGCAGCGGCTCGCCGGCGCGCGACTTCACCTCGATCTGGCCCAGGCCCAGGGCCAGCGCCGCGGGCACGTGCAGGAGCAACGCCAGCAGCAGGACGAGGCGGCACGCCAGCGTCTTCAAGAGGAGCCCCCAGGAATCCGGATCAGGATCAGTCGAAATGACGGTCGCAACTTATTGATTCCGGTAGCCACCGTCAAGCGGAAGGCGCAGCCGCACGTCGCAACCAGCCATGCGCGGCCGGATGGCCCCGATCCTGGCCCGCTGCGCTCCCGGTCGTGGCAGGCGCCCCGCCCCGCACGGCCAGGCCCGCGGGATCGGCACGCCCGCGGCCGGATCAGCCCTCGGCGGCGACCAGCTCGGCCAGCTGCACCGCGTTGAGCGCGGCGCCCTTGCGGATGTTGTCCGAGACGATCCACAGATTGAGGCCCCGGGGGTGCGAGAGATCCTCGCGGATCCGGCCGACGAACACCGCGTCCTTGCCCGAGGCATGGGTCACCGGCGTGGGATAGCCGCCGGGCCTGCGATCGTCCACCACCTCGATCCCCGGCGATGCGGCCAGCAGCTCGCGCGCCGCCTCGGGCGTGACCTTCTCGCGGGTCTCGATCGCCACTGCCTCCGAATGCCCGTAGAACACCGGCACCCGCACCGCGGTCGGATTCACCAGGATCGACTCGTCGCCGAGGATCTTGCGCGTCTCCCAGACCAGCTTCATTTCCTCCTTGGTGAAGCCGTTGTCCATGAAGGCGTCGATGTGCGGGATCAGGTTGAACGCGATCTGCATCGGGAACTTCTGCGGATCGATGTCCTGGAACCCGAGCAGCTGCGCGGTCTGCTTGCCCAGCTCCTCCATCGCGCTGCGACCAGCGCCCGAGACCGACTGGTAGGTGGCGACGTTGATGCGCTCGATGCCGTAGCGGCGGTGCAGCGGGGCCAGCGCCACCAGCATCTGCATGGTCGAGCAGTTGGGATTGGCGATGATGCCGCGCGGGCGGTTCTTCACCTGCCCGGGATTCACCTCGCTCACCACCAGCGGGACGTCGTCGTCGTAGCGGAAGGCCGACGAGTTGTCGATGACGACCGCGCCGGCCGCCGCGAACTTCGGTGCGTACTCCTTCGACGTGTCGCCGCCGGCGGAGAACAGCGCGATGTCGATGCCGGCCGGATCGAAGGTGGCCAGGTCCTGGACGACATGGTCCTCGCCGCGGAACTCGACCGTGCTGCCGGCCGAACGCTCGGAGGCGAGCGGCACCAGCTTGCCAACCGGGAAATCGCGTTCGGCGAGGATCGACAGCATGACTTCGCCGACGGCGCCGGTGGCACCGACGACTGCGACGTTGAAACGGCGGTTCTGCGGGGTGTTCATCTGGACAGGATCCGGAAAAATGGGGCACGGGAAGGGGGGTGACGTGGCCGCGCGCGCGGCCGCGGGGTTGGGGGGGACCCGCGCGGGGCGCCCGGGCGCCGGCGCCCCGA
>JAEXLY010000279.1 GCA_023444765.1 Pseudomonadota bacterium | reverse complement strand
ACCCAGATCTACACGCATCTGGACTTCGGGCACCTGGCGAAGGTGTACGACGCCGCGCATCCGCGTGCCAGGCGTCGCAAGGACTGAAGCTCCTTCGCCGGCCACGATCGCGCGCTCACTTGACGGGGATCAGGGCGACGGATGTCCGGCGCGGCCAGCATGCCGCCATGGTCGAAACCATCGAAGGCTGGCGCTGCATCGGCTGCGGCAAGGTCGACGCGCCGCGCCCCTGCGTCGGCGTCTGCGAGGACCGGCGGGTGGAGCTGGTGCTCGCGCACGACTACGCGGAGCTGGCGTGGCGGGTCGAGGAGCTGGAAGAGGCGCTGGCACTGATCGCGCGCACCACGCCCAAGGCGGGCCAGCTCGAGGACTCGTGGCTGGCGCTGCAGGCGCGGGCGCGCAGGCTGCTGGAACGGAAGCCGGGCGGAGACTGATCGGACGCGCCCGACCTGCATGTCCGGAAACGGCGCGTATCGCGTCGCGTGTTGCGAGAGGCTGCGCTCCCCCCGCTGCAGGAGCCCGCAATGACATTCCGCCTCCATGGACTCGACCCGACCCCCTTCGCCTCGTTGTTCGCGCTCGATGACGCCAGCCTGGCGCGGCGCGGAATGCGTCGCGTTGTCGCCGACAGCGACATGGGCTACCCCTGTCGCGTGGGCCTGGAGGACGCGCGCATAGGCGAGCAGCTGCTGCTGCTGCATTGGCAGCACGTCCCCGACGACACGCCGTACCGCGCTTCGGGGCCGATCTTCGTGCGAAGGCAGTCGCGGCGGCAGGTGCTCCCGCCCGGCGAGGTGCCGGGCTATGTGAGCCGCCGCCTGATCTCGCTTCGCGCCTACGACGCCAACTGGATGATGCTGGACGCGCGGGTCTGCGAGGGGGCCGGGGTGGCCGACGAACTCACGCTCATGTTCCGTGGCGCCGCCGTGGCCTGCGTCCACCTGCACAACGCCCGGCGCGGCTGCTATTCCTGCGCGGCGTACCGTGACTGAGTGCATCCCGGTGGGCGGGGCTTGATCGGGCCGGGCCCGCCCCTATGTCTGTCGGACCCGCCCCGGAGGCCGCATGGACCCCAGCCAGAACCCGAACGTATTCCACGCCACCACGATCCTGTCGGTGCGCCGCGACGGCAAGGTGGCCGTGGCCGGCGACGGCCAGGTCACGCTGGGCCATACCGTGATGAAGGGCAATGCGCGCAAGGTACGCCGGCTGGGCAAGGATGGACAGGTGCTGGCCGGCTTCGCCGGGGCGGCGGCCGATGCCTTCACCCTGTTCGAACTGTTCGAGTCCAAGCTCGAGAGGCATGGCCAGCTGCAGCGCGCCGCGGTCGAGATGGCGAAGGACTGGCGGACCGAGCGCCGTTTCGGCAAGCTCGAAGCGCTGCTGGCGGTGGCCGACAAGGACACTTCGCTGATCATCAGCGGCACCGGCGACGTGATCGAGCCGGAGGACGGCATCATCGCGATCGGATCAGGCGGCAGCTACGCGCTTTCCGCGGCGCGTGCGCTGCTCGCGCACACGCAGCTCGACGCCCGCAGCATCGCCACCGAAGCGCTGGCCATTGCCGGCGACATCTGCATCTACACCAACCGCAACGTGGTGGTGGAAGAACTGTGATTGGTGGCTCGTGACGGGCGATTCGAACAGCAGGATCACCCTCAGCCATCAATCCCCCTCTCGGCAATTACGAATCACGAATCACCAATGACCAATCACGGCTCTTCCACCATGACCCCGCGCGAGATCGTGCAGGAGCTCGATCGCCACATCGTCGGCCAGTCTTCGGCCAAGCGCGCGGTCGCGATCGCGCTGCGCAACCGCTGGCGTCGCGCGCAGTTGCCCGACGAGCTGCGCAACGAGGTCATGCCCAAGAACATCCTGATGATCGGCCCGACCGGCGTGGGCAAGACCGAGATCGCGCGCCGGCTGGCGACGCTCGCGAATGCGCCGTTCGTGAAGGTCGAGGCCACGCGCTTCACGGAGGTCGGCTACGTGGGCAAGGATGTCGAGCAGATCATCCGCGACCTGGCTGATACCGCGGTCAAGCTGTATCGCGAGCAGGCCAAGAAGAAGGTGCGCACCCAGGCCGAGGAGCGGGCCGAGGACCGCATCCTCGATGCGCTGCTGCCGCGGCGCGAATCCCCGCAGACCGGATTCGGATTCGGCAGCTCGACCACGGTCGATATCGGTGCCGAACCGTCGTCCAGGGAATCGGAGACCCGCCAGAAGCTGCGCCGGCAGCTGCGCGCCGGTGAGCTCGACGAGCGCGAGATCGAACTCGAACTGTCGGCCAATGTCGGCGTCGACATCATGACTCCGCCGGGCATGGAGGAGATGGGCCAGCAGCTGCGGCAGATGTTCGCCAACCTGGGCGGGGCGAAGACGCAGGCGCGCAAGCTGACGATCAAGGCAGCGAGGCCGCAGCTGATCGAGGAGGAGGCCGCCAGGCTGGTCAACGAGGAGGAAGTGCGCGAGGCGGCGATCGAGGCCTGCGAACAGCACGGCATCGTGTTCATCGACGAGATCGACAAGGTCGCCAAGCGCAGCGAGGGCATGGGAGCCGACGTCAGCCGGGAGGGCGTACAGCGCGACCTGCTGCCGCTGGTGGAGGGCAGCACCGTGAGCACCAAGTACGGGCCGGTCAAGACCGACCACATCCTGTTCATCGCTTCGGGCGCGTTCCACCTGGCCAAACCCAGCGACCTGATCCCGGAAATGCAGGGCCGCTTCCCGATCCGCGTCGAGCTGTCGGCCCTGACCAAGGACGACTTCGTCCGCATCCTCACCGAACCTAGGGCCGCATTGACCCGGCAGTACGTCGAGCTGCTGAAGACCGAAGGCGTCGCGCTGTCGTTCGCGGACGAAGCCGTTGATCGGCTCGCCGAGATCGCCGCCCAGGTCAACGAACGCCAGGAGAACATCGGTGCCCGTCGCCTGCATACCGTGCTCGAACGCCTGCTCGACGCGCTGAGCTACGAGGCGCCGGACAAGGACGGCAGTCGCGTGGTCATCGACCGGGCCTATGTCGATGCGCACCTGGGCGAACTGGTGCAGGACCCGGACCTGAGCCGCTACATCCTCTGACCGTGCGTCGCGTGGGCCCTGCCGCCAACGCGCCAGGTTGACGCCGAACTCGCAGGCCGGGGCGGGCGCATCGGCCAGCCGCGGGTCGTCCGAGGAGAACTCGCTGTCGCCCGCGGGCAGGTCCGGCCTAGGCATGCCCTTTGGCGGGCTCCGGTGGGCACAGCCTGACCGGAGCGGACCGGACCGCTCGCCGCTGCGGCCCAGCGCGCCGCCCGTCCAGTCGCTGACCTGGGTGCCCGGCCATGGCGACACCGCGTTCACCGCGCCGATGTTCGACTGCTTCAAGGCGCATCATGCGCAGGACCGGGCGCCTGGATGATCCATGCCGGCAACGCCCCGGCCAACCGAGGAGACAACACGATGCAAGTCCGCCGCTGCCTGATCGTCGCCGTCCTGGGCCTGTGCGTCGCCGCTCCCGCGGCCGCCGGGGAGGTGTCCTGCCGCCTGGCCTTCGACATGAGCGGCTGGTCGGCCTTCTACAAGACCGCGTCTGGCACTGGCCGGATCAGTTGCGACAACGGCCAGTCGCTGGCCGTGCGCATCGAGGCCAGGGGCGGCGGCCTGAGCGTGGGCAAGTCCGAGATCCGCGACGGCCGCGGCGATTTCTCCGCGGTGCGCGACATCCGCGACCTGCTGGGCACCTACGTCGCCGCGGAAGCCCATGCCGGTGCGGTGAAGTCGAGCAAGGCCCAGGCCATGACCAAGGGCGATGTGTCGCTGGCGCTGGCCGGTACCGGCAAGGGCTGGGATCTGGGCGTGGCTTTCGGCGCCTTCACCATCGAGGCGCGCTGACGGCGCGCGCGCCCTGGCTTTATCCCAGTCGCTGGCTGCCGCGCCAGCGTCCGCCCGGCGCCAGCACCACCGGCTGCAGCACCTGGCCGGCCTCGACGCAGACGAACCGGCGATCGTCGCCTTCGGCCAGGTCGTGCAGCCGCTTCGCCAGGGTGGCGCCGGGATTCCAGACCACGCAGTCGCCGAAGCCCTCCTTCTCGATGTCGAGGTGCCTTGCACCATCGTGCAGGCGCAGCGGCGCGACCACGTCCGCGTAGATCCGGTCGACCTCGCCATCGAACGCGATGGCATGCGCATCCTCGCGACGCAGGATGCCGCCGTTGGCGCTGTCCTCGTAGTCGCATCCCTGCAGCCCTTCGAGCGAGGCGGCGCCGATGTCTTCCACGCGCAGGTAGCTGTGCAGGGCGGCGGTGAAGGCGAAGGCGTCATCGCCGCAATTGCCGACCTCGAGGCTCACCTCCAGACGCCTCGACGTGAGCATGACCGACAGCCGGCACAGGAAGGCGTGCGGCCAGCCGGCGTTGGCCGGGCACCCGCGCAGTTCGAATACGGCCGCGCCATCGGAAATGCCGGCGAACGACCAGTCCAGCAGGCGCGCGATGCCATGCTTGCGCAGGACGCCGCGTTCGGCGAACTGCGGGAAGACCACCGGGATCCCGCCGCGGATCGCACTGCCCGGGGAGAAATCGGCCCGGCTGGACAGGAACAGGCGCTCGTCGCCGTCGGCCGGGATCCAGGACAGCACCTGCGCGCCACGCAGGGCCACCAGTGCTTGCGCGCCGGCGGCGTGCAGGCGGATGCAGGGCAGGCCCCGCAGGGTCGTGGCGTCATGGGTCGGCATGTGCGTCATCGGGCATGTGCTGCGGACCAGCTCAGCCGCATTCGTCCTCGCCGATGTCCTCGTTCCACACCCCGGGGTTGGTGGCGATCCACTCGCCGAGCATCGTGATGCACTCGGGATCGGCGAGGTCGACGACCTCCACGCCCTGTTCGCGCAGCCAGTCGTGCCCGCCCTGGAAGTTGACCGATTCGCCCATCACCACGGTCCCGATCCCGAACTGCTTCACCAGGCCGCTGCAGTACCAGCACGGCGAGAGGGTGGTCACCATGATGGTGTCGCGGTACGAGCGCTGGCGGCCGGCCTTGCGGAAGGCATCGGTCTCGCCGTGCACGGACGGGTCGTCCTCCTGCACGCGGCGGTTGTGGCCGCGGCCAAGCAGGGTGCCGTCGCCGGCGAACAGGGCAGCGCCGATGGGAATCCCGCCCTCGGCCAGGCCCTGGCGGGCTTCCTCGATGGCGATGGCGAGCATGGCGCGGTAATCGGCTGTATCCATGGCGATGTACGTCGGGGGGGGGCGGCGGCAAGATAGCGCAAATGCGCAGTGGCGCGTGGCGTGACCGGCGTCGCGGTTTGTTCCGCGCGTGCCGGTGGCGGAGAATCGGCGCGTCACAAGGGGGAAAGCGGATGTCCAGGATCCGGATCGCGGTGCTCGCAATGGCGCCGTTGCTGGCGGGTGCGGCGCAGGGGGAAGTGGTACAGGGCGGGCTGGAGTTGCGCTGGGGCGACGGCGCACCCGGATCGCAGGCGCAGCAGGTACCCAGGTTCGAGGCCGCGCTGGCGCTGGATGGCGGCGGGCGCATCGTCCTCGACGCGGAACAGGCACGGCGCGGTGCGGGCGACCTGTACGCGCTCGCCAACCGGCGCGTGGCGGTGGCCTTCAGCCGCGGCAAGTCCAGCGGCGCGCGCATGATCGACGCGATCGTGCCGGTCGACGACGACAGCGGGCAGGCGCACGTGCGCAGCGGGCGCGCCGATGGCGTGGCCAAGGCGACGCTGGGTCCGACCCGCTGGATCACCGTGGCCTGCCGCTTCTCCGACATCGCCGACGAGCAGAAGACCGTCGAGTTCTTCCGTGGCCAGTACGGCGAGGCCGCCGGCCAGCTGGGCCACTACTGGCGCGAAGTGTCCTACGACCGGATCAACCTCGCAGGCAGCGACGCGGCGGGCTGGTATGCGCTGCCGCACCCCCGCTCGCATTACGTGACCGAGCACAATGGCAAGGACAAGGCAGACCTCAACGCCCTGTTCGACGATTGCACCGCGGCAGCGGACGCGGAGGTCGATTTCGCCGACGTCGTCGGGATCAACATGATGTTCAATGGCGACCTGGACGGATACGCGTGGGGCGGGGGGCGGTGCACGACGCTCGACGGTCGCAACCGCTGCCGTGCGGCGACGTGGAACCCGCCCTGGTCGTTCAACAACCTGGCGCCGCTGGCCCATGAGATGGGACATGGCTACGGACTGCCGCACTCGGACAACTCCGACGGCGACGACGACACCTACGACAATCCCTGGGACGTGATGAGCGACGGCTGGAGCAATGCCGTCCGGAATCCGACCTATGGCGCGCTGCCAAAGCACATCAATGTGCTCCAGCGCGACCGCCTGGGCTGGGTGGATGCGGCGCGCAAGCGCAACTTCGAGAGCGGCACGCCACGCACGCGAGTCCAGCTGGATTTCGCGAGCCTGCGCGGTGCCACCGGCGCACAGATGCTGGTGCTGCAGACGCCCGCCTCGCCGGATCCCTACAGCGGGACCTTCTACACGGTCGAGGCCCGTCGTCGCACGGGCACCTATGAAGCGGCGCTGGCCGGGGACGCGGTGATCGTCCACCGCGTGGGCAGCGGCTACCGCTACGAGGCCGAGAGCCAGGATGCCGACCGGCCGCCGGCCGACACCGCCAACAACGAGGGCTCGATGTTCAAGCCGGGCGAGGCCTGGATCTCGCCCGACGGGCTGTTCACGGTGTACGTGGAGTCGGCCAATGCGGATGGCTTCAGCGTGATCGTGGGCGGCCCGGGCCGGGTGACGGGAGGCGAGGGGCCGCGTCGGCGCAAGTGACCTGGATGTGACCTCCGCCCCCGTGGCGGTGCGATAATCCCGGCATGAGCGCATCCGACGACGAACGCGGCACCACCCACTTCGGCTACCGCGAGGTGCCGGTGGACGAGAAGCAGAAGCTGGTCGGGGAAGTGTTCTCCTCGGTCGCCGGCAGCTACGACCTGATGAACGACCTGATGTCGATGGGCATCCATCGCATCTGGAAGCGCTACTTCGTCGCCACCGCCCAGGTCCGCCGCGGCGCGCGCGTGCTCGACCTGGCCGGCGGAACCGGCGACATCGCCGCCCTGCTCAAGGACCGTGTGGGCGAGACCGGCGAGCTGGTGCTGGGCGACATCAACGGCGAGATGCTGCGCGTGGGCCGCGACCGCATGACCGACCGCGGCAACGTTCGCGGTTTCGAGTACGTGCAGTGCAATGCCGAGAAGCTGCCGTTCCCCGACGCCAGTTTCGACCTGGTCACCATCGCCTTCGGCCTGCGCAACGTCACCGACAAGGATGCCGCGCTGCGCGAGATGCTGCGGGTCCTCAAGGTCGGCGGGCAGGCGCGCGTGCTGGAGTTCTCGGAAGTCAGGGCGGACTGGTTCAAGCCGCTGTACGACTTCCACTCGTTCAAGGTGCTGCCGCGCCTGGGGCGGCTGTTCGCGGGCGATGCCGACAGCTACCGCTACCTCGCCGAGTCGATCCGCCGGCATCCGCCGCAGGATGAACTCCGGGCGATGATGGACGCCGCCGGTTTCGCCCGCACCCGCTACCGCAACCTGTCCGGCGGCATCGTGGCGATCCACGACGGCTGGAAGGCCTGACCGGCGACGGCCGACCTGCGCCCGCGGGGCCTGCAGGACGCGAAAAGCGTCGGACCTGACGTGTCGCGCAGCGGGCATCCGCGGGCGTCGCGGCAGCGGTAGGCGGCCTTGCCGGCCGGGCACGCATGCGTGCCCCGGGCATCGCGACTAGAATTGGCGCCTGTTTCCGCCACAGGCGTCCCCCGGCCATGCGTCATCCCCGCGTGCGCGCGCTGCGCGTCCTGTTCCTGCTGTTCCCGGTCCTGCTGGCGCTGTCGGCGTGCAAGCGCGACGAAGCCGGATCCGACACCGCCGCCGCGCCTGCGGCCAAGCCCGCCGCCATGGCCGATACCGACGAACATTCCTTTGCCGAACCGGCCAGGGTCGTCATCGACGACCTCGCGCTCGATCTTGCCTTGGACTTCGACGCCAGGACGCTGGCCGGCACCGCCACCTACAGTCTCGACTGGAAGGATGGACAGGCGACCGAGCTGGTGCTCGACACGCGTTCGCTGACGATCGAGAAGGCCGAGGCCGAGGTCGACGGCAACTGGCAACCGCTGCAGTTCGCGCTCGCCGAAGCCGATGCCGCGCTGGGGAGCCGCCTGGCGATCCAGGCGCCGCAGCGACCGGCCAGGCTGCGGGTGACCTACCGCACCTCGCCCGGTGCGTCCGGCCTGCAGTGGCTGGAGCCCGGCATGACCGAGGGCGGGCAGCTGCCTTTCATGTTCAGCCAGTCGCAGCAGATCCACGCGCGCTCCTGGGTGCCGCTGCAGGACACGCCGCAGGTGCGCTACACCTACAGCGCCCGGGTGACCACGCGCCCGGACGTGATGGTGCTGATGAGCGCCGACAACGATCCGGACGCCCGGCGCGACGGCGAGTACAGCTTCACCATGCCGCAGCGGATCCCGTCCTACCTGATGGCGATCGCCGCGGGCGACCTGGTGTTCAAGCCGATCTCCGACCGCTCGGGCGTGTGGGCCGAACCTGCGATGGTCGAGCGCGCCACCGTCGAGTTCGCCGATACCGAGAAGATGATCGCCGCCACCGAGGCGCTGTACGGCCCTTACCGCTGGGGCCGCTACGACCTGCTGGTGCTGCCGCCGTCGTTCCCCTTCGGCGGCATGGAGAACCCGCGCCTGTCGTTCATCACCCCCACCGTCATCGTCGGCGACAAGTCGCTGGTGTCGCTGATCGCGCACGAACTGGCGCACAGCTGGTCGGGCAACCTGGTCACCTTCTCCAGCGCCAAGCACGGCTGGCTCAACGAGGGCATGACCAGCTACGTCGAGAACCGGATCGTCGAGGCGCTCTACGGCGAGGAGTTCGCCGACATGGAGTGGGTGATCGCGCGCGACGCGCTTAAGCGCGATATCGGCGACATGCCGGGCGCCACCCAGGCGCTGGCCATCCGTCCCGGCACGCCGCTCGATGCCGACGATGCGCTCAGCCAGGTGTCCTACGACAAGGGCGCCTGGTTCCTGCAGTTCCTGGAGGAGCGATTCGGGCGCGAGGCGTTCGATCCGTTCCTGCGCGGCTACTTCGACCACTTCGCATTCCAGAGCATCCCCACCGAAACCTTCCTCGCCTACGCGAGGCAGCACCTGTTCGATGCCCATCCGGGCGTGGTCACCGAAGCCGAGATCGACGAGTGGATCTACGGCCCCGGCATTCCGGCCAATGCACCGCAGGTGCTGTCCCCGCGAATGGGCATCGTCGACTCGGCGCGCCTGGGCTGGCGCGGCAGCAAGCAGCTGCCGCCCACGCAGATCACCAGCCAGTGGAGCACGCAGGAGTGGCTGCACTTCCTCGAAGGCATGCCCCGGACCCTGCCGGTGGCCGAGTTGGAACAACTCGACCGCGCCTACCATTTCACCGGCACCGCCAACGGCGAGATCGCGATGCGCTGGTATCCGTTGGCGATCCGCAGCGGCTATGGGCAGGCCAATGACGCGATCGTCGCGTTCGTCGGCAGGGTCGGCCGGCGCAAGCTGATCATTCCGGTCTACGAGGCGCTCGCCGAGACCCATGAGGGCCTGGCGCTGGCGCGCACCGCCTTCGAACAGGCACGCCCGGGCTACCACCCCATCACCACCGCATCGGTGGAGAAGGTGCTGGCCGAGGCCAGGCCCGCGGGGCAGCCGGCCGCCGCGCCCGTGGAAGAGGACGCGGCGCCGGAATCGGAGGGGACGCAGGACGATGCCGCCGCGGCCGAGGCGGGCACCGACGCGAACTGAGCGCACGCTCGCGTGTCGCTGCCGGTGAGCGCTCACCGGGTCGCGAGGCGTGGGGCAGCGCGACCGCGCGCGCCCGGGATGACAGCCCGGGCGCGGCGTGACAGGGTATCGGCACCTCGACAGGAGTTCCTCCATGCACATCGTCAAACCGCTGGGCATTGCCCTGCTGGGCATCGTGCTGCTCGCCGGCTGCAAGGATCGCGAGGCCGAGGCGGCGGCCCGGGCGGCGGCCCAGGCGCAGGCCAACGAACAGGCTGCGGTGGAAGCCGAGGCGGCGTTCGAAGCTGCGATTGCCGAGGGCAACTGGCCGCTGGCCAAGGCGCAGGGCGACCTGCTGCTGGCGAAATGGCCTGCCACCGAGGCCGCCGACCGCGTGCGTCCCCGCCACGAGGAAGCGCGCGCGAAGGCCGCAGCCGAGCACGAGGCGCAGCGCGTGGCCGCGCTCTGGGCCTACCAGAGCCAGGCGGTGGAGGGCGGGAACCAGCTGTCGGCGGCCATCTACGCGAAACAGCCGGTGGACGTGGACGGCAGCGGCGCCAAGCCGGTGCGCCTGATCTTCCGCGACCATCCCGACTGGGGACGCAGCAGCTACCTGGTCCTGCCGGGGGGCGATTTCGCGAAAGCCTGCTACCGCAGCTGCAGCGTGACCGTCACGGTCGATGACCAGGCGCCGAAGAAGATGTCGGCCAACCGTCCGAAGACGGACGAGGCGATCGCCATGTTCATCGACGACGAGAAGGCGCTGTGGCGGATGACGAAGGACGCCAGCCGCCTGCGCATCGAGTTCCCGACCCGCGACGTGGGGGACAAGGCCGCCGAGTTCGAGGTGGCCGGCCTGGACCGGTCGAAGATGCCGAAGTGGGATTGAGCGGCACGCCGGGCTGAGGGACGCATCCGGCGATGGACGTGGCGATCGTCATCGTGGTCAGCGGGCTGGCGCTGGCGCTGCACGTGATCCTGTTCGTGCTGGTCCGGCGCTGGATGGATCGCGACCTGGCGCTGTCCTTCGCTGGCGACGACCCGGGCATGCGGGCCTACATGCTCGAATGCCTGGCGCGCGCCCGGCGCGAACGCGTGCGGCGCCGCGCGCTTCCGGAGTGGCTGGAGGCGGCCGCCGGCGCCTATGCTGCGCCGGCATCGCCGCCGGAGCACGGCACCGACGCGTGATCGGCGACCGCCTCCGCAACCGTTACAGCGCGTACCCGAACTGCTGCCGGAACTGCCCGGCGAACTCCTCGTAGTCGAAGCGCTGGTTCTGGGTGCCGGGATGCTCGACCTTGAGCGCGCCCATCAGGTTGCCGATGCGGCCGATGGTCTGCCAGTCGCAACCCTTCTCGATGCCGAAGATCAGGCCGGCGCGGAAGGCGTCGCCGCAACCGGTGGGGTCGGTGATGCGGCGCTCGTGCGCCGGCGGCACGGAGTAGAGCTTCCCGGGGGTGTGGATCAGGGCGCCGCGCGGGCCCTGGGTGATGATGTAGGCCTTCACCCGCTGCACGATGTCCTTCTCGGTCCAGCCGGTGCGCTCCTGCAGCAGGTTGGACTCGTAGTCGTTGACCGTCACGTAGTCGGCCTGCTCGATGAAGGCGCGCAGCTCCTCGCCGTTGAACAGCGGCATGGCCTGGCCCGGGTCGAAGATGAAGGGGATGCCGGACTCGGCGAACTCCTTGGCGTTCTGGAGCATGCCCTCGTAGCCGTCGGGGCTGACGATGCCGATGGTCACGCCCGGCACGTCCTTCACGTGGTTCTCGTAGCTGCGCATCATCGCCACCGGGTGGAAGGCGGTGATCTGGGTGTTGTCGTGGTCGGTGGTGATGAAGGCCTGCGGGGTGAACAGCTCGTCGATCACCTTGACCCGGTCCAGCGTGATGCCGTTCTCGTCGAACCACTCGCGGTAGGGGCCGAAGTCCGCGCCCACGGTGGCCATCGGGATCGGGTCGCCGCCCAGCAGCTTGAGGTTGTAGGCGATGTTGCCGGCGCAGCCGCCGAACTCGCGGCGCATCCTCGGCACCAGGAACGAGACGTTGAGGATGTGGACCTTGTCCGGCAGGATGTGGTTCTTGAACTGGTCGGGGAACACCATGATGGTGTCGTAGGCCAGGGAACCGCAGATCAGTGCGGACATCGGGCGTCTCGGCTGGACAAAAGGCCCGATAGGGTAGCCGGGAGCGCCGGTCGAGGCCAGCCGCGGGAGGGGGCGGCGGCGGCGAGCGGGGGCCCGCTCGGGTCGCGGTCGCCAGGATGTGCCGGTGCGCGCGTTCTGGAAGCTCCGGAGCCGCCGGAATGCGCTTTTTTGCTAGGCTAGCCGCCCCTGCGCCTGCGCCCCCGAGACGGATCCAGTCCCCCGATGTTCAAGAAGTTCCGCGGCATGTTCTCCAACGACCTGTCCATCGACCTGGGCACGGCCAATACCCTGATCTTCGTGCGCGGCCAGGGCATCGTCCTGAACGAGCCGTCGGTGGTGGCGGTGCGGCAGGACCGCAGCGGCGGCCAGAAGGCGGTGGCGGCGGTGGGCAGCGAGGCCAAGATGATGCTTGGCCGCACCCCCGGCAACATCACCACCCACCGGCCGATGAAGGACGGCGTGATCGCCGACTTCACCTACACCGAGGAGATGCTCAAGCACTTCATCCGCAAGGTGCACAAGAGCCGCTTCCTGCGCCCCAGCCCGCGGGTGCTGATCTGCGTGCCCGCCGGCTCCACCCAGGTGGAGAAGCGCGCCATCCGCGACTCGGCGATGGAGGCTGGCGCCCGCGACGTCTCGCTGATCGAGGAACCCATGGCCGCCGCCATCGGCGCCGGCATGCCGGTGACCGAAGCGCGCGGCTCGATGGTGGTGGACGTGGGCGGCGGCACCACCGAGGTGGCGGTGATCGCGCTCAACGGCATCGTCTATTCGCAGTCGGCGCGCATCGGCGGCGACCGCTTCGACGAGTCGATCATCAACTACGTGCGCCGCAACCACGGCATGCTGATCGGCGAGACCACCGCCGAGAAGATCAAGATCGAACTGGGCTGCGCCTATCCGCAGGAAAAGGTGCAGTCGATGGAGATTTCCGGCCGGCACCTGGCCGAAGGCGTGCCCAAGGTGGTCTCGATCACCTCCAGCGAGGTGCTCGACGCGCTGCGCGAGCCGCTCTCGGGCATCGTCGCCGCGGTGCGCCAGGCGCTGGAACAGACCCCGCCGGAACTGTGCGCGGACGTGGCCGAACGCGGCATCGTCCTCACCGGCGGCGGCGCCCTGCTGCGCGACCTGGACCGCCTGATCAGCGAGGAAACCGGCCTGCACGTGCAGGTCGCCGACGATCCGCTGACCTGCGTCGCCCGCGGCGGCGGACGCGCGCTGGAGCTGCTGGACCTGCATGGCAACGAGTTCTTCGCGTCGGAGTGATGGGAGTGATTGGTGATGGGTGATGGGTGATTCGAGAACAGCGCCTCACCCGGCCCGTTCCCATTGTCCGGCGGCCCGCGGCGGCTGAAGGCATCCACGCCTCGCCGCCCCGCCGCTTCCAATCACCATTCACGAATCACCAATCCCGGCTCCCACGTGTCCTCCTTCGCCAGCCCGGCTGCCCAACGCCCCGGTGACGTCGCCGGTACGCTGCGGCTGCTGGCGTTCCTGGCGCTGTCGGTGGTGCTGATCGTGCTCGATCACCGGGGAGGCTGGCTCGAGCGCGCGCGGGCGACCGCCAGCGTCGCGGTGCAGCCGCTCTGGCAGCTGGCGGGGCTGCCGTCGCGGCTGGGGCAGACCGTGCGCGAGGACGCGGTGACGCGATCGCTGCTGGCCGACGACAATCGTCGGCTGCGGAACGAACTGCTGGTGATGGGCGCGCGCCAGGCGCGGCTGCAGGTCGAGGCCGACGAGAACGCCCGCCTGCGTGGGCTGCTCGGCGCGGCCACGCGCCACGAGCTTGACGTGCAACTGGCCCCGATCCTGGACGTGGACATGGACCCCTCGCGGCAGCGCCTGCTGCTCAACGCCGGCAGCAACGATGGCGTGCGCGAAGGCCAGAGCGTGATCGACGCCGGTGGCCTCGTCGGCCAGATCATCGCGGTCACGCCCGGAACCGCCACCGTGTTGCTGCTCACCGATCTCGATCATGCGGTGCCGGTGTCGATCTCCCGCACCGGCGTTCGCCTGGTGGCCTACGGCATCGGCCGCAGCGACCGGCTGGAGGTACGCAACATCCCCGTCTCAAGCGACGTGCAGGCGGGCGACGTGGTGGTGACCTCGGGCCTGGGCGGTCGTTTCCCGCCCGGATTCCCGGTAGGCACGCTGGTGGACCTGCGGCCGGACGACAGCCATGCCTTCCTCATCGGCGAACTGCAGCCGGCCGCGCAGCTCGACCGTGGCCGTGACGTCCTGCTGCTGCGCGAGGATCCCGTGCCGCGTGTGTCCGCAGGCATGGATGACCCTGCGGGAGCCGATGGGCCGGTCGCGGACGGAGCGGAGACGGCAGCGCCGGCGGCTGCCGGCACCGGCCCGCGTGCCGCTGCCCCGGCGCCGGAAGAGGGCGCGCCGTCGACGCGCCAGGCGCCCTCGTCCGCGCCCGCACCGGAGATCCGCCGATGAACCGGCGCGGCCGGCTGTGGCTGCTGCCGGTGAGCGTGCTGGTCGCACTCGTGCTCGGCCTGCTGCCGCTGCCGCTGGCGGTGCAGGGGCTGCGGCCGTACTGGCTGGCGCTGGTGGTCGCCTACTGGGTGATCGAGGAGCCTGAACGCGCCGGGCTGGGGCTGGCCTTCATCGCCGGGCTGCTGGCGGATCTGGCCTTTGGTGCGCTGCTGGGCGAGCAGGCGCTGCGGCTGGTGATCATGGCCTTCATCCTGCAGCGCTTCCGTACCCAGCTGCGCTTCTTCCCGCTGCCGCAGCAGGCGCTGGCGATCGGCGGCCTGCTGCTCAACGACCGCGTGGTGGCGGCAGCGCTGCACCTGATGCTGGGACTGCCGCAGTTGCCCTGGCTCTACTGGATCGCGCCGCTGGTGGGCATGGCGCTGTGGGTGCCGCTGTTCATCGGCTTCGACGCGATGCGGCAGGTGCGGAGGCCGCGCTGATGCGCGAGCGGCGCCAGCGCATCCGCAACGCCTCGGCCGAGGCGTCGCTGTTCCGGCTTCGCGCGCTGGTGGGCTTCGGGCTGGTGCTGCTGGGCCTGCTGGGCCTGGCGGCCTGGTACTTCCGGCTGCAGGTCGTGGACCACGACGAATATGCGCGCCTGTCGGAGGCCAACCGCATCAAGCCCCACCCCGTGGTGCCGGCGCGCGGGCTGATCTACGACCGCAAGGGCCGGCTGCTGGCCGACAACGTGCCCGCCTACCGCATCGACGTCACCCCGGAGGATGCCGGCGACATCCCGCGCATGCTCGCGCAGCTCTCGCGGGTGGTGAGCCTGACGCCGGAGGAGATCGCGCGATTCGAGGCCACCCGCAAGGCGACCCGCAGCTTCCGCTCGATCACGCTCAAGGCCCGCGTGAGCGACGAGGAGGTGGCGCGCTTCGCGGTCGATCGCTGGCGCTTCCCCGGTGTCGAGGTGGTGCCCTACCTCAACCGTCGCTACCTGCATGGCGACCTGTTCGCGCACGTGATCGGCTACGTCGGCCGCACCGACGAGGGCGACGTGGAACGCTACGGCCGCGACCAGATCCTGTTCCCCCACACCGGGCGCACCGGGCTGGAGCGCGCCTACGACGCGCAGCTGCGCGGCCGCATCGGCTACGAGCAGGTCGAAACCAACGTCGAGGGTCGCGCCCTGAGGCGCATCGGCATGGTGCCGGCCCAGGCCGGCGCCGACCTGCGCCTGGGCATCGACCTCGATCTGCAGCGGGCCATGGTGGCGGCGTTCGGCGAGCAGGAGGGCTCGGCGATCGCGATCGATCCACGCACCGGCGAGGTGCTGGCGATGGTCAGCCTGCCGGCCTTCGACCCCAACCTGTTCGTCAACGGCATCTCCACCGCCGACTACCGGCTGCTGATGGACGCGCCTTCGCGCCCGCTGTTCAACCGCCTGGTGCTGGGTGGCGTGGCGCCCGGGTCCACGCTCAAGCCCCTGCTCGCGCTGGCTGGCCTGGACAGCGGCCTGCGCAGGCCCGAGGACCGGGTGCTGTCGACGGGGATGTTCTACCTGCCGGGCACCAGTCGCGGCTGGGGCGACGCCAGCCGCGGCGGCCACGGCTGGACCGACCTGCGCAAGTCGATCTCGGCCTCGGTGAACACCTACTACTACCGGCTCGCGCTGGACATGGGCATCGAGCGCTTCGTGCAGTACATGCGCCACTACGGTTTCGGCGCGCCCACCGGCATCGACCTGGTGGGCGAGATCGACGGCATCCTGCCCTCGCCCGAGGCCAAGCGGATCGCGCGCGGCGAGCGCTGGTACCCGGGCGACACCGTCAATGCCAGCATCGGCCAGGGCGACTGGAAGGTCACGCCGCTGCAACTGGCCAGGGCCACCGCGGGACTTGCCGACGGCATGCTGCGGCGGCCGCACCTGGTCATGCAGACGCGCGAGGGGTTCGAGGCCGACTGGCGCGACGTGCCGCAGCCGCCACCGGTCGCCATCAGTCCCAGCCGCCAGAACCTGGATGCGGTCCGCCAGGGCATGATGGACACCATGCAGCCGGGCGGCACCGGCTGGCGCGTGGCCAGCGGCGCGGGCTACCTGATGGCCGGCAAGACCGGCACCGCCCAGGTGGTGAGCCGGCGCGGCAGCGGTGCGGTGGATCCGCGCAGCCTGCCCATGCATCTGCGTCATCGCGCTCTGTTCATCGGTTTCGCGCCGGCCGAGGCGCCGACCATCGCGGTCGCCATTGCGGTCGAAGGCGGCGGCTACGGCGGCAGCGCCGCGGCGCCGATCGCGCGCAAGCTGTTCGATGCCTGGCTGCTGGGCGTGTATCCGGAGCAGGAAGGCGATGCCGATACGGCGACTGGGGCCGGCATGCCGGCCGACAGCGGGAACGTCGCAGGGCAGCGGGGCCCCCCCGGGGAGCCGGAAGGCGCCGCGCCCGTACCGCCGCGCCCGGCCCAGGCGGGGGAGCCTCGTCCGTGAACACGATCCTGCGCTGGTTGCTGGACCTGTTCGCGCGCTTCGCGCGCACGCTCGACTGGCCCCTCCTCGCCGCCCTGGTGGCGCTGATGGGCATCGGCCTGGCGGTGCTGCACAGCGCGGGCGGGCAGAACATCGCGCTGGTGCAGTCGCAGGCCGCGCGGTACGTGGTCGGGCTGGGCGTGATGTGGCTGCTGTCGCGGGTACCGCCCGCGCCGTTGCGGCGCGCCACGCCCGTGTTCTATGGCGTCTCGCTACTGCCGCTGCTGGTGGTGCTGTTCATCGGGACAGGTCGCAGCGGCGCGCACTGGATCAACCTGGGCGTCTTCTATTTCCAGCCGGCCGAACTGATGAAGCTCAGCCTGCCGATGATGGCGGCCTGGATGCTGGCCCAGAGCGCGCCGCCGCCGCGCCTGGGCGTGTTGCTGGCTACCGTCGCGATCATCGGCGCGCCGACCGGCCTGATCCTGCTGCAGCCGGACTTCGGCACGGCGATGCTGGTGGCGGCCAGCGGCGTGTTCGCGCTGTACCTGGCCGGCCTCCCGGCCTGGTGGTTCGTTGCCGCGGGCGTGGGTGCCGCCGGCGCCGCGGGACTGGCGCTGTTCGCGCCGATCGAGTGGTTCTCGTTCCTGCGACCCTACCAGCAGGACCGCATCCTCACCTTCCGCGACCCGCAGAACGATCCGCTCGGCGCGGGCTGGAACATCATCCAGTCCAAGATCGCGATCGGGTCGGGCGGCATGAGCGGGCAGGGCTGGGGAGAGGGAACCCAGTCGCACCTGAACTACGTGCCCGAGCACACCACGGACTTCATCTTCGCGGTGCTGGCCGAGGAGTTCGGCTGGCTGGGCGTGGCCACGGTGCTGGCACTGTATGCCTTCGTCATCGGCCGCTGCCTGTGGATCGCGGCGGGCGCGCGCGAACCGTTCGCACGCATCCTGGCCGGCAGCCTGGGGCTGGCGTTGTCGGTGTACGTGGTGGTCAACGGCGGGATGATCTCCGGCCTGCTGCCGGTGGTCGGCGTGCCGATGCCGCTGCTGAGCTTCGGCGGCACCGCGGCGGTGTCGCTGTTGGCGGGCATGGGCGTGGTGATGGCGGTCGGCGCGCACGGCCAGGGCAAGCGCTGAGGGCCAAGCAGTGCCGCAGGCAGCGAGGTGATGCGCGCCGGGTGCCGGCGTGCCGGTCGCGATGTGCGGTTGCCGTTCACGTTCCGCAAATCTTCGGCCCCGTGACTGCGTGCTACGCTCGCGCCGATGATCCGAGCGCGCGCTGTCCGTCTTGCCGTTTGCCTGTTGCCGGTCGCCCTGTGCGCCTGCGCGACCCCCGCTCCTTCCACCGCGAGTACCGAGGCGGCGACACCCGCGCCGGGCACCGGAGAGGTCGCCGTCCAGGGCGATGGCCTGCTGCCGAAGGTGCCGCAACCGCCCGAGCGGCCGGTGGCCCCGCCTTCGGTGACCGACCCGTCGATCCCGCGTGCGCAGCGCGTCGAGGCGTTCGTCGACTACACCGCCACGACCTACGGCGTGGATCGCGGCTTCATCCGCGACGTGCTCGCGCAGGCGCAGTTGCGCCAGAGCATCGTCGACGCGATGAACCGCCCGGCCGAAGCGGTGAGGAAGTGGCACGAGTACCGGCCGATCTTCATCAACGACGCCCGCATCAATGGCGGAATCGCCTTCTACAACACCCATCGCGCCGCGCTCGAGCGGGTGGCGGCGGATACCGGGGTGCCGGCCGAGATCATCGTCGCGATCATCGGCGTGGAAACCAGCTATGGCCGCGTGACCGGCAACCACCGCGTGCTCGATGCCCTGTACACCCTGGCCTTCGACTATCCGAAGCGCGCGCCGTTCTTCGCTGGCGAACTGGCGCAGCTGTTCGCGCTGAAGAAGGAAGAGCCGCAGCTGGACCTGCTCTCGCTCAAGGGCAGCTATGCCGGGGCGATGGGACTGGGCCAGTTCATGCCCTCGAGCTACCGGCTGTGGGCGAAGGATGGCGACGGGGATGGGCAGCGCGACCTGCTGACCCATCTGCCCGACGTCTTCGCCTCGATCGCGAACTACTTCGTCGTGCACGGTTGGGAACGCGGTGGCCCGGTGGTCGCGCGTGCCACGCGCGCGCCGGGAGCGCAGGACTTCCGGCCCGATACCTGGGATCCCGTGTACCCGCTGGCAGCGCTGGCGGAACGGGGCTACCTGCCACAACCAGGCCAACCGGTCGCCGAAGGCGCCACGCTGCTCACGCTGGAGGGCGACGCCGGTCCCGAGTACTGGCTGGCGTACCGCAATTTCTACGTGATCACGCGCTACAACCGCTCGCCCATGTACTCGCTGTCGGTCCATCAGCTGGCGCAGGCGATCCGTGCCGGGGTGGGGCAGGCGCCGTGAGGCGGCTGCTGCCCCTCCTGGCGGTGCTGCTGCTGGCCGGGTGCGCCGGCACCCAGAAGAAGCCGTCGACGGCGGGCGGCACCGTGCTGCCGCCGCCTGTCGCGGATACCGGAGAGCCCCCGGACTGCAGTGGATTCAGGCCGTATCCGCCGGCGCAGGAAGACCCGTCCACCCGCGGGGATTACGTCGCCGGCGGCCTCTACAAGCCGGGGGTGCGGGATACCACGCCCGACTACATCCCCAACGTGGCCTGCATCCCGGAGCCGGTGGTGGTTGCAGAGCCGCGATCGGCCTATGGCAACCGCTCGCCCTACAATGTCCTGGGCCGCTCCTACCGGGTGCTGGACGCCACCGAAGGCTTCGTCGAGACCGGCGTCGCCTCCTACTACGGCAACAAGTTCCACGGGCGGCGTACTTCCAACCAGGAGGTGTACGACATGTACGCCTTCACCGCGGCGCACAAGTCTCTGCCGCTGCCGAGCTTCGCCCGGGTGACGAATCTCGACAACGGCCGCAGCGTGGTGGTGCGGGTGAACGACCGCGGGCCGTTCCACGAAGGGCGCGTGATCGACCTGAGCTATGCGGCGGCGGTGAAGCTCGATATCCATCGCAACGGCACGGGCCGGGTGGAGGTGCGCGCGCTGCAGCCCGGCGATGCCGGGACGCTCTCGGCGCAGGCCGCCGGAAGCGCCGACCCGCCCGCCAGGCCCGCGGCCGCGAGCGGGCTCGATCGCCTCGTGGGCGGACTTCCCCGGGCGGCTGACGCCTTGCCCGCGGCGCAGGCTGCGCAGGCCCCACAGGTCGTGCAGGTCGCGGCCCCGGTCGGTTCACGCCTGGCCGACCATCCCGGCTACGGACGTCCCGAGAACCGTTTCCGGCTGGTGGCCGAGGACGGGCGGGTACGCGATGCCGACGAGTTCGACGCCTGGATGCGCGAGCGCCAGGCGCGACTGGACGCCGAGCGCGGTGTCCCCGTGTCGCGCGCGAACGGGTTGGCCACGCACGGCATGGCCGCGCCGGTTCCCCCGTCGCCGGATGCCGCAGCGCCATCGCCGCACGTCGCCGCGCCGACGGCGGGGGACACCGGTGATCGCGTCACCCTGCAGGTGGGCGTGTTCTCGGTGCGCGACAATGCCGAGCGTGCGCTGGCCACACTGCACCGCGCCGGTATCGCCGCGGCCCACCTGCAGGACGTGGCGGGTGCCGGCCGCCCGATGTGGCGGCTGCGGGTAGGACCCGTCGCCGCCGTCGCACTGGCCGAACTTTCCTCGCGTGTGTCCGGTCTCGGCCTGGGCATGCCCCAGATCGTTCGCGAGTAGACTGTCCGCCTTTCGTCGCGGGGGTGCTGCCCGCGACATTCCCATTCCGTCCGGCCAGGGATGTCCGGCCCACCGGAGTCCGCCATCCGATGAAGTCCGCTGTTTTCACCTCCCGTCTCGTCGTGGCCGCGCTGGCCGCCCTGCTCGCCGTCGGCCTGGCGACCGCGCAGGATGGGCCGCAGCCCGCGCCGGCCGCGTCGGCCGCCCCGCTGAGCGA
>JAEXLY010000276.1 GCA_023444765.1 Pseudomonadota bacterium | reverse complement strand
ATTCGAACCCCGGTCGCTACCGTGAAAGGGTAATGTCCTAGGCCTCTAGACGATGGGGACGCTGTAGAACCTGTTGCCTGTTTCGCTGCGGCCTTTGCAGCGGAAACGTGGTGGAGCCAGGCGGGATCGAACCGCCGACCTCCTGCATGCCATGCAGGCGCTCTCCCAGCTGAGCTATGGCCCCACGGGCTGGAAAGCGCGAAATTGTAGGGACGGCCGCGAAGTCCGTCAACAGGGGACGACAGGAAATTTCTGACGCGCTGTCGAAGCACGACGGTTCGTGTCGCGTTGCGCAGCCTCGCGCCGACGGAAGTCTGCGTGACGCCGGCAGGGGCGCCGTATGTTGCCGACTGCAGTCGCGACTTGCGCGAAGCCGATCGCAGGCCGGTGCGCATGACCGGCACCGATCGTCTGCACTTGCGTGAGGATCCGCTGGATGGGGCCGTCCGCAGGTGACAGCCTGTGCCGCGGCAGGCGTCCTTGATCCATCGTGCACTCGCAGACTTCGGACGGCGGCTTTGGCAACTGCCGGCGAATGTGGGCGGGCGGACCATGTCGCAGCCCAGGTGGCTGCAAAAGGCCTCGGCACGGAATGGGGCCGCTCCGAGTGTTTGTTGAATTTCGCATAATGCATCTTATGTAAAAAGCGCGCGCGGCGCGGACGGTCCTTTCGGCCTTTCCCAACTGGCCTTCCGCCCGTCGCCAGCACCACATCCCCAGCACCACATCCTAGGCGTCCCGGGTTCATCGTTCGCCGGGTAGCAGATCCGCATCGCCAATCCGCCACGGCCCCTGCATGCGTGGAGCGAAGCCGGTCCGGCTTAGCATGTCCCCATGTTGATGGATCTCGGCATCCGCGCCCCGGTTCACCTGGCGCTGCACGCATTGGTGCCGCTGGGGGTCGCGCTGGTCTGGTTCCGCCAACGCTGGTGGCGCGCCTGGCTGTGGCTGCTGGCCGGATGGCTGATCGACGTGGACCACCTGCTGGCCGACCCGGTCTATGCCCCAGGGCGCTGCAGTCTCGGTTTCCATCCACTGCATACCGTTCCGGCGACCGTCGCCTACGGGCTGCTCTGCCTGCCGCGGCGTACGCGGCTGCTGGGCATCGGCCTGCTGGTCCATATCTGTCTGGATGCCATCGACTGTCTGCTGATGCGGTAGCGGGCCTGGCACAGGTCCCGGCCAGCTTGGGCCGTTGTGGAGGGCAACTGGCGCCGCGGCCCACACGAACTGCGTTGGCTTTGGGGGCGCAGCCTGGCGCGGCCCCCGGCGACCGTGGTGCAGCGTGCGATCTCGAGTTGCGATCGGCGGCGCAGGTCGTCTGCCAGGGGCACTGCGGCATCGTGCCGGCGTGGGCAATCGGGGCGGCGCCCCTGGCCCCGCACCATCACCCGGCCGGGAGCGTCCTACCCGATCCTGTCGCGCGCGCCATCAAGGCCGGCATGCCTGGCGCAGTTGGCGCAACAGTACATCGTGCCGGCGCTCTCGATCCCGTGGCCGAGAATGCGGCAACCGCAATGGCGGCATGTCGGTGCGAGGTCGTGGATGGCGCACTCGAACGAGTCGTACTCGCCCTCGGTCTCGCCCATGCGGATGGTGAACGTCTTGTCGTACTCGTTGTCGCACACGATGCATCTGCCCATGGTCGGCTCCTGCTTTCGGGTGGTCTGCGCCAACCGGCGCGCTGTGCTTCCGCCAGCGGCGTGGTGCCGAACTTGCGCCCTGCCCCGTCGATGCGGGGTGAGCATCGGCCGCCATCGGTTTACACGCACCCCACATCCGGCTGACTAGACTCGATGACGCCGATCCGCGGCGAGAGCGAGGTCCACATGTCCATGAAACATCGCAGCGTATTCAGGACCGGGGGCGTCGAGGACGCCAACCGGATGGTGCAACTGGCCAGGCAGGGCGGGGTCGCGGACGACGACCTGTACATCCTGGCGCGTTCGGACGTCGAGGTGCAGCGCGTCAGCAATCGCCGCAAGATGGCCGACAGCGATTTCGTCCCCTCGGCCATGCGCGGCGTCCTGTTCGGCGCGGCCGTGGGGCTCGTGGTCGGCATCGGACTCATGGTGGTCTGGGGCGCGCCACTGTACGCGCTGCTGATCTGCACCGGTGTCGTGGCCGCGATGGGCGGACTGGCCGGTTCTCTGGCCGGCGCTTCGATCCGCGACCCCATCCGTCGCCACTTCAGGTCCGAAATCGAGTCGGGCGGCGTGCTGCTGGTGGTCGATGCCGAACCCGAGCGGCTGCCGGCGGTACAGCGTGTGCTGGAGGAGGCGGGGGCCTCGCGATTGCCCTACGACGCGCCAGCCGCCATGACCTGAGCGTCGCCGCTGCCGGTCGGCTCAGTGGTACCCCTGCCCCGCCACGATCTTGCCGCGGAACACGCGGTAGGACCAGGCGGTGTATCCCAGGATCACCGGCAGCAGCACCACGACGCCTGCCAGCATGAAGCCCTGCGAGGACGGCGGCGCCGCGGCTTCCCAGATCGTGAGCGATGGCGGCACCAGGTATGGCCACATGCCGAGCACGAGGCCGGCGAAGCCAAGGCCGAAGAAGCAGAGCGTGAGCACGAAAGGACGCGCGTCGCGGCCCTGTGCCATGGCCGCGCGCCACAGGGCGAACGCCGTGAGCAGCGTCAACGCCGGCACCGGCGAGAGCCACCAGAAGTTGCCGCCCTCGAACCAGCGTGCCATCACGCGCGAATCCAGGAACGGCAGCCAGGCGCTGACCAGCCCCATGAATACCGCCACCACCAGTACCAGCGGCCGCGTCAGCACGCGGGCCACCCGCTGCAGGTCGCCCGCGGTCTTGAGGATCAGCCAGGTGCTGCCCAGCAGCGCGTAGCCGAAGACCACCGCCGCGCCCGTCAACATCGAGAAGGGGCTGAACCATGACAGCAGGCCGCCGATGTAGCGACCCTCCTCCACCGGCATGCCTTCGACCAGGGCGCCGAGGATCACGCCCTGCCAGAAGGCCGCGCACAGCGACCCCAGTGCGAACGCCCAGCCCCAGAGCCAGCGCGTGCTCCCGGCCTTGAACCGGAACTCGAAGGCCACGCCGCGGAACACCAGCGCGACCAGCATCAGCAACACGGGCAGGTACAGCGCTGACAGGACCAGCGCATAGGCGGCCGGAAAGGCCGCCAGCAGGCCCGCTCCGCCCAGCACCAGCCAGGTTTCGTTGCCGTCCCAGATCGGCGCGGCGGTATTCATCATCAGGTCGAGCTGGTACTCGTCCTCCGCGAACGGCGCGAGGATCCCGAGACCCAGCACGAAGCCGTCGAGCACCACGTACATCAGCACGCCCAAGCCGATCACGCCGAACCACACCACCGGGAGCCAGGTTTCGATGGGCATCAGCGCGCTCCCTCCTCGAGTGTGCCGTCGGCGGCGCTCAGCGGCCGCGCGGGCGTGCGTTCTCCTCCCTCGGTTTCCGGCTCCGGTTCGTGCGGCAACGGGCCGCGGCGCAGCATCCGGGCCAGGTAGACGGATCCGAACCCGAACACGACCGCGTAGGCCAGCACGTAGATCGCAAGCGAGATGGCGACGCTGCTGGCGCCGACGTCGCTGACGGCATCGGCCGTCCGCAGTTGCCCGTACACGACCCATGGCTGGCGACCGATCTCGGTCACGAACCAGCCCGCGAGGATGGCGACGAAGCCGGCCGGCAGCATCAGGTTCCAGGCCAGGTGCAGGCCGCGCGCGGTGGCCAGGCGTCCCTGTCGCCAGCGCACGCCCGACAGTACCGCGACCAGCAGCATCGCAATGCCGATGCCGACCATCACCCGGAACGCGTAGAACACCGGCGCCACCGGCGGACGCTCCTCCGCTGGCGCCGAGTCCAGCGCTTCGATCTGCCCGTCCCAGCTGTGGGTCAGGATCACGCCGCCCAGGCGCGGGATGGCCACCTGCTGCCGGTTGGTTTCGGCGTCCTGGTCCGGGATGGCCCAGAGCACCAGCGGCATGCCCTCCCCTTCCGGCAGCCGCTCCCAGTGGCCTTCCATCGCGGCGACCTTCAACGGCTGGTGTTCGGCGGTGTTGAGCCCGTGCAGGTCGCCGGCCAGGATCTGCAGGGGCACCACGACCAGTGCGAAGGCAGTGGAGAGCCGCAGCATCCGCTGCGCCGCATCCTGGTGCACGCCCCTGCGCAGGTACCATCCCGACACGCCGCCGATCACGAAGCAGGTTGTGAGGAAGGCCGCCAGCGTCATGTGCACGAGGCGATAGGGAAACGAAGGGTTGAAGATCACCTCGCGCCAGGAGGTGACATGGAACACGCCATCGACCAGGTCGTATCCCTGCGGCGTGTGCATCCAGCTGTTGGCCGACAGGATCCAGAACGTCGAGATCAGCGTGCCCAGGGCGACCATGCAGGTGGACAGGAAATGCAGGCGCTCGGAAACCCGCTTCCACCCGAACAGCATGACGCCGAGGAACGTGGCTTCCAGAAAGAACGCCGTGAGCACCTCGAATCCGAGCAGCGGCCCGAGCACAGCGCCCGCACGCTCGGACAGCACCGACCAGTTGGTGCCGAACTGGAAGCTCATCACGATGCCGCTCACCACGCCCATGCCGAACGAGACGGCGAAGATCTTCAGCCAGAAGAAGTACAGGTCCTTCCATACCGCCTCGCGCGTGCGCAGCCAGCGATACTCGAGAAAGGCCAGCCAGCTCGCGAGCCCGATCGTGAAGGCCGGGAACAGGACGTGGAAGCTGATGACGAAGCCGAACTGGATACGCGACAGTAGCAGGGCGTCCATCGGCCAAGTATGGCATCACGTCGCCAAGAGCCGGTGAATCCCCGCCTGCCTAACCGAAGACCGGCACGCGTCGCGCCACCATCATGTAGAAGATGGCGAGGAACGAGACGAGCGCCGGTACGCCCAGCGCCGCCCATGCGCCCAGATGCGCCGCGTAGCTGGCGGGAAGCTCGCGTCCCTCCGCCGCCGCGGCGGCAGCGATGTCGCGCAGGCGCACCTGCAGCCAGACCACCGGCAGCCAGCACAGCGCGGCGATCGCGAACAGCACGATGGACCAGTACAGCCACGGTGTCGTCCAGGGAATGCCCATGCGATGCGCCAGGTACAACCCGCTCGCCGGCTGGAACACGATGGTGGTGGCGGTGAACGTCCAGTCCGCGATCACCACGTACCGCGCCACCACCGCGACCACGCGCGCATCCCGCGTCCAGCTCACGAAGAACAGGTAGAACGCCGTGCCGACGCCGGTCCCGAACAGCAGCGTCGACGAGAGCACGTGCAGGTACTTGACCAGGATCAGGTCCATGGCTTCCGGTCCATCGCAAGCAGGGCGAGGATCATCGCCAGCAACGGCAGGTTCTTGAGCACCGGCCCGAAGGGATGCAGCCACTGTTCGGGCAGCCAGACGCTGATGACCACCGTGTACCCCAGTACCAGCAGCAGCTGGAGGACGTACGCGGTCGTGCGCCACCGTGCGGCCAGCAGCGCCAGGCCGAGCGCGATGTCGAGCAGCGCCGCCGACCACAGCGACGCCTCGGCCAAGCCGCCTTGCAGGCCCACGCGGCCGAGCATCCCGAGGCTCAGCTCGCGTGGATACAGCCACAGCGAGACGATACCGGTGGCGATCCACATGAGCGCCAACGTCCAGCGCATCGTCGGGACCACCCAGCCGGTCAGCGACGTCCAGCGCATCGCGGCGGCGGTCGCGCCGGAGACGAAAGACCGCGGCGCGCGGGCCGGGCGGCCCAGCCAATGCGCGAACGGCGCGGGGTCGGCGGTGTTGCCGGCATCGAGCATCGCCAGCGCGTCCGCATCGACGGGAAAACGTGGCGACAACGCGGCGGCCATCGAAGCCGCTGCGCGCGCCAGGGGCCGTGGCACCGCCGGGCTCCATCCGGGCGTTCCCATGCCGCTGCGGAACAGGTCGAGGTAATCGTGCAGGGACACCGGCTGCGGGCCGACCGCGTCCAGCGTCGCGGGCACCTGTGGCGCCTCCACCAGCCGCACCAGCGCTTCGACCAGGTCGTCCAGGTGCACCGGCTGCACCAGCTGGCGCCCTCCCCCCGGCAGCGGCAGCAATGGCAGGCTGGCGAGCCGGGCGAACCAGCGCGTACTGGCGCCATCGGGCGAGAACACCAGCGAAGGCCGCACGATGGCATGGTCGATTCCCAGCCCGCGCAGGAGGTGCTCGGCGCGCCCCTTGCTGCACTGGTAGCCCTGGGGCGAGCGCTGGTCGGCGCCCAGTGCGGAGAGCTGGACGATGCGTCGCACCCCCGCCTCCCTGGCCGCCGCGAACAGACGGGCGGGTGCTTTCACGTGGATTGCATCGAAGCTCTGTTCTGCTCCTTCGCGGAATATGCCGACCGTATTCACCAGCACGTCCGTATCGCCCATCGCGTCCAACAGGACGGGTTGCGCGGGCAGCGCATTGAAGCCCAGCGCCCGCGGCCGCACGCCCGGGGGCGCGCCGCCGCTGCGCGTGGCGAGAGACGTCTGATGGCCTCGCGCGACCAGCGCGTCGCACAGCGCCGCGCCGATCAGGCCGCCGCCGAGCACCAGGACGCGCAGGGGCGGGGCCCGGTCGCTTCCCTCGCCCTCCGTGCCCTGGCATCTGGCAGCCTGGCCAGCGTGCTCAGTACCCTGGTCGTGTCGCTCTTCAGTCGACGGCGCAGCCATTCGGCGGCTGCCGGCACCAACGCCGCCAGCCAGTGGATCTGGTATCCGCGGGCACGGCACGTTGCTCGAGCCAGGTTGAAGTACACGGTGTCGGGCTACGTGATCCATCACGCCAGTTCGCTGTTCTGGGCCATCGGGTACGAAGCCCTGACGCCGCAACGCGCCGACCTGCCCGGACAGGTCGCGCGGGCCGCCGGGACTGCCGCGATGGCGTACGTCGTCGACTATCACGTCGTGCCCCGCCGGCTCAGCCCGGGGTTCGAGCACAGGATCGGTCCGGCAGGCGTGTGCGCCGCATACGCGGCGTTCGCGCTCGGGCTGCTGCTGGCGACCCGCGCATCCGCCCGGGACCGGTCCGCCACCAGCATCAGTCCCGATGCCCGGCGTCGGCATCTTCCAGGTCGCAGCGCGCCAGCGGTTCGCTCGCCGGACCATTGAGGATCGCGCCTGTCACTGCCTCGAACCGGGAGCCGTGGCACGGGCAGTCCCAGGACTTTTCCTCCCTGCTCCAGCGTACGACGCATCCCATGTGCGTGCAGCGCGCGTCGTGCGCATGCAGCCTGCCCTCGCCGTCGCGGTAGACCGCGATGCGCCGCAGCCCGCGGCGGATCACCGCGCCGTTGCCAGGCGTGAGGTCCGCGACGTTGTCGATATCGGCCGGGGCGATCCAGTCGCGGTACTGGGAGCCGGAGTTGAGGTTCTCGCGCAGGAACGGGCCCGCGCTCGCCCAGCGGCGGCGTGCAGGGTCGTACAGCTCGGCCCAGGGGTTGTCGCGCCCCTGGATCAGGTCGCACAACAGCAGTGCCCCCAGCGTGCCGTGGGTCAGTCCGTTGCCCGAATCGCCCGTCACAAGGTAGACGTTGTCATGGCCCGGATCGGCACCGGCGAAAGCCAGCCCGTCGGCCGGTTCGAGGATTTGCCCGGACCAGGCCGCGGTGAAATGCGTGATCGAGGGGAAATGCCGCCTGGCCCATGCCTGCAACCGGACATAGGACTCCGGGTCGTCATCCTGCCCGACCTTGTGGTCCTCGCCACCCACCAGCACGCGTACCTCGTCCGCACCGGGATCGTCCAGCAGGCGGACGTAGTGGTAGGGGTCGCCGTTGTCCCAGTACAGGGCGTCGGGAATCGCGTCGCGAGGCGCGTGTCCTGCGACGACGTAGGTGCGGTAGGCCGCCTGCTTGAGCCAGGCGACGCCGGTCCGGTGGAAAGGCACGTTGGCCGCGGAGACCACCGCCTGGGCGCGCAGCCGCGTGCCATCGCGCAGCTCCACCGAGGGTCGTTCACCTCCCTCGATGGCCGTGGCCTCGGGGCGGGGGGAGCGGGCGC
>JAEXLY010000273.1 GCA_023444765.1 Pseudomonadota bacterium | reverse complement strand
GCCGACCATCGCGCGCTGGCGGCGCTCGGTGGCGTCGCCGCCGCTGAGCAGGCCCGCGACCGCGCCGATGCCGGCGCCGATCAGGGCGTTGTTGCGGGTGCGGTTGGGGTCGTCCGGCGCGTTCGTCTGGCCCGTGTAGGTGGCGCAGCCGGCAAGCATCGAGCCTGCGAGAACGGCCGAAATGGCGATCGCGGTCTTGTGGCGCATGGTGGCGGTCTCCTGCGGGCGGCTGTCCCGCTTCATGAATGGGCCGCCAGCAAACCACGCGTTACGCCAACGGCCGGTGACGGGGCGCACGCGCTCCACGGCCGCAGCATGATTCCGTTCAGGATCGGTGCCGGCGCCTCACGCCTCCGTCCCGCGCAGCCTGCGGTACGCCTCCAGCGCCGCCGTGCGCCCTACGGCCAGGTCGACGACCGGCCGCTCCGGATAGCCGGGTGCCAGCTTCCGGGCAAGGTCCGGAGCGACCCAGGGCGCATGCCGCAGCGGCAGCGGCAGCGACGTCAGCTCAGGCAGCCAGCGGGCCACGTAATGGCCGCCCGGGTCGAACTTCCGTGCCTGGGTCACCGGGTTGAACACCCGGAAATACGGGGCGGCATCCGCCCCGGTGCCCGCCACCCACTGCCAGCCCATGACGTTGTCGGCCAGGTCTGCGTCGACCAGGGTCTCGTGGAACCAGCGCGCGCCCTCGCGCCAGTGCTGGCGCATGTGCTTGCACAGCCAGCTGCCGACGATCATCCGCACCCGGTTGTGCATCCAGCCGGTGCGCCACAGCTCGCGCATGCCGGCATCGACGATCGGCACACCGGTGCGCCCGGCGCGCCAGGCGTCGAGCAGGCGCCGGTCCGGCTTCGCCCAGGCGAAGGCATCGAAGCGCCGGTCGAAGTTCTGCTCCGGCGTCTCCGGGAAGTGGTGCAGCAGGTGATGGGCGAACTCGCGCCAGCCCAGCTGGCGGAGGAAGGCGTCGATGTCGGCCCCGTTGGCGGCGCTGCGCCGGGCCTCCAGCGCTGCCACGATGCGCCAGGGCGCGATCTCGCCGAAGTGCAGGTGCGGCGACAGCCGCGAGGTGCCGACCCGGTCCGGCCGTTCGCGCTGTTCGCGATAGCCGTGCAGGGCACCGTCCAGGAAAACCTCGACGGCCTCCCGCGCCCCGGCTTCGCCCGGCGTCCAGTGTTCCCAGAAACCCGCATCCCAGCCGCGCCGGGGGCCGAGACGCAGGACTTCCAGGCGGATGCCGTCCGGATCGCCCTCCAGGTCGGGCAGCACCGCCGGGGCCGACCACGGTGCCGGTACGCGCCACTCCGCCTGCGCCGTACGCCAGAACGGGGTGAATACCCGGTACGGACCGCCCTGGCGGTTGACCAGCGTCCAGGGCTCGAACAGCAGCGCACCGTTGAAGCTCTCGGCGTGCAGGCCCTGGGCCCGCAGCGCGCGCTTGATCGCCGCGTCGCGCCGTTCGATCGCAGGCTCGTAGCGCCGCGTCCAGTACACCGCTTCGGCATCGCAGGCGGCCGCGATGGTCCCCAACAGTTCCAGGCTGGGGCCGTTGAAGATCCGCAGCCGCGAGCCGCGCGCGCGCAGGCTGGCATCGAGCGCGGCAAGCGACCGCTGCCGCCAGGCATCCGATGCCGCACCCGGCCGCCACGTCCCCTCCTCGTCCGGCGCATGGATGTACACGCACACCGGCACATGTCCCGCGTCGAGGGCGGCGCGCAGCGCGGGCTGGTCGTCCAGCCGCAGGTCGTTGCGGAACCACACCAGCGCATTGCCCATGTCCGCTCCCGCGTTGCCGGTTCAGCCCGCGCCGCCGCCGAGGTAGTCGCGCGGGATGCGTTCGTTGAGCTGGACCAGGATCTCGTAGGGAATCGTACCGGCGCTGCGCGCCACCTCCTCCACCGTGATCGCCTCCTCGCCCTGGACGCCCACCAGCACCACCTCGTCTTCGTTCCAGGCGCTGTCCTGGCCGATGTCGACCATGAACTGGTCCATGCAGACGCGACCGGCGATCCGGTGCCGGCGGCCGCCGATCAGCACCTCGCCGCGCGACGACAGCGCACGCGGCCAGCCGTCGCCGTATCCGACCGGCACGGTGACCAGGCGCGTATCGCGTCCGGCCGTCCAGCTGGCGCCGTAGCCGACGGTGCAACCTGCTTTCACGACCTTGAAGTACACCACCTGCGAGACCAGCGACAGCGCCGGCCGCACCGCCACCATGGGGATCGACGCCGGATCGGGCAGCACGCCGTACAGCAGGATCCCCGGGCGCACCATGTCCAGCCAGGTGCCGGGGAAGTGGAGCACGCCACCGGAATTGGCAAGGTGGCGCAGCGGCATCGGCGCATCGAGCCGTTCGAAGTGCGCGCAGGCCTCCTGGAACCGTTCGAGCTGCAGCATCGTCATCGGCGAAGAAGGATCGTCGGCGCAGGCCAGGTGCGAGTACACGCCTTCCACCTCGCACCAGCGCGAGCGCACGGCCGCCTCGACGAAGGGGCCGGCGGAGGCGGCGTGCACGCCGATGCGCTCCATGCCGGTGTCGATCTTCAGATGCACGCGCGCCGAGCGTCCCAGTGCGGCGGCCGCGTCCTCCACCTGACGCAGCTTGGCCAGCGACGACACCGTGACCTGCAGGTCGTGGACGATGAACTGCGCGAGCTGTGGGCCGAAGATGCCGCCCATCACCAGGACCGGCACGGTGATCCCCGCCTCGCGCAGGGCGATGCCCTCCTCCACGAAGGCTACCCCCATCCGGTCCGCGCCGATCGACTGCAGGTGGCGCGCGACAGGCACCAGGCCGTGGCCGTAGGCATTGGCCTTCACGACCGGCATGACCGGCACGCCGACATGGCGGGCGATGGCGCGGTAGTTGGCCGCGATGGCGTCGAGGTCGACGAGGATCCGGCTCGGCCTGCCGCTGGCCCGCGGCCGCGGGAGGCGCCCGCCACCCCCCGCGGCCCCCCCCGCCACCCCGCCC
>JAEXLY010000146.1 GCA_023444765.1 Pseudomonadota bacterium | reverse complement strand
CCGGCGGCGAGGCGCTGTCGGCCCTGGTCGCGGGCGGGGCCTGCGACACCGTGGTCGCCGCGATCGTCGGCGCGGCCGGCCTGGATTCGACCCTGGCCGCCGCCCGCGCCGGCAAGCGCCTGCTGCTGGCGAACAAGGAATCGCTGGTGCTGGCCGGGGAACTGCTGATCGGGGCCGCGGCCTCGGCCGGCGCCGTCATCGTGCCGATCGACAGCGAACACAACGCCATTTTCCAGTGCCTGCATGGCCAGGGCGTCGACGCCGGAGTGCGCCGCATCACCCTGACCGCCTCGGGTGGTCCCTTCCGCGGCTGGGACCGTGCCCGGCTGGCCAGCGTGACGCCCGCCCAGGCAGTCGCGCACCCGAAGTGGTCGATGGGGCCGAAGATCTCGGTCGACTCGGCCACGCTGATGAACAAGGGACTGGAGCTGATCGAGGCCCACCACCTGTTCGGCCTGCCCGACGACGGGCTCGAGGTGCTCGTGCATCCGCAGAGCCTGGTCCATTCGCTCGTCGAGTTCGTGGACGGCTCCACCCTCGCCCAGCTCGGCCTGCCCGACATGCGGACGTCGCTGGCGGTCGGCCTGGGCTGGCCGCGGCGCATCGCATCTGGAGTCGGCCCGCTGGACCTGGCCATGCACGGCAGGCTGGAGTTCGAAGCGCCGGACATGGACACCTTCGCCTGCCTGCGCCTCGCCAGGGAAGCCCTGCGCGCAGGGGGCACCGCCCCGGCCGTGCTCAACGCCGCCAACGAGGTGGCGGTTTCAGCGTTTCTTCAGGGCCGCATCGGTTTCCTGTCCATCGCCGCGCTGGTCGAGGAGGCACTCGCGGCCATCGCGGTGGAGCCGGCACAATCGCTGGCAGCCTTGCGCGACGCCGACGCCCGCGCACGACGCCACGCCAGCCACGCCATCGCCACAGGTGCCTTCGGATGATCCGCCGCCATGACTGACTTCCTCGGCGCCGCCTGGTGGCTGCTGGTCAGCCTCGGCATCCTGGTGACCATCCACGAGTTCGGCCACTTCTGGGTCGCGCGCCGTTGCGGGGTGCGCGTGCTGCGCTTCTCCATCGGCTTCGGCAGCGCGCTGTGGCGGCGCGTCGCGCGGGACGGGACCGAGTACCGGATCGCCGCGATTCCGCTGGGCGGCTACGTCAAGATGCTCGACGAGCGCGAGGCCGAGGTGCCCGAGGCCGAGGCGGCCCGCGCCTTCAACCGCCAGACGGTGTGGAAGCGGATCGCGATCGTCGCCGCCGGCCCTGCCGCCAACCTGCTGCTGTGCTTCGGCCTGCTGTGGGCCATGTTCGTGATCGGCCGGCCCGACTACGCCCCGGTGCTCGGCCCGTCCACCGGCATCGCCGCCGAATCCGGGCTGCGGGGCGACGACCGGGTGCTGGCGCTCGGCGGCCGCGAGACGCCCACCTGGATGGAGCTGCAGATGGCGCTCCTGCCGGCGGCGCTGGACCGCATTGACGTGCCGCTGCGCGTCGCGGGCCGCGATGGCGGCGAACGCCAGGTGACGCTGCGCCTCTCCCGACTGCCGGCGGATTTCGACCAGCGCCAGGTGCTGGCCAGCGTCGGACTGGTGCCGCGCCACTTCACGGTCCCGGCCGACGTGGGGCGGGTCCTGCCCGATGGCCCGGCATGGGGCACCCTGGCCGAAGGCGACCGCATCACCGCGATCGACGGCCAGCCGGTCGAGCGTTTCGACGATATCGGTCCGCTGGTGCAGGCGCTGGGCAGTCGCGGCGGCGAGGCCATGATCGAGGTGACCCGGGACGGCGAGCGGCTGGCGTTCCCGCTGGCCCCGCGCCAGGCCTCGGACGACGATGGCCGGGGACGCTGGGTCCTGGGCATCGAGGCGCCGCGCCGCATCGAGCTTCCGCCCAAGGACGCGCTGCAGCAGTACGGACCGGTCGCCGCGATCCCCGTGGCGGCGCGCGAGGTCGGCCACCTGACCGGGCAGCTGCTGGGGATGATCCAACGCGCCTTCACCGGGCGGCTGGCGATCGAGAACACCGTGGCCGGGCCGCTGACCATCGCCCGCGCCACCAACGCCTACGCCAGCCAGGGCGTGGCCTGGTACCTGACCATCCTGGCACTGCTCTCGCTGAGCATCGCCATCCTCAACCTGCTGCCGATCCCGCTCTTGGACGGGGGACACCTGTTGTATTACCTTATCGAGTTGGTCAAGGGCAGTCCGTTAAGCGAACGTGCGATGGCCGCCGGGCAGTATGTCGGCCTGGTGCTGTTGGCTGGCCTGATGGGCCTGGCGTTCTACAACGACATTCTCCAGCTGGTGCGCTGATGCCCCGTTCTCCGACCGCCATTGCGCCAGCAATGGAGCACTTCCCCAATCCGGACCGATCGATGACGCGTACCCCTGCCCGCCGCCTGCTTGCACTCGCCCTCGCGACCGCCATCGCACCCGCCTGGGCCCAGCAGGCGGTCGATCCGCAGGCCGCGTTCGCGGTGCCGCAGCCCATGGCGGCGCAGCCGGCAGGCGCCTTCACCGTCAGCGACATCCGCATCGACGGCCTGCAGCGCATCGGCGCCGGCACGGTGTTCACCTACCTGCCGATCGAACGTGGCGACACGATCAACCAGACCCGCGTCGGCGAGGCGGTTCGCGCCCTGTACCGCACGGGATTCTTCGAGGACATCCAGGTGGGCCGTCAGGGCGACATCCTGGTGATCACCGTGACCGAGCGGCCGGCCATCAACAAGCTCACGCTGACCGGCAACAAGGACATCAAGACCGAGGACCTGACCAGGGGCCTCAACGACATCGGCCTGTCCGAAGGCGAAACCTTCGACCGCCTCGCGCTGGACCGTGTCACCCAGGAACTCACCCGCCAGTACAACAACCGCGGCAAGTACAACGTCGAGATCACCCCGACCGTTTCGCGCCTGGACCGCAACCGCGTCGATGTCACCATCGCCGTCAAGGAAGGCAAGGCCGCCAAGATCCGCCACATCAACCTGATCGGCAACGAGCTGTTCGAGCAGGACGAACTGACCGACAGCTGGGAGTCGGGCGAGAGCAACTGGCTGAGCTGGTACCGGCGCGACGACCAGTACTCGAAGGAGAAGCTCTCGGGCGACCTCGAGAAGCTGCACAACTTCTACCTGGACCGCGGCTACGTCGACTTCAGCATCGACAGCACGCAGGTCTCGATCAGCCCCGACAAGCGCGACATGTTCATCACCGCGGGGATGACCGAGGGCGAGATCTACACCGTGTCCTCCGTGGAGGTCACCGGCGACACCGTGCTGCCCAAGGAGGACATCGAACGCCTCGTGCTGACCCGCGAAGGCATGGTGTTCTCGCGCGCACTGCTGGAGCTGTCGTCCGACGCCATCACGGCCACGCTGGGCAACATCGGCTACGCCTTCGCCCAGGTCAACACCATCCCGGAGATCGATCGCGACGAGCGCACGGTCGGCATCAAGCTGCAGGTGGTGCCCGGTCCGCGCGTGAACGTCCGGCGTATCGTCTTCCGGGGCAATACCCGCACCTCCGACGAGGTCATGCGCCGCGAGATGCGCCAGTTCGAGGGCGCCTGGTACTCGCAGGCGGCGATCGACAGGTCCAAGGTGCGACTGCAGCGACTCGGCTATTTCGAATCGGGCAGCGTGAACGTCGAGACGCAGCCGGTGCCCGGCAGCAACGACGAGGTGGACGTGGTGTTCAGCGTCACCGAGACCACCTCGGGCAGCTTCGTGTTCGGCGTCGGCTATTCCCAGCTCGCCGGACTCACCACTTCGGTGCAGCTGTCGCAGAACAACTTCCTCGGCAGCGGCAACCGCGTCTCTGTCGAAGCGCAGCGCAATGTCTACCTGCAGCGCTACTCGTTCTCGTTCCTCAACCCGTATTTCACCGACGAGGGCCTCTCGCTCGGCTACAACCTGTGGTGGCGCGAGTTCGACAACTCGGAGTTCAACACCGCGCAGTTCTCGTCGACGAACGCGGCGGGACAGATGATCCTCGGCCTGCCGATCACGGAGTCCGATACGGTATCGGCGCTGTTCGGCATCGACCGCAACCAGATCTTCGCCTGGCGCGGATCCTCACCCGAGTCCATCGTCGACTACATCGACGCGGTCGGCTCCCGGACCTTCCACGCGTGGCGCACCGAACTGGCCTGGGCACGCGATTCGCGCAACGACTTCCTGCAGCCGACCCGTGGCACCCTGCAGCGGGTGTCGCTGGAGACCACCCTGCCCGGCTCGACGGTCGAGTACTACAAGCTCAACTACGAGTTCTCCAAGTATTGGCCGATCAGCCGCGCCCTCGTGCTGAATACCCGTTTCGAGCTGGGCTACGGCGACAGCTACGGCGACGACGTGTACCGCACCTTCTGCCGCCGGCTGGGCGGCCAGCCCTTGCCGATTCCGGGCAGCGCCCCGAGCCCGGATACGACGCCGGCCATCGGTGGCGAATGCGGGGAGGGATCGGTGTACGACAAGACACTGGTGGCGACAGGGCTCCCGTTCTTCGAGAACTTCTACGCCGGCGGCGCACGCTCGGTGCGCGGGTTCCGCGACAACACCCTTGGCCCGCGCGAGGCCGCGCTGAACAGCTCCTACCTCCAGCCCATCGGCGGCTCGCTCAAGACCGTCGGTTCGGTGGAAATGTTCTTCCCGCAGCTGATCAAGTCGCCTGCCGCGCGCGTCTCGGCATTCGTCGATTTCGGCAATGTGTTCCGCAACGTCGACGCGTTCGAAAGCAGCGAACTTCGCGCTTCGGCGGGCGTGGCGCTGATGTGGCGCGCGCCGGTGGGCCCGATCTCGATCAGCTACGCGTTCCCGATCCGCAGCCAGGACGCCGTGCGCGACAGCAACGGGCGCGTGGTGGTGGAAGGCGACGAGCTGGAACGCCTGCAGTTCACCTTCGGCGGCGCGTTCTAGGCGCCAGCCGGCCCATGCCCGTACACGGCATCACGATCACCGCCGGCGAGCTCGCCGAACAGTTCGGGCTCGCACTGCGGGGAGACGGTTCGCGCCCGCTCCACGGCGTCGGGACCCTCGCTTCCGCCGGCCCCGGGCAACTCGCGTTCCTGGCCAATCCGAAGTACCGGAACCAACTGGCGGACAGCAGGGCGGGGGTCGTGGTGGTCAGGAAGGCCGACGCCGGGGACGTGGCGCGGGATCTGCTGATCGCGCGCGATCCCTACGTCGCCTTCGCGAGAATCGCGGCGCTGTTCGAACCGGCGCGACCCGTCGACGCGGGGATCCACCCCACCGCCTGGGTGCATCCGCAGGCGCGTGTGCATGCCGACGCGTCGATCGGTCCGCATGCGAGCGTCGGCGCGGGCAGCACCATCGCGGCCGGCGCGGTCGTTGGTCCGGGCTGCGTGGTCGGCGAGGACTGTGAAGTCGGTGCGGGCGCGATCCTGGTCGCGCGCGTCACCCTGGTGCGGCGCGTACGCCTCGGGCAGCGCGTGCTGGTCCATCCCGGCGCGGTGCTGGGGGCGGACGGTTTCGGCCTGGCGCTCGACCGCGGCGCCGACGAACCGCACTGGATCAAGGTACCGCAGCTCGGCGGAGTGCGCGTAGGCGACGACTGCGAGATCGGCGCCAACACCACGATCGACCGCGGGGCCATCGACGACACCGTGCTCGAGCACGACGTGCGGCTGGACAACCAGATCCAGATCGCGCACAACGTGCGCATCGGTGCGCATACCGCGATGGCCGGCTGCGTGGCCGTGGCCGGCAGCACCTCGATCGGGCGATACTGCATGATCGGTGGCGCCGCAGGCATTGCCGGACATCTGGACATCTGCGACCGGGTGACGGTCACGGCCATGAGCCTGGTGACCCACTCCATCCGCGAGCCGGGGGAGTATTCTTCCGGCACTCCGCTCATGGACAGCCGCAGCTGGCGCCGCAACGCGGTCCGCTTCAAGCAGCTGGACGCACTGGCCCGGCGCATGCGCCTGCCGACAAAGGGAAACGAATGAACCAGCCGGTCACCTTGCCGATCGACCTCAACGGCATCCACGAACTGCTGCCGCACCGCTACCCGTTCCTGCTCCTCGACCGGGTCGTCGAGTTCGAGCACGGCAAGCGCGTGCTGGCCTACAAGAACGTCACCGGCAACGAGCACTTCTTCCAGGGCCATTTCCCCGATCGCCCGGTGATGCCGGGCGTGCTGGTGATCGAGTCGCTGGCGCAGGCCGGCGGCGTGCTCTCCCAGCTCACCCATGGGGGCAGCCTGACCGGACGCCTGTCCTACCTGGTGAAGGTGGACAACGCGAAGTTCTCCCGCATGGTGGTTCCGGGCGACCGCCTCGACCTGGAGGTCGAGATCCGTCGCGAGATCCGCAACATGACGCTGTACTGCGGCGTCGCGCGGGTGGACGGCGAGCAGGTCGCCTGCGCCGACATCCTCTGCGCCGAGGTGCGCAGCTGAGATGGGCGCGCCGGACATCCACCCGACGGCCGTCGTGGATCCGTCCGCGCGCCTGGGCGAGGACGTGTCCATCGGCGCATTCACCCTGGTCGGACCCGAGGTCGAGATCGGCGACGGCACGCACGTCGGCCCGCATTGCAGCCTGCAGGGACCGACCCGCATCGGGCGCGATAACCGCTTCGTCGGCCATGCCGCCATCGGCGGCGATCCGCAGGACAAGAAGTATCGCGGCGAGCGCGTCTCCCTGGAGATCGGGGATCGCAACCTGGTCCGCGAGTTCGTGACCCTCAACCGCGGCACCGGCGAGGGCGGCAGCGTGACCCGGATCGGCCACGACAACTGGCTACTGGCCTACACCCATGTCGCGCACGACTGTTCGGTCGGCAACCACTGCGTGTTCTCCAACAACGCCTCGCTGGCCGGACACGTCACGGTCGGCGACCACGTCATCCTCAGCGGGTTCGCGGGCGTCCACCAGTTCTGCCGCATCGGCGCGCACGCGTTCATCGGCATGGGCGCCTTCGTCAACGGCGACGTGCCGCCGTTCCTGATGGTGGCCCAGGACAAGTACGCGCGGCCGCGCGGCATCAATGCCGAGGGCCTGAAGCGGCGCGGTTTCGACGCCGCGCGCATCGCCGCGATCCGCCGCGCGTACCGCGCGCTCTACATGGGGGACGCAAGGCTCGACGAGGCCCGCGCCGAGCTCGAGGAAATCGCCGCGGCCGGCAGCGACGACGTGCGGGCGATGCTGGCGTTCATCGAGAGCGGCGACCGGCCGCTGTTGCGGTGATCTCCAGCGGCGGCACCGCAGTGCCCGATGCCGTGACGGCGCTCGCCGCCACCCTCGACCCCTTCCCCGGCACCGCGCCCGATACACGGGCGCTGCGTATCGGCCTGGTCGCCGGCGAAACATCTGGCGACCTGCTCGGGGCTGGACTGGTCGAGCAGCTGCGTGCGCGCCTGCCACAGGCGCAGTTCGCCGGCATCGGCGGTCCGGCGATGCGGGCCGCGGGTGTCGACACTTGGCATGATGCGTCGGAGCTCGCAGTCATGGGCCTGAGCGAGGTCCTCCGCCACCTGCCGCGCCTGCTGGGGCTGCGCCGCGCCACGCGCCGGCGGCTGCTGGACTGGGGCGCGGACGTGTTCGTGGGCATCGACGCACCCGACTTCAACCTGGGGCTCGAGCGCGCGCTCAAGCGCACCGGCATGCGTACAGTGCACTACGTGAGTCCCTCGGTGTGGGCGTGGAGGCAGGGCCGGGCGGCAAAGATCGGGCGCAGTGCTGACCGGGTGCTCTGCCTGTTCCCGATGGAGCCGCCGATCTACGCCAGGCACGGCGTGGAGGCCACCTTCGTCGGCCATCCCATGGCCGATGCGATGCCGCTCAATCCCGATCGCCGTCGTACACGTGCCGATCTTGGACTGGCGGAGGACGTACCGGTCTTGGGCGTGCTGCCCGGTTCACGGCTTGGCGAGATCGAACGGCTCGGCGCGATTTTCCTGGAGGCGGCGCACCAGGTCGCCAACAGGATTCCCGGCCTGCGCGTGGTGGTTCCGGCGGCTACGCCGGCCTGCGCCGATGCAATCCGGACACTGCTGATGTCCTCGCCCTTGCCCGATGGCTGCGCGCTGTTGCTCGAGGGTCGGGCGCGCGAGGTGATGGTGGCCTCCGACGTAGTCCTGCTGGCATCCGGAACCGCTACGCTGGAGGCGATGCTGGCCAAGCGCCCCATGGTGGTGGGCTACCGTATTGCGCCAAGCACCTACCGCATCGTGCGATCGTTGGGGTTGCTCAAGGTCGATCGCTACGCCTTGCCGAACGTGCTGGCGGGACAGACCATCGCGCCGGAACTGATGCAGGACGACTGCACCCCGGATAAGCTGGCGGGCGCCGTCCTCCAATGGTTCGCCGACCCAGCCGCGATGACCGCTCTCGAGCCCGTCTACCGGGACCTGCACCTTGCGCTACGGCGCGACGCATCGGCATCCGCGGCGGAGGCCGTCGCAGCATTGATGGACGGCTCGCGGTGAGGAAGCTGGTCGCCGGCGTGGACGAAGCAGGCTGCGGTCCGCTGGCCGGACCCGTCGTCGTGGCGGCGGTGATCCTGAACCCACGGCGCCGCATCGACGGCCTGGACGACTCCAAGAAGCTCAGCTCCGCGCGGCGCGAAGCGCTGTTCCCGCTCATCACCGAGCGCGCCATCGCCTGGCGCATCGAGTTCGTGCCGGTCGACGAGATCGACAGCATCAACATCCTTCAGGCCCGGCTGACCGGGATGCGGCGCGCACTGCTTGCCCTCGACCCGGCCGCCACGCATGCGCGGATCGACGGCAACCGCCTGCCGCGGGAACTGCCCTGTCCGGCGGAAGCGGTGGTGGGCGGCGACGGACTGGAGCCGGCGATCATGGCGGCCTCGATACTGGCGAAGGTCGCACGCGACCGCGCGATGGTCGAGCTGCACGCGCGGTTTCCCCAGTACGGGTTCGACCAGCACAAAGGCTACGCTTCGCCGCTGCACCTGGCCGCGCTGAGCCAGCACGGCCCCTGCCCGCACCATCGGCGCAGCTTTTCGCCCGTGCAGCAGCAGTTGCTCTTCACCTAGAGACCCTGCGCGGAGGGCCTCGCAGTTGTCGGGGGCCGTCCGGGTCGCGCGGTACCCGATGCTCATTCGGCTAGGCCGACAGCTCCGGTCCGACCAGCCGCCGGCATGAGCATCATTGCTGGCGCACGATCATGTCTTCCGCCCTCCCCGGATCCCCGCCCGGCCAGACGCATGGCTGTCACCAGCAGGACAGCCACGTGCCCGACGCAATGAAAAACCCCCCGCGGTGAGGGCTGGGGGTTCTGGGGTAAAGACCCTGGCGATGACCTACTCTCGCATGCGGCTGCACACTACCATCGGCGCGTTTGCGTTTCACTTCCGAGTTCGGAATGGGATCGGGTGGTTCCACAAAGCTATTGTCACCAGGGAGAGGGTGGAGGGTCGCCGGCTCTGGACAACCGCCTGGGCGGTTCTGTCGCGATTGGATCGCGGTCCATGAGCAGCGCACGCGCTCTCAAAGGGGGGAAGTAGCGAAGCGTTTGGGCTTGGCTGTCGCGACGTTGTCGCAGAGTCCAAGGCCACTTGAGGTTATATGGTCAAGCCACACGGATCATTAGTACTGGTTAGCTCAACGCATTACTGCGCTTACACACCCAGCCTATCAACCACCTGGTCTTGAT
>JAEXLY010000143.1 GCA_023444765.1 Pseudomonadota bacterium | reverse complement strand
GGCGCGTGCGGCGGTGCCGGTCCGGACGGCGTCCTGCGCGGCCCCGGCGGCAGCCCCGTTCCGTGCGGTGTCGGCGGTACGACGGCCGGCGAGCACGTCGTAGCAGGCAAGCCGCGCGGCATCGACCTCCAGCGCCGCGCATGCTTCCAGGCTGGTCGGGGTCTGCGCGAGGCACGGCGCCGCCACGAAGGCGAGGGCGAAGCTGGCGGCAACGGCGGATCGGGTCATGGTCTGGTCGCGGAAGGATCGAGGAGGTTGGTGTCCGCTGCGGCTGCCTGCTGGGCATCGGCCAGCTGGCGGTCGATGTCGCGGTTGACCGATGTGTCGGCAGGGATGCCGTGGACCGGCTCGGGCGGCGAGGCGGGCAGTTCACCGGCCGGCTGGCGTGCGGCGAGGATATGGTAGGTCGTGCGCGGAGGTTCGATGCCCTCGCGGGCGAACGCGGCCTTGACCCGGCGGATGGACTCGCTGCGGACCTTGCCCAGGTCGCTCTTTCGCTGGTCCACCCAGCCGAAGAAGCGCAGCACGATGCCGGCCGCCCCGTACTCGTGCACCGTCCAGGACGGACGCGGGTCCTGCAGCAGGCCTTCGACGCCGCTGATCTGTTCCAGGGCCAGCGACTGCGCGGTGCGGATCGACTGGCCGACATCGATCGGGATGGTGAAGTCGAAGCGCCGCTTGGGATTGCGGGTGTAGTTGAGGATGATGGCCTTGAAGACCAGCGCGTTGGGCAGGCGCAGTTCGTTGCCTTCAAGCGTCATCAGCATGGTGGTGCGCGAGTGCAGCGCGACCACCTTGCCCTCGTTGCCGTCGATCACCACGTGGTCGCCGGGTGCGAACGGCTGGCGCAGGCTGAGCAGGATGCCTGCGACATAGTTCTCGGCGATGTCCTTGAAGGCGAAGCCCAGCACCAGCCCGACCACGCCCGCCGAACCCAGCACCGCCGTGACCAGGGCGGTGGCGTTGAGCAGGTTGAGTGCGACAACGACGCCGAACAGGATGATGACCGTCCGCAGCACGTTGCGGATCAGCCCGTTCATGTAGGGGTTGTCGGTGCGCAGGCGCAACAGGTGGAGCCTGCGCGCCACGAAGCCGGCCAGCCAGGCCGAGAACGCGACGATCAGCACCGCCACCACCAGCAGCGGAAGCCAGGCGAGGAACGCTGCCGCAGTATCCGCCAGCGTGTCGAACGCATCGTCGAAGCGGCCGCGCAGGTCCGTTTCCGCCCCGGGGATGGCAGGCGCGGCCGCCGCAGCGCCGACGTCCGAGGGGGGCGGGGGCTGCGCCGGGGCAGCCGCCAGCGTGGACGGGGCGCCGTCCTGCATCGCCAGGGCGATCGACGGCGCGCACAGTCCGGCAAGCGTCAGCAGGGAGAACAGCACGAAGGCGAACGTGCGCGAGGGGCGCGACGGCGATGCGGCCATGCGGATACTGCGTCGGAAAAGCGGGAGTCTAGCCGCGCTCCGGCAAGGCGGCGTCAATCGGTCCACCAGGCCAGGGCGAACACGCCCACCATCGCGAACGCCAGGGTCAGCTTCAGCACGATGCCGACGAAGATCCCGAACCAGGTCCCGATCCCGACCTTCGTGGCACGGCCCAGATCCCGGTGGGCCAGGCCACGATGGTCGACCAGCTCGCCGAGCACCGCGCCCACGAACGGACCTGCGAACACGCCGACGAGGCCGAAGAAGAGGCCGACCACCGTGCCGGCCAGCGCCCCGGCGACCGCGAGCCGGCTGGCCCCCACCCGCCTGGCGCCCGCGGCCGAGGCGAGGAAGTCCACGCCGATCGAGACCAGCGTCAGGATCGCCAGTATCAGCAGTGTCCATCCGCCGATCTGCTGGAAATCCCCTGCCCAGGCCGCCAGCAGCATGCCGGCGAAGACCAGCGGCAGCCCGGGGATCGCCGGCAGGACGGTTCCGGCGATACCCAGCAGCACCAGCAGCACCGCCACGGCGTAATAGATCGACTGGGTATCCATGGACGCTCCGGGTCGCGACGACCGCCGCTGCGGCATTCTGGCAAATTGGAGGACACTTCTCCCACTTGCGACGGTCGGCGCGGCAGGGGCGCCGGCCACCGGCAGGGGATGAACGCCCGGGCAGTGGCCTCCCGGTCGCGCGGCGCCGACGCAATGGGTGTTGCGACCGGTCTTCTGGTGGTCGATCCGTCGACGCGCCCATGCGCGAGCGCTCCGCACGGGCGCGGGGCCGCGCCACGCTGGCGGTCCATCGCTCCATGGCTCCATCTCGCCATCGCGCCATCGGTGCGGTTGCGTGCCGCCCGGGAGGCGCATGCCCGCAGGCTGGATGGCGCCGGGGCCTGCAGTCCGACGCACGCCTGGCGCGCGCGTGAGGGCATCGGACGGCGGTGTAAAAAGAAGAGGCCCCGTCTGTCGCGGGGCCTCTGCCGGTTCATTCGGTCGTCGCCGTCGCGGAGCGCCGCGACGGCATGCGTTTCAGGGCGCGATCAGTACAGCCACGCGCGTCCGTTCTGCACGCGCACGTAGGAACCCTCGCGGATACCGCCCAGGTCGGCCTGGTGGACCGAGGTGGTGCGGCCGTCGTCCATGCGGATCTGCACGGTATAGCCGCTGCGGTTGCCCTCCACGCGGTTCTGGACGGCATTGCCGGCCACTGCACCACCGGCCGCGCCAGCGGCGATGGCGACGTTGCGCCGGCCCTCGCTGTCGGTGTTGCGCCGCGCCAGCTCCTTGGCGGCGACCGCACCGACGATGCCTCCTAGCACCGGTCCGGCGACGTTGGTGCCGCCGTCGCCCGAGGCGGTCCGGATCGCTACCACGGTGCCGCAGTCGTAGCAGCGGCCCGAGGGCGGTGCCGGCGCGGTGGACCCGTAGCCGGAGCCGTAGCCCGGCGAGGTGCTGGCGCAGCCGGCGAGGGCGAGCGTTGCGATCGTGGCGACACAGGTCATGCGCATGCGGATATTCATCGAAGGGCTCCTCAGCTCCGGGGTCGAGCGGCCACGCGTCGCGCGGCACGGACCGGATACTGGAAGCGTCCTGGTGAACATCGCGGCAATTGCACCGGTCGCTCGATGCATCCCCGCCAGGCGGTGCAGTCGCGGTTCAGGCGTGCGGCAGGGCGAGACCTAGCGGAAATCCTGATGGCAGGCCTTGCACGCCTCGCCGATCTTCGCCGCCGTCTGCTGCACGCCCTCGCAGCCGACAGCGGGCGACGCCAAAGCCGCATCGAGGGTGCCGCGAAACTGCGCGGCGTGCTGGACGAAGCGCTGGTCGTCGCGCAGGTCGTGGAATGCACGCTCGAAATCGTTGCCCAGGCTGCGCAGCGACTGCAGGTGGGGCAGGGTGTCCGTGGGGCTGCAACGATTGGCGCCGGCATTGTCGCGCAGCTGCGCGGTCTGCGCCGACAGCACGTGCATGAGTGCGCCGGGATAGTGGTCACGCCAGGTCTTGCGCGACTCCAGGGCGCGCAACAGCATCACCACGGCCACGATGCCGATCACCAGTCCGAGCAGGAAGACAAAGAGGTAGCGCGACGCGGCCGATGGCGGCTTGCGGTCTTCCCGCGCTGCGGGCGGTGGTGCTGCGGACATGGCGGTATCCGGGGGTAGCGGGTGTGGCCGGGACGATACCACGCGGCCCCGCCGTTAGACTTGTCGCCATGGACGTCAAGGTGTGGACAGAGCGGTTCGCCGGCATCGACCGGCTTTACGGGCGCGGCGCGATCGATCGCCTGCGCGGCCGGCGCGTGGCGGTGGTGGGGCTGGGCGGCGTGGGATCGTGGGTGGCGGAGGCGCTGGCCCGCAGCGCCGTCGGCCATCTCGCCCTCATCGACGCCGACGACCTGTGCCTGTCCAACACCAACCGCCAGTTGCCCGCGCTGGCGGGCGGCTACGGTCGCAACAAGGCCGAGGCGATGGCCGAGCGCTGCCGCGCCATCAGCCCCGCGATCTCGCTGGACGTGGTGCCCAGGTTCCTCACCCCCGGCAACCTCGGCGAACTGCTCGACCAGCGCTACGACCTGGTGGTCGATGCCTGCGACAGTTTCCGCAGCAAGGTCGAACTGATCGCGTGGTGCCGCCGGCGCAAGCTGCCGGTGGTCACCGTGGGAGCCGCAGGCGGCCGGACCGATCCGACCCAGGTGCGCGTCCGCGATCTGTCGCGCACCGAGCACGACGCGATGCTGGCGCTGATCCGCAAGAAGCTGCGCGCGGAGTTCAACTTCCCCAAGAACCGCGGCCGCTACTTCGGCGTTCCGGCGATCTACTCGCTGGAGAACGTCAGGTATCCCCAGGCCGACGGCAGCGTTTGCGGCCTGCGGCCGGAGACCGGGCCCGATGCGGCGCTCAAGCTCGACTGCGGCGCGGGCCTGGGCGCCGCCACGCACATCACCGGCGCCTTCGCCTTCGCCGCCGTGGGCAAGTCGCTGGAGATCCTGCTCAAGCCCGCGGGATCCTGAGGGGCGCGCCGGGCTAGACGGGCGGCAGGGCGAACAGCCGGCGCGCGTTCGCGGTGGTCGCCGCGGCGATCGCCGCGGGATCGTCGTCGCGCAGCCGCGCGATCGTGTCGAGCACCGTCGCCAGCTTGGCCGGCTCGTTGCGCCGGCCCCTGTTCTCCGCGTCCGGCTGGTCGGGCGCATCGGTTTCCAGCAGCAGGTACTCCAACGGCATCGAGGCCGCCAGCCGGCGCAGTCGCCGGGCCCGATCGTAGGTGACCGGGCCGCCGAGGCCGACCAGGAAGCCGAGCTTCCACAACTGGCGCGCCTGTTCCCCGCTGCCCGAGAAACTGTGGACGACCCCCCGCAGCGCATTGTCCGCGCCGCGGCCGCCGCCGATCCGCCGCAGCGTCGCGAGGACCGCATCCACCGCGCGCCGCGCGTGGACGATCACCGGAAGGTCGAACTCCCGCGCCAGCCGCAACTGGCCCTCGAACCAGCGCTGCTGCGTATCCCGGTCCAGGTCGTCCAGGAAGAGGTCCAGGCCGCATTCGCCCACCGCCACCGGCCGCTCGCCCCGCAGCCAGGCGTGCAGGCGCTCCAGATCGCCGTCGCGGTGATGCGGGAGGAACACCGGGTGCAGGCCGTAGGCCGGATACAGGCCCGGCGCGGACCGGCAGACCTCGCGCAGTCCGGTCCATCCATCCGCGTGCGTGGCCGGCACCACCTGCTGGACCACGCCGGCCGCGCGAGCGCTGGCGATCACGGCATCGCGATCGGCATCGAACTCGCCCGCGTCGAGATGGCAGTGGCTGTCGACCAGCAGCATGTGCGGACCCGGGGAGTCAGCGCCTGGACGCCTTGCCGTCGATCGGGCGTTCGCGCGGATCCTTGCGCTGTTTCCAGTTGGCGAGCAGCAGCGTACCCAGGCCGAGCACGATCTCGTCGATGAACGGGATCGGGTCGAACGGCCACAGGACGCTGATCGCGAACGCGAATGCGGTCAGCTTGAACAGGGTGGGGTAGCGCAGCCCACGCGCCCAGTTCAGGAGCGGCAGCAACAGGGGATTGGCCATGGGGTTAACCGGAACAGGCGGCGACAGCGGCACGCTACCACGCGCCATTGTGTGGCGCAGTTCACTGCGCCGTCAGATAGCGGGAACTTTTCCGGCCTCCGTTCAGCTTCGGGGTGCTGCAATCCGCCCTGCACAAGCAGCGGGCGTGCGCCCGGAAGGAGAACCCATGAAGAGCAACACCCTGGCCATTGCCCTGGCCGCCCTGCTGGTGGGTGGCGTCGCCATCGGCGCCTATCACAACAGCCGCGACGCGGACCTGGGGGCTTCCGTCGAGGCCGGTTCGCGCGCGGGGCAGCTCGAGTATGCCGATGTCATCGGCGTCACCCCGGTGACCGAGAAGGCCGAGCTCTTCGCTACCGTCATCGGCTCCGAACCGGTGCGCGAGACCACGACCTCGACTTCCCCGCGCCAGGTGTGCGAGGACGTGGTGGTGCAGGAGCGCCTGCCCGAACGCGACGGCAACGTGGGCGGCACCGTGGCCGGCGCCGTGATCGGCGGACTGGTCGGCAACCAGGTCGGCAGTGGCAACGGCCGCAAGCTGGCCACCGCCGCGGGCGCCACCGCCGGGGGCATGATCGGCAACCGCGTGGACCGCAACCATGTGGGCGGCCGCGTGGTCGAGCGCGTCGATCGCCAGTGCCGGACCGTCAACGACACCTCGCAGTCCTCGCGCGTGGTCGCCTGGAACGTGACCTACCGCAACCCCGACGGCACCACGGGCACGATGCGCACCGGAGACAAGCCCGGCGATCGCATCTCGCTGGGCACCGAGGACCGGACCGTCGCCTACGACGTCACCTATCGCTACGACGGTCGCAGCGACACGATCCGCCTGCAGGAGGATCCGGGCGACCGTCTGCCGGTCGTCGATGGGCAGGTCATGGCCCGCGTGGCGAGCGCCGGCGGTACGGAGCGCGCCTTGGCCGGCGAGAACCTGCAGTAGCGGTCCAGGGCTGCATCCTACCCGGGATCCGCGGGGGCGGCCCTCGACCG